>JAJFKA010000070.1 GCA_021773555.1 Gammaproteobacteria bacterium
GGCTACGGCTTCTTGCGTGATTTCCAACGGCGTTCCCGGCGTCATATCGATCGATACGTCAAAGCTTCCCGAGTCAAATTTCGGTAGCATTTCACTGCCTATCCATGCCATCACCTGAGTGCTGGCGACAAGCAACAAAGCCGCGATACTGAGCAGTCGCCACGGATGTCGGATGCCCCAGTGCAGCAGTTGAAGGTACTGTTGACGCAGGCTATCCAAGCCTCCCTGGAATGCAGAATGCCACCCTGGTCGTTTAGTATTGTCCCCTGCCGGTAACAACCACAGCGCCGCGAGCAAAGGGATCATCGTGACCGACACCACAAACGAAGCACCAAGCGCGAATAGCACTGTCAAGGCGAGTGGACCAAAGAGTTTGCCGACAAACCCGCCAAGGAAAAGTAACGGGACCAGTACCGCCATCGTGGTAATGGTACCGGAGAGGTCAGCAAGAAAAATTTCTTCGGTACCTTGCAGCGCTGCTTGTACCTGAGATTTTCCCTCGCCCAGGTGGCGCGCAATATTCTCAATGACCACAATGCCGTCGTCCACCAACAGGCCAATGGATAAAATTATCGCGGACATGGTGACCATATTGAGATCAATTCCTACCAGCTGCATCAAGGCGAAAGTTGCCAAAAATGCGACGGGTATCGACAAAGCGATGATCGCCGCCTGGCGAAAATCGGCCAGAAACAAGAACACCACGAAGATTGTCAATGCGATGGCCATCATGACTGAACTGGTCATGTTGGCGATGACCAGTTCGGTAAAAACCGAGTCATCGTCGGCGATCACAAAGTGAATGTCCGGTCGCGACTCGCTGAGTTGAACGAGCGCATGGCGAATCAAATCTGCAACGACCACCGTGTTGGCCCCGTCGCGCTTCATGACCCGTACCGCTATGGCATCACGTCCGTTGTATCGATAGGCGGAACGCGCTTCCTTTGATGCGAGATGGACCTCCGCCACATCACCGATCCGAACCGTTCGATCGCCTTGTTGCTTGAGGATCAGCGCTTCAACCTGTTGCGGGTCATTGAGTGGTGAATAAAATCGCACCAACGCCTCTTGCTCACCGCGTGCAACCCGACCACCGGAGGCCATCAGATTCCAGCCCTTTAACATCGCGATTACCGCGTCCGCCTCAACGGTGTATGCGGCGAGACGGTCTCGCAGAAGCGTGACCTCCAGTTGTCGTTTGTGTCCGCCGAATACATCCACCGCCGCAACACCGGCTAACATTTGCAGTTGGTCCTTGATCGCGTTATCCGCAAGCTCGCGCACGTCATCAAGCGCTAGCGTCTCACTGCTGAGCGCCACCGTGAGTATGGGTTTGTCGGCGGAGGAAAACTGCAGCACCTGCGGCTCGCCAATGTCATTCGGCAACGCGGCACGTATGCGGCTAATGGCATTTTGGACATCTACGGCTGCGGTCTCGACGTTACGCGTGTAATGAAACTCGGCCTTGATCACGCTCAAGCCGGTTTGGCTGGTGGAAGTTACCCTGGCGGTGCCGTCGATGCCCGCGATCTCTTCCTCCAGCAGCTTACTTACGCCTTTGGCAACGTCGCTCGCCGCCGCCCCCGGGTAGGGAGTGACAACGGTAACTACGGGCGGATCGGTATCGGGAAACAATCGCACAGGAAGTTCGATCCGCGCATAGATTCCGAGTACGACGACAGCGATGAGTGCCGCGAATACGGTATGACGATATTGCAGAGAAAATGCCGGCCAGCTCATGACGCTGGTCCATCGGAGGCACGTTTGATCATCAGGCCATGGGTGAGTCGCGAGTCTGGCGTCACGATAACCGAGGTACCCGGCTCAACACCCTCAATAATGTGTATTCGCTCCCCAATGGTCTGGCCAGTCTGCACAGGACGCCACTCCGCCCTGCCGCCGGTATCTATAAAGACGCCAGGCGTACCGGTACGGTTGTGGATGGCATGAACCGGTACCGTGATCGCTGTATCGAGTTGCAGTATTCGCAGCGAAACCGTCGCCAACATACCGGGCCGCAGGTCCTCAGCGGTGTCCGTCAGGAATACCTCGCCAGTGGCAGTCCGCGTGCGCGCGTCGAGTGCCGGATAGAGGCGATCCAGCGCACCATTGGCTCGATAGTTAAGCCCGGCAATCTCCACGATCGCTGGTGTCGCGACACTGATCATCGCGAGGTCACCTTGCGGTAGTGTGACGGTGACCTTAAGGGCGCGATCATCCAACAACTCAAGCATGGGGGCACCCGAACGTGCCAAATCACCCGGTAGTGCATAGACGGATTGTACGAATCCATCGCTCGGTGCGCGGATTTCCGTGTAGCTGAGTTGAGTTGTGACCTGCGACAAGGCTTCCTTGCTTTCTTTGACAGAGGCTTGTAGTCCCCGTACCTGCCGTTGATTGTCTTCCACCGTCTGCTGCGATGCGGCCGAGTTCGCATACAAGGCTTTATTACGCACCAGTTGCGCTTTCCAGTACGTCAGCTCCGCCAGTAGCCGCTCCATGGAAGCCTGATGACGCGCCACATCGGTGCGGAAGTCCGTGGCGTCGAGCAAGGCAAGCAGCTCACCCCGAAGGACACGTTCCCCTTCGCGCTTCGGAACCAACAATACAATGGCGGTGACCTGGGCTGCGACGGCAAACCGCTCGCGAGCCCTAATCGTTCCGGTGTATCGCTGATAGATCTCCAATGGTTGTGCCCACACTGTTTCAGTTCGCACCACTGGCATTGCGGGCGATTCCGGTATTGCCGTACTGCGCAGGCCCAACAATTGGAAAAACAGGAAAACGATCGCCGTTATTGCCAGTGCAACAAGTGCTAGCCGCCGCAACCAGCTTGCCCACGGCACCCCGGTTCCCAGTTCTGTTCCAATCGGCATCCCTATTTTCATCCTGGTGTGAAACACCATTTATAATTAGTGATTGATTGCTCACTATAATAAGTCCGTTTTAAAAAAAGTCAATACTATTTGATATTCCTGAAGTGATTTCCCCGGCCTGATACCAGGATGTGTGTGCGCGTTATGGCCCTATCACTACAGGCCTTGTGGCGCGGGCGTGTCGATTCGTATAAGCAATCTTGCTATCCGGTGGCCGGCGAGATATGTTAGCGAGCAAGTACTTACCAAAAACCGGACGATTTCTGTATGCGAGTTCGAAAATCTGCGGATGAACGCAAAGCTGAAGTGATTACCGCGGCACTCAGGCTCGCCGATGAAATCGGGCCCGATCGGGTCACCACTGACACCCTCGCCAGTGCGGTGGGCCTAACCCAGCCCGGTATTTTTCGCCACTTTCCAAAAAAGCAGGACATCTGGGAGTCGGTAGCTGAATACATCGGTGAGCAGATGAAGAAGCGCTGGACCAGCACGGAAAGACGTCGGGGTGACTCGCCCGAAGAGAGGTTGCGTCGCCTGGTACTGGGGCAGCTACGCTTAATCCAAACATTTCCGGCAATACCTTCGTTGCTGTTCTCGCGAGAGTTGCTGGTCGAGAACGTCCGCCTACGAAACGCATTTGCGAATCTGCTAACTCAGTTTCATCAGCGTCTGACAAACAGCGTTGTCGAGGCGCAAAGTACTGGATATTTTCGTTCGGACGTTGAGCCCGGTGATGTTGCGTACCTGCTGATTGGATTAGTCCAGGGCCTCGCCGTTCGTTGGTCCGTGAACGAGCGACGTTTCAGCATTGTTAAAGAAGGCGAACGACTATTTGACCTGCAACTCAAGGGACTTCGGAGTTAGTTCCGCCCTGCCCCGTGTACTACTCGCTTTTGCCCGCGTCATCCGGAATCTGGTGGTTCCAATTCATCTATCGGGGCTTCGGTAAACGTTTTCTCACCGCTTAGCATTGCCGATACCAAACTGTTCTTCTCGCGAATCTCCGTAATCACCACCGCGGCAACGTGAACTAGAATCAATACAATCAATGTATAAAAGGAATACTCATGCGTGGTGACGAAGGGTTTCCGAAAACTTCTCATCTCGTCGTACGCAACAGGGTCCACAGCATCTTTCGAGCCGGGTGTTAGATTTGCGAGCTTCTCTGGGTCTCCGTTAGTCACCCACTCGGCGATTATGCCACCAAAGGGCGGTTTGTAGAGATCGGTACCGGCGAGAACCAGTCCGGTGACGGCTTGCGTCGCCAGCACAAGCAATAGCGCGGTCACCATGAGACGACCCAGCGGGTTGTGGCCCAGGTAGCCCGGTGGCGCGCCTTGCCAGAGCCCGCGAACGTACTGGCGAAGTGCCTCAGTGTAGCCGCGTCCGATCGGCAGCAACGCCAACCACCTTGCACGCGAGCTACCGACGAATGCCCAGGTCAGCCGCCACGTAAGATTGATTGTAAAGACGTAACCCACGTAGACATGCAGGGTTTTCAGAAGAATTTTTCCGTCGGCGCTAACTCCAAAGGACTTCTCATTTAGAATGGCCAGCCCCAGGACCACCAATGCCAGAACGCATAGCAGATTAATCCAATGAAACCATCGGGTCGTACGATCCCAGGCTAGATAAGCAACTCGCTTACTCGATACCTCGTCTTTACTTCGCATAACTGTCTCTCCTGTCGCGAATGATTCTCCGCAACGACATTGTTCACCCAACAAAAGGCCAGCGCCACTTTAATAGAGCACCGGCGGCGGATGCCTAAATCCCCACAGAGCGCCTTACCCCGCGACGCTTTGCTGATGGGCGCGCGCCGCGAATCGGGATATCCGTCGACACGCTTCTGCAAGAATTTCAGCAGGTTCCACCAGGCTAAGTCGTAAGTGTCCCTTGCCACCCGGGCCGAATGCCTCACCCGGCAACAGCGCCACTTTTTCCATATCCAGAAGCTGGTCGGCAAAACTCATCGCATCAATGCCGGTCTCCCGGATATCGATCATCATGTATAAGCCTCCTTCCGGCAGTTGACAGGAAATGCCGGGCGTATCCTGCAGACACTCATGAACAAGGTCCCGACGTGCTCTGTAGGCGATCCGCATCTTTTCAATCTCGCCGAGACTGCCGGTCAGTGCTTCAAGCGCGGCATCCTGAACAAACGGCGACACTCCAAATAACATGCCTGCACACAGGTTCCCCATAAGGTTAATTGTCTCTGCCGGCCCGGTAACCCAGCCCAGACGGAATCCCGGCATCGCGTGGGACTTCGACAAGCTGGAAATTGTCAGAGTGCGATCAGCCATGTTCGGTAGCGAAGCAGCACAAATGTGCGCTTGCTCGTAGGTCAGCGCGCCGTAGACCTCATCGGTAATCATCCAGAGATCATGCTCGAGGCATAGTGCGGCGAGACTCTCCATTTCTTCACGATGCACAACCGCGCCGGTCGGATTGTGTGGGGTATTCAGAAAGATTGCCCTGGTCCGGTCTGTGATCGCCGCGGCGACGTCTTTGGGATCAACCTGAAAATTTCTCTCCGGTCTGAGCGGGACAAACACAGACTTCGCTCCGCTGGCACCGAGGACATAGGCATAAGTTGAATAGGTCGGGTCCAGCACAATTACTTCATCACCCTGCTCGAGGGTGCACATGGCAGAAACATACAGCCCACATTGGGCTCCTATGACAACAATCACATTGTCTGCTGTGAGCGCCGAATCACCGTACAAGCGCCCCTGGTAATCGGCGATTGCCTGGCGCAACTTTTTCTCACCCAACAAGGGCGTGTAATGAGTTCGTCCAGACAGCAGACTGCTTACTGCTGTCTCAACAATGGGTGCCGGTGTTTCAAAATCAGGATCTCCAATCGTGAGCAGAATAACATCCTCACCCGAGGCCATCATGTCATTTGCCCGCGCATGCACAGCCCATCCCGCTGATCCCTGGCTGATTGTCCGATTTACCCTGCTCGCGTGTTTCATCACTTTGCTGTTGCTGTTGATTTGTTGGTGTTCCTGATAGTCTGCGAAAGACCCGGCATTCTCCTCAAATCCGGTATACATCGCCAGTGCACACCGTAAAAAAAATTCTTCTGCGACTCCGAAATGAACAAAGCACTTGCTGAAGTAACAACCCGAACGCGCGAACTCAGCCTAACCGCAACTTCAACACCCGACCGGTTCACGCGTCTGCATATACACGTGCCCCTATTGCGAGCCCTGGTGAAATCCGGTTATTCCTTCTACGTCCCGGATCCTCGGCAGGTACTCAAATCCTGGGACTACATCTGGAAACACGCTGACTTCCATGAAGTCGCTCACCAGGCACTTTACTATTACCAGCATAGAACGCTTCGTCGCTTCGAATTTGATGCCATCAAGCACTGGGTCAACCGCTGCGATAGTTGGGAGCACAGCGACGACCTGTCGAAAATCTACGCCGGTGTGGTTGAAGATAATCCCGATTGGATACTACCGCTCTACGAGCGGTGGAACATCGCGAAGTCTCCCTGGAAACGACGCCAGTCCGTGGTTGGGCTGATCGAGTACGCCAGTAAACGTAAACTGGTATTACCTTACGCGGACCTCATTCGTTTCGTCGAACCGCTGCTCAGGGATCCGGACTACTATGTCCAGAAAGGTGTCGGCTGGACGCTCCGTGAAATCTACAACGTCTACCCGGGCGAGACGACCCTGTTCCTGCACCGGCATATCAAGTCTCTGAGCCCACAGGCATTCAGCAGTTCGACTGAGAAGCTCGATAAAGCCGAAAAAACCGCGCTAAAGCAGCTTCGAAAAAACTAACCGGTTTGGATCGGTTCTATCGCGTTTAGCAGGTCCCGGGATGTTACTTAGCATCAGGTTTGAGCTGCTGTTTAAGCCATTCAATCATAGTCAGCCAGGCTCCGGAACAAACAGGCTAGTGTGACTCGGCCAAAGCCTTCAGGCGAGTAAGCGACCTGACCGGGATATCCCCCTGCTTCCAGCGCACCAGGAAGTCAGGGACCCAGCCAGCAGGGTCCAGGTGCTGCTGCCAGGTAACTTCTACTTCATTGGCAGAAACATTCCTTAGTGCAAACGAACCGGACATTTCGGTAACGCGAATCAGACGTGATTCGTTAACCATTTCGCAGGCGCTCCTCTGGCTGTCCAGGCAATAATCTGGTGCTGCCTCGAACCTGATAACAACTTCTCCGTCAGAACTGCTCGACATGGCATGGATGATCGAATCCCGGTTCCGAATCACTGGTACTTTTGTTACCTGGTAAAGATATGCATCTGTGTAACCAATGGTCTCAAGAACTTCGATTCGCTCACAACCATAGGCCCAACCTGGCCAACTGGAAAAGTCCATCAGGATGGACATGACATTGCCGATTGAAGATTCAATACGGACTTTCGCCACGAACGCCGGAATAGATGAGCGTGGATATTCCTCAAACCTCACTGTAATGTCTTTGCCACCACCGGTCGTAGCACAGCCACCTAAAAGTGCTAGCAGAATAATCACGACAATCGCCACGCCATGCGTATTACGACTCAATTTGCACTCACTCCTGGGGAAGGTTACAACGGGATTATATCGTCGTTGGAGATTTTTCTAACACCCGGCTACAAGACTGCATCTACACGTACTCAAATTGCGAGCCCTGTTGAAATCCGGCTAAGTGTTCTGCAGGACGGATCTATCCCTTCAGGCGCGCCGCGGAATGTTTATTAACAGCAGGCCAGCAGATACCAGCATCAGCGCCAGCATGAATATCCAGGTCATCTCATCATCGAAGATTAACCACCCAAAAAAGACCCCGAACAAGGGTGCCAACAATCCAAACGATGACATTTCTGACGCAGGGTAGACGGACAGCGCCCAGAACCACAGTATAAATCCCATCGAAACAACGACAACAACCTGAAAGCTGAAAATCGCCACGATCGTCACTGTTGGTTCGCGCACCAGATCGCCAAAAACAAGCGCAACGGCTGTCAGCAGTACGCCAGAAACTGCGAGCTGGTAGAGCAGTTGCATTTCCGGCGTGCATTGGGACAACCTTGATCTTCTCGTTAGCAACACAATCGCCGCCCAAAACAGTGAGGCGCTTATGCACATCATATCGCCGATCAAGGTATCTGCCAGCACCGCCTCACCCGGGCGGATTAGCAGTATCACAACACCCAGGCAGGCAACCAGCAGACCGGTCAGTTTACGGCTGTTCAGGTGTTCGCCGAGTAAAAAGTGAGCGCCGATGGCCACCCAGAGTGGCTGGGTGTAAAACAACATGGATACCCGCGATACCGTGGTGTAATCGAGTGCGGTAAACAACAGCCAAAATTCCCCGGCAAACAGCAATCCTGACACCAGTCCTGCCGGTAGACTACCGTCTTTGACCGATAATCTTTTACGCAGCAGCAACGCTGCGCAGAGCACAATCACGAAGGCGCAAACCGAACGCAATCCGGACTGAAAGACGGGAGAAAAACCAGCATTGACCAGTTTCACCAACGCCTGATTAAGACCCAGCAGCACACTGAAGAGAATCAGCGCGGCAGCACCAAAGCCATCAATATGCGCTTTTCGCCTCTGTTCAGGCTCGCTGATGGCTACTGATCCTGGGTTACTGCCTTATGCCCCCATATGCTGGGACCTGTGTGGTGTCCGACCGACCACTTGTCATCGACTACCCGTGCACCAAAGCCAAACTCTACCTCGAAATCCGAGGGTGAACGTGAGTAAAAAGAAACCATTCGATCATTGGTATGACACCCAAGGCTAACCGTTATCGGTGCACCCAGGCGCTGGGCACGGTCATTGGCATGACCCACGTCATCCAGCGTGTTTGCCTGGACCATAAAATGATTCATCCGTTTTGGCACGGGCGCGGGGACCAGTGCAACCGTATGGTGCCGCGGATTGCAGTGCAGGAATGTCAACATCACTTCACCGCCCATCAGGATCGTATCCGACAATTTGAAGCCAAGACCCTGCATGTAAAATCGGCGCTTTTCCTCTATATCCCCTGTGTAAAGGACGATATGACCAAGCCCCTGGTCACCGGTCAGAAACCCGCTCACTCCCGCTGGGGAAATGAACGGAATTTCCGCGATCTCGGTTGCACCATAGAAGAGCTCAACCTGCAATCCATCGGGATCAGCAACCTTATACAGACATGACACACCACGGCTCGTGGCCAGCGCAGCATCCTCACTGGCTTTAAATCCGAGCGTCGCCAGTTGCTCGACCAGTGCGTTAAGCCTGTCTGAGTCACGCGTGTCAAATCCTGCATAAATGAGATCTTCCTTGTCTCCGCGTGACACCGCGATGCGCCAGTGAAGATCATCCATTCGAAACCGCAGTTCATTGTCGGGCGCTTCCATTTCCATAAGCCCCAACACGTTCGTACAGTAGCTCTGCCACTCATCCATCTTGTTAGATTCAATGCCTATGTAACCCAGGGATTTAACTTTCATTCTGGTGCTCCTAAAAATATCTGCTCATATGCTGGGTTGGACCGAGGATTCACGCCTGATCATATCCTGATCAGTACCCGACACGCCTTTATGTCGGGATCAGAATAAGCTGTTTTTACAATCGATGCTAACTTGCTGAAACACCATTCTTCAAAATTCCCTTATTCGCGAATCGCGAGATTAGCGTGGAGATCTAACAATGGATTCCATAAACCCAACACCACAACCCTGGCGAAGCAGGTCCCGGGGCGGATTGGGCTAGAACCTGTAACTCAAGCCCAGCGAGATGAAATCGTTGTCACGCCAGCGTCCGAACTGGGTGTTGTCTTCACCCCGCATAAACAGACCGAGCACGTTGAACTGTAGACTGTCACTGTAGTTGTACTGATAACCAAAACCAATCGAACCGTCGCGATCCGAGAAATTTTTCGCACCCAGGAGGTACAGCATCGACTGGTCGGTTAACCTCGCTTCAAGCCTGCCGAGCAGACTGTTGGGGTGTGGTCTGGCAGACTCGCTGTTGTGAACGGTAACCCGGGGATTGGATTCCTCAGTGACGTGGTGGCCGGACCAGGTGAGCACCGGCCTGATTTCAATCAGGCCCAGTTTGCGGGCGAAAGTGGATTCACGGTAGGAGAATCCGAGCGCCCAGCGAACGAAGGAGTCGTCTTCGAATTCCCGGGTTCGCTGATACAGTACGTCTGCGTAATATGACCAGCCTCCCCGGGTACCGATGAGGCCGGCCATCAGCGAACTTGCCCGTGGATAGATCTTGGTGGTCTTCGGCGGGATGACGATGCCTTCGAATTGTATGACCGGATAGGCACCTTGCCCGTAGTGTGCACCAAGGTAGTAGTCGACACCGCGGGCGATGCCGTTGTATTTCAGCAGGTATCCCCAGTCTTCAGGAAAGGAGTCCGGGCGATCTTCAGCAGGCGCGCCGATGTTGCTGAAAAAATCCCGGTCACCACTACTGTTAAGCCATCTGGATCCCCCGGGTGGATCGATAAAGTCTTCGTTGTATGGCAGTACTGTAAAGGTTAGCGCACTGGTCTCGAAGTACCGGGAAATGCTGAGTTGGACGTCGCCGCGTGCATAGAAGTGCTGTGGCTTGCTGTAGTTCTGGCTGCCGAAACGATCCACTGGTGTGAAGAGCTCCGCATAGCCGAGTTCAATAACACCTTTTCCCAGCTTGATTTCGGTTTTCGCGCCCTGCCAGGTCAGCATGAAGGTTCGAAAGTCGGCAAATGGTGGTTCCGGATTGACCACCCCTGTGCTCGTGAACGCACCGGAGTTCAGGTTGGGCACAGACAACGTCAACACCAATTCCGTCTCGAACCGGATTGAGTCTGACAGGCTTACATCGTTCTCGAGGATAAGTCTCGTCCAGAGGGTCGCCCTCTCATTTCTAACGCCTGGATCTGCATCATGTGTGTGAAAGTCTGAGAAAGCAGTGAACTCACCCCGGGTACTGCGGAAATAGTCACCTAACAGCCCACCTCCGGCCTGGTCCTCGGCAAGGGTGTACGGGGATAATCCGAAGAATGCCATCGCGAGCAGCATGGCGCCGAATGGCCGGTTGCGCCCATTCGATCGGGCTTTTTCAGCGATTGGTTCTAAGAACATAATTAAATCCCTTGTCAGGCTCAGCCAGGCGCGGCAGCTGTCGTTTCATCCAGCTGATGTCCAAGCAGGTTTGCCATATTGTTGTTTAGTGTTGTTGCGATGTACGGATACAGGTGCAGTCGACGGGCAATGGTATTCTGGTTAAGCACCAGCAGTCGCGTGTCCTGGTCCGCGACCAGAGTTGCTGTTCTGAAACCTTGCCCCAGGAAACCGACCTCGCTCACCAGGTCACCTACTCCACATGTCGTAGTGTCACTCGAACCCTCATATTGCAGGCTTACACCACCTTCGACCACGACAAACATTTCCTCACCGAATTCAGCCTCGCCGGAAATGTTCTCGCCGCTGATACAGGTACGCTCTCGACTCAGCAGTATCAGTTTCCTGATCTGGAAGAACGACAGCCCCTTGAAAAGCGGCGAGCGCTTGAGTACATCCATGGGCAGCTTGACCGTCATCAGATCCCACACGTTTACCATCCAGAGATTACGCATTAATAGCGGTGTGACAATGAATTCCGTCAGCAGCGCCAACAACATCGCAATGGCGGCAAGAAAACCGAACTCACGGGTCAGGGTGAACTGGGAGGCGATGAGTATCGAGAATCCGGCACCCAGTGCCAGTGAGGACACGATCACAGGCACGGCCTCAGCTCGTACCACGCGACGGATCACTGCATTCATGTCATCTGATTTTCTGCATTCGGCGTTGAACCGGGTCAGAAAATGAGTCGTGTCGTCGATGGCCACACCAATCACCACACCGGCAACCATGGCTGTTGCAGGATTTACCTCGATGCCGACGAGCACCATGATCGCGAAGGTGAACATTATCGGGATCAGGTTCGGCATCAGCGAGACAATACCGGCGCGCCATGATCCGTAGAGCAGCCACATGACGACAAAGATGACACTGATGATGACGAGAACAGCCTTGATTTCATTTTTAACGAGTTGCCGGGATGCCGCGTTGACGAGAACATATTTGCCAACGATTTCTACTGACATGTCGGGACCGAGAATCTGCCTTGCCATCACCTTGAGACGCTCGATCTCTTCCAGCGCGCGTTCAGAACCATAAATGCTGTACCTGACCACAACGTTTGCGTGACGAGCATCCTCCGCCAGGTATGACTCCAGATCAGATCGCTGGAAGAACATCAGGTATTGTTCAGCAAGGTCCTGGCTGTCGGGGGGGTGGTAGAAGGCAGGGTCGCCGCCGTGCATTTCCTGGTTTACGAGCGACAGGTGCTCGGTGTGCGCAACGGCCCGGTCGAAGATGCCCTGCTGATTGATTGTGGTAACCAGTTCATGCAGGCGCTCCAGGTACTCGGGTTGTGTAAAAGCACGGTCTTTGCCGCCATCGATGGTGATAAAAAAGGTCAACACGCCACTCAGCGTGTCCGAGATCATATTGGTGTCAGTAATGATCTGCGAGTCTTCCGGGAAGAAGGTCATGGGATCGGTGTTGACTTTGACGCGACTCAAAATAACTCCGGAAATCACGATCAGCAGGATAGTCACCGTCGCCACCCTGACCGGGTAGCGATTGGTCTTGTCGTAGAGAGTCCGTACACAGACGTCGGCGAAAGCCCGGAGCGCTCTGGATACGCCGTGAATCTGCTGCCTGGCCTCACTACCACCTGCTGTGCTGGTGCCTGGCTGCGGACCGAGAAGGGATAGCAGCAGCGGCACGCTGAGAAACGTGGTAACGGCATTTGCGACGATACCGAACGAGGCGACGATGGCGAAGTGCTGGATAATCTGTAGATTCGAAAAGGCATTCGAAACGAAGCCGATTGACGTCGTAAATGCGGTGATAACAACAGCGGTTGCCATGTGGCTTGCCATGTAGTGAACCGCGCCCTGACGATCCGTCGCTTCGCCCACATCGTAAGCTTCAACGAATGCTGAGCTCAGGTGAATATCCTCGGTAGCGCCAATGACAAGCAGCAAAGTCGGCAACATCGCGGTCAGCAGATTCACGGGGATGTCGACATGACCCATGAACCCAAACGTCCACACGGTTCCCATCACGGAAGTAAACACAGGCAACAGGCTCATCGTCATGTTGCGCAGGAGCAGGCCTACCATCATGAATAGAACAACAATTGAGATCGGGCCGAGCGTGGAAAGATCCTTCTTCAGGAAGACACGCAGGTCATTACCAACGCGAAGGTTTCCGGCATGGAACAGGATGTGAAAATGCACGGCGTAACGATCAATAATTGCCTCGAATACCTCGTAGGTATGTCCGTCCAGGTCCCTTTCGTCCGGGAGCGGGGGTCGCACGGTAACGGTGATAGCGGTTATGTCGCCGCTGTCAGTCGCGAAGTTTCCTTTTACAAGCGGGCTGTACAGCGCATCTTTGAGTATCTGGTCGGCTTCCTCCTGGGTGTCGGGCAGAAATTCAATCATAGCCCGGGATTCAAGCCAGCCATCGCGATCCCTGATGCTGGTCAAACTGAACAGGCTATCGACTTTCTCGACGGCATCGAGGGCATCAAGCTCATCAACCAGCGATTGCAGGATTTCCAGTTTTTCCGGCGTGAACAACGCGGCATCTCGAATGAAGAAAATCGTTTTGTTGTCCGAGCCAAACAGCTTCATGGCTTCCTGATAGCGGTTGTACTCTGACCCCTGTCGGTCCAGCAGTAGCTCAAGGCGTGTGTCGATCTTTAGCTTCGGGATACCGGAGGCGAGCAGGACGGTCATTGCGAGCAGAATCAATGAGGCCAGGACTCGATTTCTGGTTGCAAACATCAAGACGGGAGTCATAACGTGTCCGCGCCTCCGAGGCTTCTCATGTGCTCGTCGTCATGGTCATGATCAGCGCATGTGATTACGTGAGAGGATGTGGCGCTGCGCAAAAATCGTCTCAGGAACCCCGGCCGATTCGAACGAACGTGCTTTCGTTGTGATCCGTGTTTTGTGTTTCTTTACGAAGTTCTCCATCAGTCGATCGGACGATCTCCAGCGATCGGCATCGATATGTTCGAGTTCGCTCAAAGTCAGGCGTTTCATCAACTTGCCGGTTCGTCGCTGAAAATAGTCGATGCGGACGATGGCGAAGTTGTCCTGTCGAACCATCAGCTCGCGTTTTTGATAACCAGTGACAAGGTTTTCCAGCGGATGGGCGTCAATAACGAAAACATCGATGTTGTCGAGTTTCTGATCCGCCTGTCGCTCGTAGCGAAAGTTTTCCTGCTTTTCCGCGACCAGATCCTCGAAGGCGAAGTCGGTACCCATGAAATAGTTCATTCGGCCACCGCTGGCAATTCTCTTGAGCTGCTTTCCCATGGCAGGAAGATACAGCCACTGGTCATCGTCACCGCCGGTCTTCTCCCAGGTCAGCAGGGCGACACCCATGATGCCTTTCGGTTCATCGAACACCAGCAGATACTTATAGAATCCATCGTCGCCTCTGCGGGAGTACTGGCGAAGGTCCCTGTCAGTGGTTTTGTCCTTTTTGTCAGTGAGAGTCATGGACAGCGTTTCCATCTCAACCGGTGCGTTGTGGTTGCGACTGACCGCGTCCATTATTTCACTACCAGAGAGATCCTCCGCGAACATGCCAGGTGAATACAGCACGTGTACCAGGATAAGAAGGGCGGTTCGTTTGAAGTGCATGGCAACTACCTTTGTTGTTATTGGTTATTACGCCGATATGACCTCGTCACTGAGATGCCTGCTACTGCCGATCAAGCAGCCCGGTGATATAAAAAGCACTGTTGTCGACTGCAAACATGATCGTGTCGTCAGTCGCGCTCGTGTCCCTGAACGCGGCGAAACCACTATAGTCGCCCTCTATCGAACAGCCGCTCAGTGTGTCTGTTATCAGGTAAAGATTGAACATGGGATCGACAGGTGTCATGGATCCGTTATGCGTGCAGTTCAGCGCGTCACTGCCGCTGATGGTCCCGTTGTTGATTGTAAGGGTAATCCAGACCTGGCCTTCATTAGTGCCTTGCCATGAACCGGTTGTGTTCGAGAGGGTTCCCGCCCGCTCATAGAGGTCTGAATATTGAAAATCGATCACGCCGGAATCGCCACCGCCCTGCCAGTTGGCTGTCAGGCTGGTGCGCTCGACAATCTCGCCGGTGATGGTCACGTTAATTACGTTTGTCCTGTCCAGGACTGCCAAACCACTGCCGGACAAGTCATTAACGCTAACCGTGAAGTCCCCGTGAAATTGCGCGAGGGTATCCAAAGAGAAGAACCTGAAGCTACCGGCATCTGTACTGAAACCAATGTATTCTGCGGTGCTTGCATTGCTGGTTATGGAGCCGGTCCAGATACCGCCGGATATGGCGTCGGCCACCTGCAATGGCTCCTTAAGTACCGAGGGCGCACTGGTAGCGCTCAGATTGGTCAGAAACCCTGTCTGTGTATCCAGCAGACTTTGCACTTGCAGGTCGACATCGGAGGTTACCTGCAGGCGCCACTTGCCGGCACCATTGCCGAGGGCACCAACAAGCCCGAGTTCCGCGTTACCCTGCTCGAGATCCTGTGCCGTAACCAGCATGCCGGCACCCGCAGTGATATTGAACGTGACGCTGCCACCCGGTGCCGGGTTGCCGGTGTCGTCAATCCCCGAAATCGTGACGCTGCCCTGCTGGCTTGCGTCATTGACGATCCTGAGCGAGCTCCGCTGATTAACATTGCTGGCCGGGTTGAATATTGCAACATCATTGACGCTGGCGGACACCGGCGTTGTGCGGGACAGGTTAGTCAGGAAACCGTCGGGTGTTCGGATCAGGCTCATGACCTCAATTGCCACATCGGCACTGATGGCAAGCCGCCAGCGTCCTTCGCCGTCACCGAGCATGCCAAGCAGGCCCTTGCCACTATTGCCACCTTCCAGGTCCTGCGTGGTGATCTGCTTCGACGCGTTGGCGGTGAGGGCAAAACTGACATCACCACCGGGTGCAATGTTGCCGTTATCGTCGGTTCCTGAAACGGTTACCGTACCGTCCTGACCGCTGCTATTAATGACCCGAAGGAACGTCGATTTTGTCGTTTCACTGGCGGGGTTCGCAAAATAGATGATTCGCTCGCCAGCATTGTTGGCATCAACGACACTGCTCAGATTGGTCAGGAATCCATCGGGAGTCCTGATCATGCTGATGACCTCAAGAGCGAGTGTCGACGTTAGCGTTAATCGCCATTTCCCGGACCCGTTGTCCAGGTTACCTGTCAGTCCTTTCCCGGTGTTTCCGTTTTCAAGATCCTGGGTAGTAATCTGTTTCGATGCGTTAGCGCCGAGGCTAAACGACACGGTGCCGGAGGATGTGATACCGAGATCATCAATACCCGATATTGCAACTGTACCCTCGTTCGCTGTCTGGTTGGTGACACGCAGGAAAGTCTGTTGGTTGTTATTGCTCGCAGGATTGGCGAAATAAACGAATCGTTCACTACCCTCACCTGGCACCGTGTCGACCAGCCCTGTCAGGAATCCATCAGGTGTCCTGATGAGCCCAATCAGAGTGACGGGATTGCTGGAACGCACTCGAAACTGCCACTTTCCCTGCCCGTCGCAAAGATTGCTCACCAGGCCTTTTGCTGTATTGCCATCCTCCATCTCCTGGGTGCTGATCTGGATTGATGCCTGAGGTTCGAGCGTGAATGTGACCGGCGCTTTTCTACTCTGATTGCCGCTATCATCAATGCCGTAGATCTCGACGTCGGTCGTTCCATCGTTGGGATTAACGATGCGTACAAAGGTCTGCTGATTGGTGTTGTTGCCAGGGTTCGCCATGACTAGCGATGTCTCGTAAGTCAGACCGGATGTTGAGGCATCGCCTGCCTGTGGATCGCTGGCAGCACATCCTTCGCTGCTGTCAGCGGCAAGATTGGACTGGGAGACAGCGATCGAGGTAATGAGGAGAAACAGCTGGAGGGACAGAAGCCAGTTTGATGGCAGTGACTTGGGACTAACATCGAAATGCGGCATAGGCTTTCCCCACGGAGAGAACAGTTCAGCTGCTTGCAGTCTAGCGACCTGTCAGGAGACAACAATGGACTTGGTTGTCCACTCGCTGACCTAGAAATGGAGCACTCCTTGGTTAATCGGTCCGGGAAGGCCCCTTAAGGTCACTCCTGGCAGACAATATAGAATTGCCAGGTCTGCATGTCAAAGCAGACTCGAGGGCCCTGAATGCAAGCAGATCGATGCAAAGTTTCGAGATGCCAACCAATAAATTCTGTTTTTCGCTATATTGAGCGTTTACCGAGGAGAATAAACGATGGATTCCTTTAAGGATAAAGTGGCAGTCATCACCGGCGCTGCATCCGGCATAGGACAGGCACTGGCAGTAGCGCTTGACGCCCTTGACACGCGCCTGGTACTGCTCGATGTGGACAATATGGACGCAACAATGGCCTTGTTGCAGTCCGTACCAGAAATCCACCACCTTGATGTGGCGGATGCCGAGGCAATGGAGACATTAGTCGATACACTCTTCCGGAACCACGCCAACATTCACCTGCTGTTTAACAACGCCGGGGTGATGGGGCCCATGGCACCTCTGTGGGAACAACAGGTCGATGACTGGCAATGGGTATTTGACGTCAATGTCAAAGGCATCGCCAACGCGATTCGAGCATTTGTCCCGCGCATGATCAAACAGACCGATGCCGCGCATATCGTTAATACCGCATCGGAAGCA
>JAJFKA010000008.1 GCA_021773555.1 Gammaproteobacteria bacterium
TAACCACCGATTGGATCGATGAGTACAACCAGGAACGACCTCATGACTCGCTGGAAAAGCTGACACCGATTGAGTACCTGGACAAATATAAATCAGTGGAAAACTCTAATTGGATCTGTAACTAAAACGGGGAGGTTTACAAGTGGACCGAACTTTTCTTGAGGAAGAAACTTGTTCATTTGGACTCTGCAGGATACTAGTGGAACTCGAGAAAATTATCGATCCGCCTCAAGCTAACAAGAAGCTGAGACACATATGAATAAATCAACAGCTACGCTGCTATTGATGTTCTCGGTTCTAGGATATGTTGCACAAGCAACCGGCTTACCTATCTATTTTACAGATCGCGTAGAATCCACTGAAAAATCAGTGAACTGTGCAGTTATAGTACGAGGAATGGCGTTCTCTTCAAAACTCTCGCATGCGAGCACTTTTCCGGCAGCTAACGCAGACAACGATCAACGACAATAAGGATCGCCCATGAAACGGCTCACATTTTTTATCATCCTCGTCTTTCTCAACGTTAATGCTCAAGAGTCAAACGCAGCAGCTGTCCAGTGGAGCGGCAATGGACATTGGTACGAAGCAGTTCTGGTTGAATCTGGAATTAGCTGGACGGATGCACGTGATGCAGCAGCAGCTCGTGACGGATACCTCGCATCCATTACTAGCGCAGCAGAGAACAATTTCGTATTCAGCCTGATTGATTACGATGCCTACTGGAATACCGAGTACGATCATGGCCGTGGTCCGTGGCTGGGAGGTACTGACGAAGGCACAGAGTCAATGTGGCGGTGGATCAATGGCGATTCCTGGACCTATGCCAACTGGTGTTGTAATGAACCGAATAACGCGGTGCCAGGAGGTGAGAACTACCTTCATTATTTTGCATATTTCGCGCCGCGAGGCTTGGTTTGGAATGACAATGACAATTACGGAAATCCGAATCAGGGATTAGCCATTAAAGGATATGTTGTCGAATTCAACGCAGAGCCAATAGCGACTCGCGATCTGATTGCTCACTATGACTTGGATGGGGACGCACTTGACAGTAGTGGAAATGGACATGATGGGATATTAAACGGAGGTACTGCTGCGCTCGATAGGTTTGGCAACCCGGGTGGTGCTTTATTATTTAATGGAACCAGCGATTTCATTGATCTCGGTTCTTCAAACACTTTTGCCGGTGACGCGATCACTGTTACTGCTTGGTTCAATACTACTGGTGCGTTACAGGACCATTCACCAATTCTCAGCAATTATATTGGAGGTGTCCATTACAATGGACACTTTGGTTTGAAGGTTGCTCCGACCGGGGGACCTATTCCCGATATATTATTGGGTCAAATAGGCACGGGCGCTAGCGTCGGAATCTCGGGAATAAGTGATGTGAGCGTTACAGAAAACGTTTGGCATCATGTGGCTTTAGTCTGGGATGGAAACGCAGGGCCAAGTAGTGCAGAGAAAATGCGTCTCTTTCTCGATGGAGTTGACGTGGGAATTGTGAATGGCTCAGGAGTCGGTTCTGTAGCGCTACAGACCTCTCGAACCCTTTACATTGGGCATGAGCGGATTCTAGTGCCAAATCTACCAAACCCCATACCTCCAGTTCAGTATTTTAAGGGTCTGATCGATGATGTTCGCATTTATAGTAATGTGCTATCGAGCGAGGAAATCGCCGACCTCGCACTGTACAATTCTCCGCCTGCCATTACAACGAGCGTGGCGGAGCCAATTCAAGGCACGGAACTCATCGAGATCGAGGTACCGTTTGCCGTAACGGATGAGAACGACGACCTTGTAAGCGTAGTGGCTTTCGGTCTACCGGCTGGCGCGACGTTCAATGACACAGGCAATGGTTGGTACGTGCTGCACTGGACACCCACCAACAAACAAGGACCTGAGTCGCATGCCGAAGGCGAGATCCTTGGCCATGCGTTTAACATCATCGCGAGCGATGCGGAAGGCAACACAACAGCGAAGCTTGTTGAACTGGAAATCAGGAACGCACCTGTCATATTTGCGGGTTTTAGCTCTGCAGGCGAAGCGTTACTGGGTGATTGGGAGATACGACCACCAACCGGAGGCTGCACCGAAGGGACTTCGGGGCCCGGCACCAATCACTGGTGTAACAGTCTGGTGGGTATCACTAATTTAGATGGTGAAAAAGTACTTCGAGTTTCGGCTGAGTTTGTCGAAACTGAACAGAAGATGAATGCCGGTGAAGCCACCTGGAAACTTAAACCGGAGACAAAATTCGATATTGTCGCTGCTGCACGTATCAAGCTGACTGATATCGCTACCAAAAACGAAGGTGAGAGTGTCGATGAAAGCGAATTATTCGATGACCTAAATGTCAGAGCTTTTTTCACGTACAGGACACTCGATCCAGGAGCGAGTGACTGTTTTCATATGGAGCATGACTTTGAGATATTGGGCCAGAAGGCTGCGGGGCCGATCGAAAAATTGTTCAATACATCATTCCAGGCGCCGCTTCTGTCGGCTGTGACACATGTGAATGCGAACCAGGTAGGAACATCATGCCTCCAGGATCAAGAACCGTTAGAACGGGCGCTCCCACCTGTACCGTTTGCAGGATACTCTGAGCAATATGTAACGTTGGTGGTAATGATCAAGAACCTCGACAAGAACGGATTATTCACCGAGTATGAGTCGAACTACTGGATTGTGACCGACGATGAGAACCCGCAGCCGTTAGGGACGACGCAGACGCTTCACTCTGATGTGATTCAAGATCTTCAGCTGATGGTTCAATCTTGGTGGCAAAACAAGAAAGAAGAGAAAGGCAAGAAAGACAAGAAAGACAAGAAAGACAAGAAAGACAAGAACAAAAAGAATCCGTGTCCGCCCGGCGCCAAGTCTTGTCAAAAGTCAATCAATGTCGATTGGGTCTTGTGGACCCACGACGATCTCACGCCGGTAGAAGCGTTCCGAATCGGTCAATCTAAGGACGAGTAGACTTGTAGATGAGATACAGCAAGCCAGCTTAGAGACAACGTAACGTGGCGGCATGCGTGCTATGCGCGAGGTTTCACTTGTTAGAAACGAATGCCTACTGTCAGTCCGTTGGAACAGTCTGGCGCACATGATGTATACCTCTCCGTACCCAGGAAGTCCCGAAATTAGGGAGTGGCCAGAGTCAGAAATCGAAATCGATCGAAAACAGTGATGGAACGTCTGAGCTAGATATGAATGATGTAATTAGCGAAAAGGCAGAGAAACTGCTGAGGGATGAAATGTGTCTTTGTCTAGAAGATTTAGGGAACCATTTAGAATCGACTGTGCCAAGCAAGTTGGATTTTTTTCGCGATTTTTTTGAGTTTCTGGTCGAGTTGAATCCACCGAATACGGCTGTCGAATTAGGATCGTCTGAATATTTTGAAAACGATGAATATCTGAATACAGAAATAATGCAGTTCTCTGAACGTTTCGGTATTGCAAGTGGCACCGACGAATATTTCATAGTGGATAGCCTCCGCCACGCATTTATATCATTCAAGCAGGGGGGGCTTCTTTCTCTATATAAACACAGAGAAGCAGAAAACTGGTATCCGAAAGTTGTTATCCGTCAGAGGCTTGGTGTAAATGACCTAAAGGGTGAAATAGAAATTTACAGGGGTACAAGCAAGTACGAGTACGATTCAGGAATCATTTCTCAATCTTGGACACTAAAAAAAGAAATTGCTCATGATTTCGCGTTTAAACACTATCAAAATCATGGTAGCTATTTGAATTCGGAGAGAGTTGTCTTAAAGACAAAAATAAATGTATGCCATATCTACTATTACAATGAGTTTGACAACGAGCAGGAAGTGATCATTGATGAAAGAGAAATCCTAGTTGTCCCACCTACTATTACTTGTCAGCGTCTTCTGAATTAGTTGAGATAACCTATCGTTCCTATTTGTAATTGATAACGGGAAAGTGGATATCGACGAGTTATGCGTGATACATGCACTAAGATGGCTTCATGTTTTACGCGTTCTAGTTCGGAAGGCTGCAGAAAGCAATGGTTTTTTCACCACTGTAAGGTGAGTAAATTTTTAGTTTCCATCCCTTGTCGAACTTCGCCCCAATCCCTACCATCATTTTTGATACTCCCACACAGATCGACCGTGCTTCCGACCCGCTGGTGTCGATTATTACCTCGACAGTTTGATTCCACCCGGAAACTTCACACTCAGAACTTAGTAATCCTGTTCCCTCAAGTGCGGCACAAAGTCGAAAGGCGTTGTCTACGGTATCGTTGGCAAACGTCACCGAACCGATCGAAACTCCTAATGCTAATACGAAGGATTTTTGAATCATGGCCTGCTTTCCCTATCAATGAAATTTGGTCATCAGTTCGTTGTCGGACGAGTTATTCACAATTGCTAGCCACCATCGATACGACCTTATCCAGTATGGAACCTGCAAAGGCATGCTTAGTCCAAAGTATTTTATTTCCGTTGTAGTGATAGGTAATGAGTTCGGCTGATTTACCGGCGTCGATTGCAAGCAAGGTCAGTGCAGTCTTACTATTCTCGATGAGAACAACTCCTCCGAGATCCTGCGAACTGGAGGTTTTGCCCCGCGCGTCGATGAACAATACATCGTAAGTCCCGTTGTCTTCGGCTATTGCGATCTTGCCTCCCGTAATACCTCCTTTTACCCATTTGGTATCGTCGAGATAGAAACTGTAACCGCTTGGAAATTCACAAGTGGTCAAAGTCTTTGCTTGCACAGCGGACGTTGGTAGGATAACGGGTGCGAGCATCAGAATAATTCGGATAAGGTGGTTAGTGATGACTGTAGCCCCGTAGCATCCAGTTAGGCGGCGCAGTAGAGTAGCTGCGTTAGAGGACTGAAGCCCGATAGCGCGTATTGACGACTCAAATTGCATTGTTATGCCCTCCACCCGCTCTAGCGCTGGCTAGCCCAATTGCCACATAGTAAATAGGTTTCTCTGCGAATATATTGAAAAGCAGAACGAACGAATAACCAACCAAGATACCGATAGCCATTTGCCAAATCATAGCGGTCTACTTTATTTCAATAGCAGCGATGTAGCATGTTACGCCTCCTCTTAGCGCAAATACCACTAAACAGAGATATCCCAGCGCCCACTGAACCAGGACATTTTTACGTTAACTAGCGAAAGTCTTACAATAAATTGGGACATTGCCAAGAATCGCGAGCGCGACCACCTTTATGCGAGTACTGTTAAAGATAACATTCTCAGCCGCGTCCCAGGGGCGGTGGATTGCGAATTAGCCTGAGCCTATCTACCTGATTTGACGCTGACATCAAAGAGCGAAGGCGCCGGTGCTTTGATCTTTGGGAAATTATCTTTGAGACTTTGACCAATTTCGATGAGTTTGTCATTGGTATCCAGTGTGTTTTAGATAGTCGGCGAGTGACACACTATCAATTTCTCGCGGGCACGCCGGTCATTTGCAAACGTTTTGCCATATCCCATTTACCTGCTTGTATTCACACTTCCGCGTACCAATAGGGGGCAGGCCAATTGAAGGCAATGGCTTGAGGCGCGTCGATGGTAAAGATCGAAGGGGATCAACTCCTACAGACGGTAGGTCGAGCGAGCTTTCACAGATTTGGCGGACTTGGCAATTCATTCCATAGTCATCGCAGACTTGTGCTTTTCGACACTTTGCAAACACCGCGTTGCTGGATGTTATGACAATAATCAGTGCAGTCACGGCGATTGTCAATTTCATTTTCCTGTCCTCCTGGGAGCTACAACTATATGGTTTGCTGAACGAGGCGGAGACGACTTACGTCGCTAGACTTCTGACCGTGACTCGCTTCAGTATTGAGATTACGCCTATGTTCGCTCGAATTCACCTTTGTTAGTTTCGATACAACCAGAGGAAGAGCATGAACGACTGGACACCAGAGCGCCGACAGAGGCAATCAGAAGTGATCAGGGGATGGAAACCGTGGAAGAAGTCCACGGGTCGACCCGACGAATGGATGCCGTCCGTCAACCGTTGCGAGTACGCTAATCGCTGGATATTGATACTTGAGAAATACGCGCTAAATGTACTACCAACCGAACTTAACCCACTGAAGCACGCATGTTTCGGCGCGGCGACTCGATTTCCGTAAGAATCTTTCCTCTGTCATCAATCTTCGTATTTGATAACCTATAGTCAGTTCATTATCGGGGCTGAACATGCGTGTAGTTTACCTACTTATACCTATTGCTATTCTCGTTTTAGGATGCGCTTCTGATCCAAATAAAATCTACAACAACACGCTTGGGGGGGGACAAAAGCTAGATGACGCGCTTTATCAGATTCAAGCCGGTGACCCAAAGGAAAAAGTTCTGCGCGTAGCCGGTAGACCAGCTGACCGTCAGTTGGATGGCCGTCAAGAGGCATGGCAATATTGCCAAACGAATTTTTGGGCTTCTACTCATACCTATGCCGTGATCTGGTTCACTGATGAAGTGGTAACTGGTATTCAGACAAGAAGAAGTGATGGTTGCGGAAACTACAGGACAGTCGATTGGGAAAGTGCCCCAGATGCCACCATTGAAGTAAGGCACAGATGACCTAAATCGTTTACCTAACCCGGAATCTCCTTGTAAACCGCGGTTCACTTTCAAAATACCTACCCTTACTGCGAGAACCAAAAGTTGGACGGATGTTAGAAGATACCAAGTGAAAGATGTAACAGAAGAAATCGATAGAATACCGTCAACGCTGTCGGATTGGCCGCTAGTCGTGGATTTCGCCAGTCAGGCTATGTTCCTCAGCCCCCGAAGCCGCCTACTGATAGGCTCGTCGAAACCAATAAGCCAACGAAGGGCAAGCCGATTTGGGACTAAGGTAGATGGATAGACCTCGGAACTCGAGAAAGTTGGGCATGACGTTTCCCGCCTTTGTGCCCCTTGAATTGGGGCCTTGGTCTACAAAAATCTAAGCCGTATGATCACAGATTACCCAACCATCATCTGCCGATCTCTATCTCGCGACACCCGCCGTCCCAGAGACATAAAGTGGTGTGACTGCCAGGAGAGACTGGTGACGTTAAACGTAATGAATATCCGGTTCATCCGGTACCCTCCCATACTTGTCAAACGCCGTATAGGAGCGTACTAATGATTTAACCCTTTCCTTGGAGATTGAGTTATGAAACTGATATTCGTGCTTGTATTTGGATTGCTATTTTCGCCGATTGCTTCAGCAGTATGTAATGTAGAGGACTTAATCGGGTACTGGGACTATTACGAAGAGGACGATGATATGGTTCTGCAGTGCAGTCTGAGAATTGGCAGCGGCGGAAGAATTTCCCTGCATCGATTTGGTTGCAAATCTGCTGGTAATATCCAGACACCTTCGACCGTTACTGGCACCGCATCAATCGACTCCTATTGCCATGTGAGCGCTCTCTTGACCCTCGATTCGGGGTTAGCGATACAGATCGTCCAGGCTACGTTAGTTCAGAGTCGCAGTATGATTGTCGGGATAGGTGCAAACAGTAGTGGTGGAGTTGGTGCCTTCAGTCTGGTGAAGTTCTACTGATAGTAGGCCTGCATACATATACCCTCATGTATTAACAAACATCCGCCTCGGTGTGGAATAGTAGGCAGAAGTCGTTAAACGATTCTGCAATCTGAGGCGTGTATAGATTCGTATATAAGAAAAACAAAATCATAATAAAGCGTTACATTTCAGCTACTTGAATACAAATCTGGCGGAGAGGCAGGGATTCGAACCCTGGGATGGATCGCTCCATCAAATGATTTCGAATCACTCCCGTTCGGCCACTCCGGCACCTCTCCAGATATGTTGGGGTTCAGGCGACTTCGGATTTTGCGGCCTGTAGTTTGTCCCGCAAATTGTTTAGCTCGCTCGTGAGCTCTGCCGGTAGACGATCCCCGAATTGCGCGTAGTATTCCTCGATCAGTGGGATTTCTGAAAGCCATCCCTCGATTTCGACCCTGAGCAATTGCGCGATGTCGGCATCGCTTAATCCCAGGCCATCGAAGTCTATGGCATCGAGTGTGGGCAGATTTCCGATAGGCGTCTCGATGCATTCGGCAGTTCCCTCACAGCGCTCGAATATCCATTTCAGCACACGGGAGTTCTCGCCAAATCCTGGCCACATGAACTTACCGTTATCGTCCTTGCGGAACCAGTTGACGTAGTAGATCTTCGGCAGCCTGACGCCGGGTTTGTTGCCTGTTGCCATCCAGTGGCTCCAGTAGTCAGCCATGTTGTAACCGCAAAATGGCAACATGGCCATTGGGTCCCTGCGAAGCTCACCGATTTTCCCGACGGCAGCAGCGGTTTTTTCTGAGGAGACAATGGATCCAAAAAATGTACCCTGCTGCCAGCTAGCCGCTTCGTTCACCAGGGGTACGACGGTTGCGCGGCGTCCGCCAAACAGGATTGCGCTGATCGGTACGCCCTTGAGGTCTTCCCACTCATCTGCGATGGCGGGACACTGGGCGGCGGAAACGGTGAAGCGGGCATTCGGGTGTGCGGCCGGTTCCTTTGAAGCGGGTGTCCAGTCGTTACCTTTCCAATCGATCAGGTGAGCCGGTGGCACTTTGGTCATATCTTCCCACCAGACATCGCCATCATCTGTTTCGGCAACATTGGTAAAGATGCAGTCCTTTGTCAGGCTGAGCATGGCGTTGGCATTGGAATGCATGCCGGTGCCTGGCGCTACTCCAAAAAAGCCAGCCTCGGGATTGATGGCATAAAGCTGACCATCGTCACCAAATTTCATCCAGCAGATATCATCCCCCACGGTCTCAACCTTCCAGTCAGGAATCGTTGGGATCAGCATTGCGAGATTTGTTTTCCCACAAGCACTGGGGAAAGCGCCGGTGACATAGTGAACAACACCTTCTGGATTAGTCAGCTTGAGGATCAACATATGCTCGGCAAGCCAGCCTTCATCACGTGCCATGGCCGAGGCAATCCGCAAGGCGAAACATTTCTTACCGAGCAGGGCGTTGCCGCCATAGCCTGAGCCGAATGACCATATTTCACGGGTGGTGGGGAAATGAGCGATGTAGAGATTTTCAGGATTACAGGGCCAGGGTACGTCGCTCGCGCCGTCGACCAGGGGGACGCCTACCGAGTGAACACAGGGCACAAACTCGCCATCGGTGCCGAGCTCATCCAATACTGCCTGACCGACCCGGGTCATAATATGCATGTTGGTGACGACATAGGGAGAATCGGTGATTTCCACACCAATGTGGGCAATTGGTGATCCCACCGGACCCATGCTGTAGGGAATGACGTACATCGTTCGTCCGCGCATACACCCGGCGAACAGACCCTTGAGTCTGGTGTGCATCTCGTCTGGTGCGGTCCAGTGGTTGGTTGGTCCGGCGTCAATTTCCGCTTCGGTACAGATGAATGTACGGCTCTCCACACGGGCAACGTCAGCAGGGTCGGAACGAACCAGGTAGCTGTTGGGTCGTATTTCCTCATTCAGTTTTTTCGCCACCCCTGCGGCGAGCAGCAATTCCCACATACTGTCGTACTCTTGGCTGCTGCCGTCACAGATCACCAGATGATCTGGCTGGCACAGCGTTTTCATATCATCAATCCATGCTGCTAACCGGGAGTGTTTTAGCATTCGTCAGTGCCCTGTGCTGAATGTTTTTGTGATCCGGATTCTGCCCTGATACCCGCATTCCTGATAGCTCTGGGGGATATTTGAGGTGGCCGGTAAGATTGCCGAAGGATAACGTATTCGTCCTGCTAAAGCGAAGCCCTGAACGGTATGGACGATTGAATTTTTCAATCGCGCCATCGATTTTACGATCGTCTTCAAGCCTGCCGGGTCAGGCGCTGCTGGTTCCATCGCTACTGTTCAAGACGCTTGTCTGTTAGGCTGCAAACCCTGAAAAACTGATGTAGAAACATGAATTTAGCGTCATCTCCAGGACACCTGTTCGAGTACCGACCCTATTGGGCCGAGTGCTTCGGTGTCGCGCCATTTCTGCCCACAACCCGGGCGGAAATGGATGCGCTCGGCTGGGATAGCTGTGATGTGATTGTGGTGACCGGTGATGCCTACGTGGATCATCCCAGTTTCGGCATGGCGGTGATTGGCAGGGTACTTGAAGCCCAGGGATTCCGGGTCGGTATTATTGCCCAGCCCGACTGGACATCTGCTGAAGCGTTTAAAGTCCTGGGCAAGCCTAATCTCTATTTTGGTGTCGCTGCCGGCAACATGGATTCAATGATCAACCGGTATACCGCCGATAAGAAACTTCGTCATGACGATGCCTATACACCGGGCAATCTTGGCGGCAAGCGTCCAGACCGCGCTGTCATTGTGTACTCCCAGCGTTGCCGAGAGGCGTTTAACGATGTACCCGTGGTCATTGGCAGTATTGAAGCCAGTCTGCGCCGGATCGCCCATTACGATTACTGGAGTGACAAGGTTCGTCGCTCGATCCTGGTGGACAGTCAGGCGGACATGTTGTTGTACGGTAATGCGGAGCGCGCCATTGTTGAGCTGACCCATCGCCTGGGTCGTGGTCAGCGTATTGACGAGATCCGGGACATCAGAGGCACTGCCTATGTTATCCCGGAACTGCCAGCTGATCTCAGAATGGTGGACTCGGCAACCCTGCCGGAGGAGGCGAGTGCCAGCGGAGCGGAGGTTGTGCGCCTGGTGGACCCGCATAAGAAGCCTGGCACGGATGATAGCTATATCAGGCTGCCGTCGTTCGAATCGGTCCGTGATGACGAAGTGCTTTATGCGCTGGCGTCCCGGGTATTACATCGCGAAACCAATCCGGGCAATGCTCAACCGCTGGTCCAGCAGCATGGTGAACGCTACGTATGGCTGAATGCACCGCCCATTCCGCTGACCGAGAGTGAGATGGACGGCGTGTTCGGCCTGCCCTATCAGCGGGTGCCGCATCCCTCGTACGAGGATGCACGTATTCCCGCTTACGAGATGATTCGATTCTCGGTCAATATCATGCGCGGCTGTTTTGGTGGCTGCACTTTTTGTTCAATCACTGAGCATGAGGGGCGGATCATCCAGAGCCGATCTGAACAGTCGGTCCTGGATGAGATTGAGGCAATCCGTGACAAAACACCGGGATTCACCGGCATTATTTCCGATCTCGGCGGACCAACGGCGAACATGTGGCGGCTGGCGTGTAAGGATAAGAAAATTGAAGCATCTTGCCGGCGACCGTCCTGTGTTTATCCCGGCATCTGCAAAAACCTTGATACGGACCAGACCCCGCTGATTTCGCTGTACCGGAAAGCACGGAGCATTGATGGCGTCAAAAAGGTACTCATCGCATCGGGCCTGCGCTATGACCTGGCCGTGGAAACCCCGGCCTATGTGGAGGAACTGGTCAAGGAACATGTTGGCGGTTATCTGAAAATCGCACCCGAGCACACCGAGAGCGGGCCGCTGTCGAAAATGATGAAGCCGGGTATGGGCACCTACGACCGGTTCAAGGCGATGTTTGAAAAGTACTCGAAGGAAGCGGGCAAGGAGCAATACCTGATTCCTTATTTTATTGCCGGTCATCCGGGTACAACCGATGAAGATATGCTCAATCTGGCGTTGTGGTTAAAGCTCAACAAGTTTCGCGCCGATCAGGTTCAGAATTTCTATCCTTCGCCAATGGCCACGGCCACGGCGATGTACCGTTCGGGTAAAAACCCTCTTAAGCGTATCAGTCGCGAGAGTGAAGCCGTTTCGATTGTGAAGAGTGCGAAACAGCGGCGCTTACATAAAGCCTTCCTGCGCTACCATGATCCCGAGAACTGGCCAATGTTACGGGAAACCCTGAAAAAAATGGGCCGCAGTGACCTGATTGGTAATGGCAAGGTGCATCTGGTGCCGCGTACGCAATTTTCTCCTGGCCGGGAGAACTTCACCCATTTCAAAACCCAGCATACCGGCTTACCAGCGAATCCAAAGCGTCGAGTAACGAAAAAAACACGTCGGTAACTGGCAGTGCGATTGCTCCCGGAGTAATGGATTCATGCGGCGTCCTGGATTGCCAGTTGATCCTTGAGTTCTCGTTTTAAAAATTTGCCGTTTGCATTTCTTGGCAGTGGCTCATCCATCAACCAGATGTAACGCGGAATCTTGTGTTTTGCCATGGTACCCACGCAGTATTCGCGCACCTGCTCGGCGCTCAGATTGCTGCCAGGTTTTCTGAAAATCGCAACACCGACTTCTTCACCAAGGCGGTCATCCGGCACGCCAAAGACCGAACATTCGGCGATCTGGTCCATGGCAAACAGGACGGTTTCCACTTCCGAGCAGTAGATGTTCTCTCCGCCACGGAGCACCATGTCCTTAACCCGGTCGACGATGTAAATAAATCCGTTTTCGTCAATTCTGGCCACGTCCCCCGTGTGCAGCCAGCCATCGGTGATTGATTCCGCGGTATCATCAGCACGGTTGAGGTAGCCCTTGATGACCGGAGCCCCCCTGACCAGCAGTTCCCCCGGCTCACCTGGCGCCAGATCGTTGCCGTCAGCATCAATCGTTTTGGTTTCGAACACCGGCATGGCGGGTCCTGCACTGTCAGGTTTGTCGACGAAAAAGTCACCGCCGATTGAGGTGATGATGCCGCAGGTTTCGGTCATACCGTAGCCGGTACCAGGACGCGCGGTTTTCACGGCGCGATCAATTTTCCCGACAAGATCAGGTTGCAGCTGTGCACCACCACCGCCTACTGATAGCAGGCTGGAGGTATCATATTTATCAAAGTCAGGGTGATTGATCAGCTCTCGAGACATGACCGGAACGCCGGTGAGACTCGTTATCTTTTCGCGCTCAATCAGTTTCAGGGCCTCGCCTGCATCCCACTTGTACATGTGTACCAGTTTGCCGCCCGCCATGGTGGTGCCATGGGCCAGGCAATTGTTTGCGGTGACATGGAACAAAGGTGTCGTGACGAGGGCCGCTGAGGGTGGCGCGAGCGTTGCGTCCGGTGGTTCGATACCGGCAACCCGCGCCGCAGTCAGGCCCATTGCGCTACCCCAGAAAGCAAGGTTCAGTACATTGTGGACACAACCCCGGTGGGTAAGCTGGGCTCCCTTGGGACGGCCTGTTGTGCCCGAGGTGTAAAAAATACAGGCGTCCGCATCAGGGTCAATCTCCACATCGGGTAGGGAGCCACCAGCCTTCAATACCTCGGCGAGGCTGGTGATCGTGTCATCCGCTGAGGTTGCGCGTACCGCCACAACTGGCAGATCGGGGAAGTCTGACCGGATATTCCCGAACCGGGTCAATCGTTCTTCATCAACCACCAGCAGCTTTGGTTCCGAGTCCCTGATGGCATAGGCCATCTCGTCCTCGATCCACCAGGCATTCATGCCGACCACGGCGATGCCCGTGGTCACACAGGCCCAGTAAAACAGCAACCACTCCGGGTAATTACGCATGGCGATGGCGACCCGATCTCCTGGCTTAATGCCCTGGGCAGCCAACCAGTTGGCAATTGCGGCGACATCCTGGTGCGCTGCAGCGTAAGTCCAGCGGTCTTCGTCATACACCAGGTATTCACGGTCGCCAAACGCGGTTGAGGCTAACCACAAGGCGCGGAGATTGGGTGGTGCAGCGGAATAAACCCGCATTGGGGAACCCCTGACTTCCATTTCGGTGACATGGAAGGGCGAGCCTTCCGAGATGAGTTCCTGCCAAACGTCGCGCAACACTTTATACATCGATCACCTTGCTATTAGCCTTGTTGGATAAGCTAAGATAGGGATTCCAGAGGTTGGATGCAAATGCTTTAGGGGGGTCGGCCAGTGAGCTACATGCTCGAAGGATTGAAGGTAATTGATGCGGCGTCGTTCGTTGCCGGGCCCGGTGCGGCAACTGCCATGGCGGATTTTGGTGCTGATGTTATCAAGGTCGAATCGCCCGCGGGTGATGGCTACCGGCTGCTTCACGGCAGATATCATCATGACTATAACTGGCACCTGACTTCAAGGAACAAGCGCGGGCTGGCGCTGGACATCGGCACTGCCCAGGGCCGGGAGGTCCTGCATAAACTGATCGCAGAAGCCGATGTGCTGCTGATTAATTTCAGGGCCGATCAGATCAGGAAATATGAACTTGAGTACGATGCGCTTCAGAAAATTAATCCGCGACTGATTTATGCCCAGTTAACAGGCTTTGGTACCGTGGGCCCGGACAAGGACAGACGCGGCTACGATACCACCGCATGGTGGGCGAGAACGGGTATCCTTGACCTGGTCAAGCCTCATAAGGGAGTGCCAACGTTTCCTGTGGGGGGCGTGGGTGACCATGCATCAGCGATGACGCTGCTTGCTGCAATAATGATGGCTTTGTACCAGCGAGAAAAAACCGGGCTTGGCCGGTACGTCGCGACCTCTCTCGTTGCCAATGGTTGCTGGTCGAATGGTATGCATTTGCAGGGGGCGATCGCTGGTTATGATGTTGCGAGCATTCTTGACGCCAAGGGTTATCGCTCCCCTTTTGGGGCAGTGTATCAAACCCGGGATGATCGCTTTGTGGTGCTGGCCTTACCGAATATAAAAAAGGAGTGGCCAAAACTGGCAGGATGCCTGGGTCACCCGGAATGGCTTGAAACCTACCCGGACACGTCCCAGGTAATGAAGAACCGGGATACCATAAAGGGCTTGCTGACCGATGTTTTTCGGTCCCGGAAACTGAGCGATATTTGTCTGGCCATGGATGAGCAAGAATTGACCTACGGTGTTGTTGAACGTCTCTCCGAAGTCGTCCAGGATGCACACCTGATTGAAAACGATGTCATTGTGCGAACCAGTTCTGAAAACCCTGATTTTCAATGGACCATTGCCAATCCGATTACTATTGGCGGCGAAGCCAAAAAGGTTCCGGGAGACCCGCCATCCATTGGACAGCACAGCAGGGAAATCCTCACCGAAGCCGGTTATTCAGAGGATGCCATAGCGCAGTTGTTGGCTAACGGAGTCATTGTCTGCGATTGATCCGGGTAAGCACGTTCAGCCGAGGTGTTTCGGCGTATAGCCGTTCATGGTAACCACAACCTTGCCGACAACTCGTCGTTCCTCCAGCATTTTCATCGCATCGACGGCGTGTTCAAGCGGGAAGCTGGCGCAAACATAAGGATCAATGGCGCCGTCCTTCAGGAGTTGGAACAGTGTTTCCTCGTTTTTTCGTCCGATTGCCGGGTCCTTTCGCCCGATTTCGCCTGCCCGAACGCCAATAACGGAAATTTGTTTGATCAGAATGTGATTGACCGCCGCTTTGGGCCAGACACCACTGGTAAACCCAATCGAGAGTATTCGTCCGCCCCAGTTAATGCAGCGCATGGATTCATCGAAGACACTGCCACCGACCGGATCATAGATGACGTCAGCACCGTTACCGTCTGTCAGCGCTTTGACCTTCTCGCGAAACCCGCCAAGCGAGCCATCAGCCTGGGTGTAGTTGATCACATGATCCGCACCTCTCGCCTTGACGATGCTGAGTTTTTCATCGGTTCCACCGGTCGCGATGACCTGGGCGCCGAGATATTTACCCATGTCCACCGCGGCCAGCCCCACACCACCCGTGGCGCCGTGAACGAGCAGGGTTTCTCCTGGTTGCAGGTAACCGCGAATCGTCAGCGCCACAAAGGCGGTCATATAAGCGGTCGAATAGGAAGCGGCTTTGTCGAATGCCAGTGAGTCAGGAATTTTCCTAACCAGCGCCTGGGGAACGTTAATAGCCTCGGCGAATCCACCGTATCGCGTACCGCTGACTACCCTGTCTCCGGCTTTAAAACCACTGACGTTGCTACCGACGCTGATGACTTCCCCGGCAAACTCCCCGCCTGGTGCGAATGGGAGCGGTGGCTGGAACTGGTACTTGCCCTGAATCATCAGGATATCGGGGAAATTGACGGAACACGCCATCACTCTGATTTGAACTTCATCAGCTTCAGGTGCAGGCAAGGTTAGTTCCACCAGTTCCAGGGATGTGATGTCTTCGCTGATTTTGTGGGCGAGGGCAGTTTTTATTTTCATCAATGCCTGGTTCATGAAAGCAGGAGAGACAAGATATCACAATATTGATAACCTCTTTTAGCAACCAGCACTGACACAGCCAGCCAAACTAACGAAAATTAACGAAAGGAAAAAAAACGTGCCGGAAGGTATTTCAGAAGAAAATGTGACCCAGTGGTTAAGAGACCATGTTCCCGCGCTCGACGGTAAGGTTGAGTTTTCGCTGGTGGTGGGCGGTCATTCCAATCTGACTTTCAAATGCGTCGATGAATCCGGCAATAGCTATGTGTTACGTCGCCCGCCGCTCGGACACGTGCTCCAGAGCGCTCATGACATGAGCCGTGAGCATCGAATTATTCATGCGCTTCGTGATAGCGATGTTCCGGTACCGCCAACCTATGGTTTGTGCCAGGACGAATCGGTCAATGGTGCCGATTTTTATGTGATGGCATTTGTCGAAGGACTGGTGCTGAACGATTCAATCTTAAGTGCAACCATTCCCGAGCCATCCAGACGCAAGATAGGACTGCGGGTCATCGATATTCTGTGCAAGTTGCACAGCGTCAATATGGATAGTGTTGGACTTGGTGATCTCGGTCGTAAGGAGGCGTACCTCGCTCGTCAGTTGAAGCGATGGACTGGCCAGTGGGAGGCATCGAAGACTCACGAGGTCCCGGAAATGGAAGAATGTTGCAGAATTCTCACTGACACAATGCCGGACCAAATTGGTGCCACGATTGTGCATGGGGATTACCGGTTAGGGAATATGATTGTCAGGGGCGATTCGGTCGAGGCCATTCTCGACTGGGAACTGTGCACCCTTGGCGATCCACTGGCGGATGTCGGTTACCTGCTCAATAACTGGGTCGCTCCTGGCGAAATGGAAACGGATTCGGCGAGCGATCAGCCTCCGACTGCCGCGGGTGGGTACCCTGATCGCGATGAATTATGTGCGATTTATGAGGCCAACACCGGTCGTGATCTGTCAACGATCAACTACTATCGAGCTTTTTCACATTGGCGCCTGGCGGCTATCGGTCAGGGGGTCTACAAGCGTTATCTGGTTGGCGCAATGGGAGAAGACCGGGATGTTGACCTCGAAAAGCAGAAGGCCGGGGTCGCTGTCCGTGCAGGTGCAGCACTCGCGCTGCTGCAAAACTGATGGACAATTACCGGCCAGTCAGTTTCTGGTTCGATTCGCTGGATGATCCGGTGCTTGATCTCCGGGAGCCACCTGCGCAGGTTGATGTGGCGATCATTGGTGCAGGATTCACAGGTCTATGGACAGCGTACTACCTGAAGAAGAAGCAGCCCCGGTTACAGATAGCCGTGTTCGAAGCGGAAACCGTCGGCTTCGGGGCCAGTGGCCGGAATGGCGGCTGGTGTATGGGTACTGCGACCGGCATAGAGCATATGTTGTCAGTCCCATCGCTTCAGGCCGAAGGTATCCGTTTGCAGCAGGCGTTGGAAAATACCGTGGATGAAATTGAACGTGTCTGCCAGGCAGAAAGTATCGACTGTCATTTTGCCAGGGGCGGTACGCTCAATGTAGCCGGCACACCAGAGGTTGCGAAACGTTCCCAGCAGTGGGTCGAACATCTGCATCGGCTTGGTTTCAAGGACAGTGAGTATTGCTGGCTGGACCAGGCACAATCTGAGAAACGGATAGGCTTGTCGCGAAATCTTGGTGCCTATTACACCACGCACTGTGCGGCGATCCACCCGGGCCGGCTGGTTCGAGGTCTGGCCGAAGTAAATCGTGCCCTGGGTGTGCAGATTATTGAAAAGGCGCCGGTATTTAACTATACCCGGGTACCGGACGGATCATTATTACTGTCAACCGGGCGTGGTGCTGTTCGCGCAGAAAAAATTATTCGTGCGACCGAGGGTTACACGGAATCGATTCAGGGGCAGCAGCGCTCAATGCTGCCCCTTTATTCAATGGTCGTCGCCACGGAGCCACTCAGCCCGGAAATCTGGCAGGAGATCGGCCTTACTCGCCGCGAAACCTTCGGCGATGGTCGACGGGTTGTCATTTATGGCCAGAGGACCGTGGATGACCGGCTCGTTTTCGGTGGACGTGCAGGCTACTACTTTGGTTCGAAAAGACGAGCACTGATCCCGGCAACGGATAAGGCGGTAAAAATTGTTGAAGCCAGTGCCCGGGAACTAATTCCAGCACTCCGGGACCCTGCTCTCGGAGAAACGGTGTTTAGCCATGGCTGGGGCGGCCTCATGGGAGTGCCCAGGCACTGGCGGCCTTGTGTCACTTTTGATGAACGCAGCAGGATCGGTTGGGCAGGTGGCTATACGGGTGAGGGTGTCGGTGCCTCGAATCTGGCCGGTCGAATCATGTGTGATCTGGTGGCAGGTGAAAAATCAGACCTGACGACACTGGCCTGGGTTGATGACGTTCCCCGACGCTGGGAACCGGAACCCATTCGCTGGCTTGGTGTAAAGTCGATAGAATTTTTTGGGGATCGGGCCGACCGACGGGAAGCGAACAATCAGTCTGCGGGTATCTGGGGAAGTCTGTTCAACCGATTCGTCGGCTAAACATCTGCAATCGCAATGGGTGGCAATCAATGGATCGTGGTTGGCTTTGATTCCAGGGCAAGTAACCGCTTGCTTGCGACTGCCCGTAACTGTTCGTCCTCCGATGAGCGAAGCACATTGATATAGGTGTGCTGTGCGAGTGCCACATTACCCTGCATCTCGTGAACTGCACCCAGTTGGACATTAAACTCGATTCGCTCAGGGATCAGCAGCAACTGGCGGTCAATACAGGCCTTACTGGCATCCCAGGCATTCCGCCGCCAGAAAATCTGCTTCAGGTTATCGAGGATACGAATCAGGATGTCCCGATTGCTGGCCGTGTCAAAATATTCATCAAGCAGCAATGCTTTCGGCCCCGCAATCTGTCGTAGCAAGGTTGAGCAATCAGGGCGACTCAGTATGCGTCCGGAAAATGGATCGACGATCACATGCTGATCAGTGCCGTAGCGAATGAGAAAGTGGCCGGGAAAGTTGATGCCGCTGACTGCGATATCCAGCCGGTAGCCAAGTGCGATGTGAATTAGCGCGAGGGTAATGGGAATACCGTGGCGGGTATCAATCACGCGGTTCAGATAGCTGTTTTCCGGGTCGTAGTAGTTGCTGACGTTGCCGCTGAATCCCTCTTCAGTGTGGATAAACTCAATGAGGCTGTTCACTGAAATACCCAGACTGCCTGAGCCCGCCATTTTACGCTGGAAGCTCTGGGCTAACTGATCCAGCGCGGTCAGATAGAGCGGAATCTCGATCCGCTCGTCGGTTTCGGCGGCGATCAGCAATGCGGCTTCATCGAGACGAATTTCGTCGTCCGGTAAGCGTGCAAGTCGCGTAAATCTCGCTCTGATGTCACTATCCATCAATCAACTTTACAACGTTGTTTGCGATATGCAATCCTCAAAGCTTCACTCTGTCTGGTATTTGTCCATGAATGATCAAATCTCCCCGCCGGGCATCATGCTTCAGATGATGGAGGCCAGAGCAGGTGCGGAGGCGGGGCGGTTAATGCTATCGCTACCATTGATCCGAATGCAGGCAGCACGTGGCCACAACGAGCCGGTGATGGTTCTGCCAGGCTTTATGGCAGACGATTATTCCACGCTGTTGCTGAGGCAGTTCCTGAAAAGTATTGGTTATCAGGCTTACCCATGGAACCTCGGGGTGAATCGCCGACGCATGATGGATTTTCTGCCAGCCCTGATCCAGCAGGCAACCACCCTGGCGGACCGGCATAAACAGAAGGTGAGGCTTATCGGTTGGAGCCGTGGCGGTATTCTCTCCCGAGAAGTTGCCAGAGACCGGCCCGAACTTATCGATCGGGTCATTACGCTCGGCTCGCCCATCAAAGGAGGCGTGAGTGCGTCCAGTATCGGCAACATGGTCAAGCGTGAAACCGGGATGTCCGCCCAGGAACTAACCCGGTTGCTAAAATTGCGACAACTCAAACCCATTGATGTGCCCATCAGGGCGGTGTACAGCAAAACCGACGGTGTGGTTTCCTGGAAGGCCTGCATCGATGATGTCAGTGCCGATGTACAACATTTTGAAATTTCTGGTACCCACGTTGGCATGGGTGCTAATGCTGACGTGTACCGATTGTTGCCGCGATTGCTGGCAGAAGATCTTAACGGCACCAGCGCAGACTAGGCTCGTTTCGGCCTTGCGCTGGCATATGTTTTACGGAACGGAGGCCGCGGATTTGCTCGGCATACCGGAAGACGTACTGCAGATCGCCTTGCGGCTGGTTGCCTGTACCAAGGGGGCAGGCTTCAAACCGGTCATCGGCCTCATCCATCATCCACCGGAGTAAATGGAACCAGAATGACACTCGAAATATTTCACGTTAAAGGCACCAGATCGGTTCGGATCATCTGGCTCTGTCATGAACTTGCCGTCCCGCTGACCGTCACGACCATCGATTTTTCCCAGGATTATCGGAGCACACCGGCGTGGCGCAAGCTGAGTCCCACCGGCAAGGTACCGGCGATGAAGGACGGCGAGATGAGTATGTTTGAGTCAGGCGCGATGGTTCAATACATCCTCGACAAATACGGTCAGGGGCGTTTGCAACCCGAGCCGGGTTCGGTCACTGCCGCGCACTATCTGCAGTGGTGCTGGTTTGCCGAGGCAACACTGGCGCGGCCCCTGGGGGATATGGTGCACCATCGAATCCTGAAGCCGGAAGCCCAAAGACTGCCTGCCATGGTAGTGGACGGGGAAATCCGGGCCCGGAGCTGCCTTGCTGCGGTGGAGCAGGGGATACGTGGTCAGGAGTTTCTGGTGGGCGAATTTACCGCCGCAGACATCATGATGGGATACTCACTGCTGCTGGCGGAAAGGATGGAGGTTCTGGACGACACTTACCCGGAAGTACTTGCCTACTATGCGAGATTGCAGGCGCGCCCGGGCTTTGTGATCGCCACGAGTGACGGCGCTGATCTCACCGATTTGGCCTGAATTCTGCCAGCCGTTAGTCTGTGCGCGATGATAAGCCCCATCAAATATAGGTTTTGAACCATGCCTTGATGGCGTCCATGCGAAAGCGGCGAAGTTCTGGCTTGCCCCCAACCTGGGCGCCATGGCTGCATTCGTCCAGACGTAATAGTTCAACCGTGCAACCATGATGTTCCAGCGCCGCGTACATTTGTTCGGCTTGCTCCATGGGGCAGCGGATATCCTGTTCTCCCTGTATCAATAGTGTCGGAGTGCGGCATTTGTGGGCATGGGCAAGCGGCGAGAGGGACCAGTAGGTGTCGCTTATTTTATGCGGGGGTCCGCCCATTTCCAGTTCAATAAGCGCCTTACCGGCATCAGAAGTTCCCCACATGCTGAGCATGTTGTATACCCCTTGCTCAGGCACCGCAGCCTTGAAACGGTTCGTCTGGCCAATTAACCAGCCGCTCAGATGACCACCACCAGAGACGCCGGTTACCCCAAGCCGGTCTTTGTGAGCGATGCCATCTTTGATCAGATGATCCAGCACGGCGTTGAAATCACGGGTTTCCGGATGACCCCAGGAGCCAAGAATAGAAGTTGAAAATTCATCGCCATATCCGGTTGATCCGCGCGGATTGCAGGTGACAATGGCGTATCCCGCACCAGCCAGTTCATGGTAGTCGCAGTTGAAACTGTTTCCGAAACCAGCATGAGGTCCGCCGTGGATGCAAAGCAGCGTTTTGTAAGGTGCGCGGACATGTCTGGGCTTGAGTACCCAGCCTTCGATGGTGACATTGGGTGAACTTTTAACCTCAATGTGTTCAGCCACGGGCCACCTGACCCGCGCATTTAAGGCGTCGTTTAGTCGGGTTATCTGTTTGCGTAAGCCCTGCTGCGTATCTACCACATGAAGTTCAGGAGGCGTATTCAAATCCTGAATTGTCATCACCAGTTGGTTGTGATTCGCGGCGAGCAGGTGGCAAACCTGCGCGCCGTGGGTAATCGGTGTGCAGCTCTCCCGACCTGTAAGGGAAATTTTAAATACCTGCAGTTCCCCACCGATGGATATCGGGGCGTACACATGCTTGCCGTCGGCAGTAACCTGGAAAGTTTGTTGTGTCCTTGCCGGGCTGCTGATCTGTACGGCACCGCCAACCATTCGATCAAGCCCGGCGGTACGGCTCCGTGGTTTGCCACCAGTGCGGTTGACCAGAGTTAACTGGTTCTGGTTCGCCAGTGAATTGGGGGATTTGAGGATGCCGAGCTGTTTTCCGTCCGGCGTCCAGAATGCAAGCGTGAGAATTTGTTTGCGGATGAGAGTCTGGAGTTCACCCTGCAGATTGACCACATGCAGATCCGATTCTACGAACTCATGATGTTCGAGACCGGTTTCGACGAAGGCGATGGCTCGACCATCCGGCGACCATTCGATGCTGTTGATGATGCCATTGGCTTTGGTCACTTGCCTCGCCTTACCGCTGCCAGGCTGTAACACATGGATCGCCTGACCAATATCCTGCAGGTAACCTGCCGCGGGATCAAACCGGTACCAGGGGCGGTTGATGCGGTTATGTTTTGGCGCATCGTCGCGGTCAGGCTTGCGCATGGTAGCCACGAAGGCGATCTGTTTACCGTCCGGGGACAATTTGAATTGACCCGCGCCCACCGCCAGGTCAGTGATGGCTTGCGCTTCACCACCGGCAAGCGAAATGCTGTATATCTGTGCGGACTTGTCTCGCGTCGACAGAAAATATAAGTGGCTGCCATTGGCGGAGAACACCGGATTCGAATCGTTGCCTTTGCCGTTCGTTAGCCGTCTCGGTTCCCCACCTTCCGTATCCGTCAGCCAGATGGAGGTGGTCTGCCGTTCCCGTGGTTGTTTGCCGGACACCCGGACTGTCTGCGAGAGCACAAACGCGATGGTTCGCCCGTCGGGAGAAATGGCCGCTTCGTTAATGAATTTAATCTTGAAAACGTCATCCTGGGTCAGGGGCTTGCGCGACCGTGCTGATTTCATACTTTCTCCTTATAGGGCATGCGTATAGGGATCAGGCATTGCGCCTGCTTCGCTGGTTTTCTTTTTTCTGTTTTTTTTGCGCCCGGTTAGTACGTTGAGTATTTATCGCATCGGCGCCGATATGTGATTCACCACGCTCAGCCGCCAGTTGTAGCTGTTTTTCCCGTTCGGCAAATCTTGCCCGTTGCTGTGCCGAATTGGTGTCGATGCAATGGTGACAGCTGATGCCGCGAACGTATGCATCGTGGGTCTTATCTGCTTGCGTGATCGGCATGCGACAGGCATGACATTGATCATAGGTGCCAGGTTTGAGTTCGTGATCGACAGTGACGCGATCATCAAAGACGAAACACTCTCCCTGCCATAGAGATTCTGCCGTGGGAACATCTTCCAGATACTTGAGGATTCCGCCCTTGAGGTGATACACCTGTTCAAATCCCTGGGATTTAAGGAGCGCCGTTGATTTCTCGCAGCGGATTCCGCCGGTACAGAACATGGCAACTTTTTTATTTTTCGTGACGTCAAGTGTGTTCCTGGCGAATTCGGGAAACTGTCGGAATGAACTGGTGTGCGGATTGATGGCATGCCTGAAGGTGCCGATATTGATCTCATACTCATTACGGGTGTCGATGACAGTCACTTCCGGGTCTTCGATGAGTGCATTCCAGTCTGCCGGGTTCACATACGACCCGACGATATGGTTGGGGTCAATATCTTCAATACCCATAGTGACAATTTCTTTTTTCAGTTTTACCCTGGTTCGTTTGAAAGGCATCTTGTCGGCTTCGGATTCTTTAACGTTAACTGCACTGAATCGCGGGTCCTGCCGCAACCGGGACAGCACGGATTGAAGGCCAGCCCTTGATCCGGCGATGGTGCCATTAATTCCTTCCTGGGCTACCAGCAGGGTGCCGCGAATCTGATTTGCGAGCAGCAGATCCTTCAATTCCTGCTGGAGTGCTTCTGGATTTTCAATGCGCACAAAGTGATAGAGCGCTGCAACAATAAACCGCTCAGACATCGAAGACAGCTCCATCCCAGGTGTCCATCCGGGTAAAGGAATCAACACTGTTTCGCCGCAGGCGGGTTAGTTGCCGGACCGGTTTGCCAATCGCAACCATGGCGGCAATCGCGAACTCTTCCGGGATCCTCAGCAATTCTCTGGCTTGAGGTTCCTGGTTTGCCAGGAACGTGGTTAGTACACCGCCCAGTTGCTCGTTTCGTGCCGCCAGCAGAATATTCCAGACAAATGGATAAATCGAAGCACCGGGAACGACGCCGACTCGTTGCAACGATGCGTCAAATGCGCTCACCTGGCTCAGGTCAACACAGATCACCAGGAGCGCGGGTGCTGCTTCGAGATCGTCGACCAGGGGAAACTGACTACTGGTCGCCTCGATGTCTGCCAAACTCACCTGACTTGGGTGGATGGAATTAAACGGCACTTCACCTGCCATGGACTGCGCCTTGTAACGCTTGATAGTGGGTTGCATCAGCGTGCGCAGCTTGCCGCGCAACAACTTGTCTTCGATGATCAGCACGCGCCAGCCCTGGCGATTGCCACCGCTGGGAGCAAACCTGGCATGATCGAGGATGCGATGCAGGGTTGAAGGTTCCACCTTCGCGTCCGTGAACTGTCTTGCGGCAAACGTGGTGCGCATCACCTCATAGGTATCCATAGGTTTCTCGACGGTAATGATTCGGCGCCTATTATCCCCTGAATCAGGCGCGAAATGCATGGCAAAGACGCATCCATTGTTTCGAAGTGGCTCACGCTGGCCGCCAGGGTGGTGCGAGTGTCTGGGGGAAATCGCTGATTGGTCCAACCTTCGCCGAATCAGAACAGTTCGGTGAGATAACTCTGGTCCATGGAGGCCTGGGTTGCGGCAGGATACTTCAGGTCAAAATGATCGTGGACCGCGATCACAATGGTCGTCGCGAGTTCGTCCTGGATTGCCAGGCTGTCTGTCACATCGCGGTCATAACGCACTGCCCAGACCTGTTTGCCGCTGATAACTTCAATCAGTTGCGCGGTGGTTCGAATCAAATTTTCCTGACTGCGTACCGAGCCTTCGATGAGGTGGGTTGCTTTTAGTCGCCGGCCGATCTCTCTGGGGTCGAGTTTCACTTCCCGGAATTGGAATGAAGCCGTATGTGATATGGCACCCAGGTATTGGGAGCGACCAAGATAGTTAGCAATATCCTCGGAAAGTCCATCGCCGAAATGCTGATGCGCTTGTTCGATGATGAGATTGAGAAAAGGTAACACCGCAATTGTGACGGGCTTATCTTTATTTTGTGCTGGTGTCTGCACTGCGTCATCGATCGATACGTCCGCGATCAGTTGATAGCCACGCTTCGGATAGGTCTCAATGTAAAGTGGATTGCGAGAGTTATCCCCGAAAACCCGGCGCAGCTCCGCCATGGTTTTGTGGACTGCGTTATCGCTTGAGATGGAACCGCGCCAGAAAGTTTCCAGCAGTTCTTCTTTGCTGACAGGCCTGCCTGGATTTTTTGCAAGATGAACCAGCACATCCATTGCTCTGGGCGTGATGTGGATTTCTTCTTCAGCTCGTGTAAGACGATCAAAGCGTTCGTGAACCGTCCAGTCGCCAACTAAAAGCATGGATGCTCGATACAACTGCGGAAAGCTCAGATCTTACCCACCGACTCGCAAAGGCTCAACGCTTTTGGCAGAGCTTTTGAACAGACGCTGACCAACCGGAGCAGAAGGCAGCAAAATAGCAGGCGAAAGTCAGGTTTACGGCAGACTAAAGTCGAAGCTGTTCGACGGACGGGGTGATTGCGCAGCTAAATGGAACGATATTAGCAGCGATTCGCAAGGACGAGTCCGCGGGAAACCGGGAAGCTGTGTTCCTGACCCAATCGGCAACAAATGTTAGAAAAGGAGATTTTGTTAAATGAACTTAAAGACAAGCCTCGTGACAATTTCAATGATCAGCACCCTGATGTTACCTATTGTGGCGGTTGCATCAACGCAGGTAGAAAGCCGCGGTTTTGCAAGTTGTCAGACTGAATTGAACGCTCGACTGTCCGGCTCAGGCCTCGTGCTTGATTCCAAATTCGAGGTAGCGCGCAAGGGTAGTAAACGAGTTTTCTTTGTTAACGGAACCGCCTGGGCGGATGACGGCACGCGTACCAAACTGCAAAGCCGATGCACCACAGACCGAGTGGGACGTCAGGTCATTTCGCTTGAAACCAAATCTGAGAAATCCATTGATAATGGAAGATCAATCGCTGTTCGATAGCCTCTTTGCGGGCCTTTCAGGCCCGCATTTTTTTCCGCCTATAACCCTCCTGGCACATCGCCAATCGCAACAAACCTGTTGAAAAAACTGATCATACTGCTGCCATGAGGTTGTCAGTAGGGCCGTGTTAGCATAATCGTTTTCAACAAACAGCCATTGGGTAAACAGTATGCCGGACGAAAATCCCTCCATTCTCAACCACGTGTCGATCGCGGTGAGCGATCAGGAAAAATCACTCCCATTTTATGATGCGGTTCTGGGTGTACTTGGGGCAAAGCGCCTCATGGAACATCCTGGTGCGATCGCCTACGGGAAAATGTTTCCGGAATTCTGGATCCACCCGGAACCCTTTGATGGTGGCAATCCGGGCACTGCCAACGGCATTCACTTTAGTTTTAATGCAGGCTCCACCAACATTGTGCAGGCTTTTTACCAGGCGGCCCTCGCTCATGGAGGCACAGATGATGGGGCACCTGGACCCAGACCGGATTACAGTGCAGCCTATTATGGATGTTTTGTTCGTGATCCTGATGGACACAAGCTCGAGGCGACTTTCTGGGATGAGTCTGTGTCCGCAGGGCAGGGGTGACAATGCGGCTTATGTGAATTGGTGGGGCCGGGGTGTCCGGCCCCTGCATTATTCGGCTATCGAATGCGCCACATCCCAGAATCGTTGGATTGCCTCGATGTGCTCATCACCGGTCAATCCCGCGTTCATGGTGACCACCGCGGAATGGGTTACACCCATATCGCGAAGCCGCTTTAGCTGATCCAGTTGTTTCGTGCTGGCCTCGCCGAGGGCCACCATGACTTCGACGCCAATGTCGCCGGGGTCCCGATCGTTGGCTCTGGCTTTCTCCCGCATCTCATTCAACTGAATCTCAAGTTCGGGATTGTAGAAGGGAAACCATCCGTCCGCGATGCGGGCAACCCGATCGATTACCTGTGGCGCCATGCCGCCCAACCAGATTGGGATGGCGCGGTTGACAGGCAATGGATTAAGACCCGCATCGGTGACCTTGTGCCACCTGCCATTAAAATTAACCACTTCATTGCCGAATAGTTCCCGTAACAACTCGATTTGTTCCTCCGAGCGCACACCGCGATTACTGAACGTTTCTCCCAGCGCTTCGTATTCAACCTGATTCCAGCCAGTACCGATTCCCATTCTGAACCGGCCCTTGCTGATAACATCAAGACTGGCAGCTTGTTTTGCGACCAGGGCAGTTTGACGTTGGGGCAGGATGACTACCGCGGTCACGAGTTCGAGGTTTTCGGTAAGGCCGGCAAGGTAGCTCAGCAGCACAAAGACCTCGTGAAACATGCTTTTGTCAGTGTACGGGCCTTGCCAGTCCGGTCGGCTCCGGGTGCTGGCACCGAGCACGTGATCGTATGCGATGAGGTGATCGTAACCCAGGGCTTCCGCCGTGGTTGCATAAACGGCCGCCCGGTCCGGGTCAGGACCAATTTCTGTTTGTGGAAAAACAACACCTAGCTTCATGCTTCATCCTGGGGGGTGATCGTAAGAGTCGATACCATGACACCATCGCTGCGGAAATTAAAGGGTTCGCCTTGCCCTCACGTAATCGGAGCTTTCCTGGGATTGAGTTAAAAAGCGATTCATCAGAGAATGCCCCGGGTCACACAACGTTAGTGTTAAGAAATCTTAAATCTTAAAGGAGGGGCAGCCTGATGCTTGAGCTTCGCCCAAATTGTGAATATTGCGACAAGGATCTGTTGCCGGATAATCCCGAAGCGCGTATCTGTTCGTACGAATGCACATTCTGCAATGAGTGTGTCCAGGAACTGCTCGATGGTGTCTGCCCGAATTGTGGCGGTGGATTTGTGCCACGTCCGATCAGACCGGAGGTTGCTTATCGGACTGGTGTTGGTCGGAAGCATCACCCGGCTTCGAGCAAACGCGTACATAGTCAGTATTCGGAGGCGGAGATTCGCGGATTCTCAATCCACGTAAAATCACTGACTCATTCAACATGAGCGGCTATCACCTTGCCCAGCTCAATGTGGCGCAATTGCTCGCGCCGCTGGAATCAGAGCAACTCTCCGGATTTGTTGATAATCTTGAACGTATTAATGCAGCAGCGGAGCAGTCCCGGGGATTTGTCTGGCGGTTGCAGGATGAGGCCGGGGATGCGACCGGATTTCGACCGTTCGGCGAGGAGATGTTGGTGAATCTGTCGGTCTGGCAGGATGTTGCTTCACTGCACGACTTCGTTTATCAGTCTGACCACGTTGAGATCATGCGCGGCCGAACTCAATGGTTCGCCCGCGTACCGGTCGTTACTACAGTGCTCTGGTGGATTGAAGCAGGCAGGTTGCCGACCATCGAGGAGGCCAGTGAGAAGCTCGAACTGATCCGTTCCGAAGGCCCGGGATCTGCTGCCTTCAGCTTCCAGCGGCAGTTTCCAGCGCCAGGCGCTGTCGCCAAGGGGCGTCACGCGGGATCATGAATTCGTTAGTCCGGAGCAGGCAGATATGAACCGCATCCAGGCAGTCGAGGCCAAGGATATGGCGCGGGTCGCAGAGATCTATAACTTATCCAGAGCCCCCGTAGCGTGTTTCGGTGACCGGACGATTGTCGTTGAGGAGATGATCAGACTGACGCAGGGAGAGCGAATTTATCTGGCGTTTCATTCCGGGGATGATATCGCGGCGGGTTTTATCTCGGTCTGGCGAGGCGACAATGCCTTTATCCACCATTTGTACACGGCGCCTGAATTTCAGGGTAGGGGAATTGCCAGTGAGCTGTTGGCATTTTGCATTGATACCTACGGATTGCCCGTTTCTCTCAAGTCAGTTGAGAAGAATACCCACGCCTGTCGATTCTATGAAACTTACGGTTTCCGAAGTGAGTCAACCGCAATAGGTGAAGAGGGGCGTTACCATTATTACTGGCTGAGACGGGTACCGGTATCGGACGGTCTCGGTTCACGTGGTAGCAGCTGCCAGATCAAGCCTGCATAATTGCAGATTTTGGAGAATCTGATGGTATTAAATCCTATAGTCCTGGAAATGGCAGTGCTCGATGTCAGGGCTGAGAAGACCAGCGAGTTTGAACAGGCTTTTGAGAAAGCCAGCCAGATCATCGCGGGGATGCCGGGTTATATTTCTCACCAGTTGCAGCGCTGCATGGAGCAACCCCGCCGCTACCTGCTGCTTGTCAATTGGAAGTCGCTGGAAGCGCACACAGAAGGATTTCGGGGCTCGGCTGACTACCAGCAATGGAAAGCGCTTTTACATCATTTTTATGATCCGTTCCCCGAAGTGGAACACTACCAGCTGGTTTCATCCGATGGCTGACGGGCCCATAAGCGTGGTGGGTGACGAAACTCATTTCCGCAAAGACTTGTCGGGGTAATTTCGTGATTCCTAAAATGAAGCGGGTGTTCGATGAGTTTCCTGAACCGGTTCGTATCAAGCTTCTGGCGCTCAGGCAGCTGATTATCCAGTGCGCCGAGGACAGCGAAGAAGTGGGTCCGCTGCAGGAAACGCTAAAATGGCATGAACCGAGTTACCTGAACAAAAGTGGCAGCACCATCCGGCTGGGCTGGCGCGCTCGGAATCCTCAATACTGTGCGATCTACTTTAACTGTCAGACGAGTCTGGTTGAGACCTTCCGGGAAATTTATGGAGACGAGATGACATTCGAGGGTAATCGCGCCATCCTTGTCCCGCTTGACGGAAAGGTAGCGGAAGGAATGCTGGCGCATTGCATTCTGCTGGGGCTGACCTATCACAAGGTCAAGCACCTACCGCTGCTTGGCGCGTAGCGAAGATTTTTCTGGAAGGATCAGTGGCGGGGCGGCTTAGCTTATTAGGCAGGTGTGAGAAGTCGCAGGACGAACTAAAGAACTCCCATACCAGGGTATGGGAGCGTTCAATACTATGAACCTGTCGCTAATTTCGTCGCGACAGTCGATCCTGGGTGAAGCTTTCCACAAACTGCAAACTGTGGCGCCTTACCCTGACATAAGTATTAAAGGATTGTAACGTTCACAGCTTGGAGACCTTTGTCTCCCTGCTCGACTTCGAATTCCACTTCTTGTCCATCATTAAGTGTCTTGAAGCCCGGGCTGTTGATCGCACGGAAGTGGACAAAAACATCTTTGCCTTCCTGCCGTTCGATAAAACCAAAACCCTTCTTATCGTCAAACCATTTTACTCGGCCAGTTTCGGTAGCCATATGTCATCTCTCCTGAGTAGTTCTATGTGTAGCCGACGGCAAACTTCGCCGAAGCATTTGTGCTGAAAGATGCAGGTAGTACTTACGCGAACAGACAAGATATACAGAAGTGTTATCGAAATGCACGGTCATAAGAGCCGCTGTATTCTTTACCAGCCGACGAAGTGTAGCGTATATTCAGGCGTTGTAAAGAGTTGAATTACCATTCGTTGCGGTCTTCGTGGGCGGCATGTAACCATCAATTTCGCACTTTCCTCCATAAAGTGCCCAAAATCAGGTGAATTCTTGTCCCCCATATTGCCCTTTTTGCGCAACCACGGTTTAAAAGCCGCGTGGATCACTGTTTTTGTCGCGGTATTACTTTGGTCGGCGTACGAGCCCCTGGAGTATTTTACCTGGGCGCTGGAAGCTGCTCCGGCGCTAATTGGGTTTGTACTGCTGTTGCTGACGTATCGAGCGTTTCCACTGACGCCGTTACTTTACTTGCTGATTCTGGTCCACGTGATCGTGCTGTTAGTGGGCGCACATTACACCTATGCCGAGGTGCCACTATTTGAGGAACTGAAGCCCATTCTGGGGTTCGAGCGTAACAATTACGATAAGGTCGGGCATTTTATGCAGGGTCTGGTGCCAGCGATCATTTGCCGTGAAATCCTCATTCGGTTGGCAGTCGTTCGATCTGCAGGCTGGCGGAATTTTTTAATCCTCGCCGTTTGCCTTGCGTTCAGTGCGCTCTACGAATTGATGGAATGGCTGGTTGCCATTTCGTCCGGTGAGTCTGCTGCGGCATTTCTTGGCACCCAGGGATTCATCTGGGATACCCAGACTGACATGGCATTTGCGCTACTGGGTGCGCTGATGGCGTTGATCCTGCTCTCGCGTCTGCATGATCTGCAACTGGCCAGGCTCGATCACCCTGGTGCGTCAGGCTGATCTCGCCGGCAGGGCGATCGTATTCAAGGCAATTGAGATGCGTTCCCGCTCACCTTTGTGCGGCGTAACCCAGTGCGCAAGCCATGACGGAAAGGCGATGATCTGGCCAACCCGGGGGCGAATGCGATGATCGGACCGGTAGGTTGCGCCTGCGCCGTCGATCCACCTGAGGTCTGGTTTGTACATCAGCGGGGTTGGGTTTCTGGGATCCTGCAAGACCAGCTCAGCCGCATGTTCGGGACTCTCCTTTTCAGCGAGGCCATCGTCCACGTAGAACACGCAGGACCAGAGTGCGCCAGGATGTGTGTGTGACTCATGGCCGATTCCCGTTGGACAGATATTCGCCCACATTTCGGCTGACCATTCGAATCTCGGTGATTCCGGGTCCACCTGGCCGATATCAAGTGTAAATCGTGAGCACATCTGTACCATCAACATGCCAAGTTGTCGTGCAGCGTCTCCACCCCACTGCAACATGCCGACATCGGACTGCCAGCCACCGAGGTTGGTTCGCTCGGAACTGCGGAACTGGCTGCGACGCTCGGAGATGGCCTTTCTTAACTCACCGGTCAGGGCCGCAACATCGGGAACGTCAGCCGTGATGACGGGGGTTTCGAACAAACCTCTATACTGGGCTACATTAGCGGCGGCAAGGTCATCAAACATGAGGTTTCTCCAGAGTAAGCTTATCGCTGGTTAAAGCGGTTATTATTGAAAAGTCGCTATTCTTGTTAAGTACAAGGCGAATAGCAACAAGTGTGGTGGCATGGTACCAGCCGGGTCGGCAGCAATTTTTTGTGAGGATGTAAGCAGTTATGAATGGCAAAATAGTTTCTCTGGGGGGTATTGCAGCGGCGGTACTCATCGCCTCCGGCATTGGGTTTGCGGGCAGCCGAGGTGGATTACAACTGGGGGGCATGCCTTTATTTGTCGTCTGCGGTGGGGCGGGATTTCTGATTCAGTGGTTATGTTTCGTACCTGCCTTCATCTACCAGACCGAGCGATTCTATGATCTGGTCGGTAGCCTGACCTACATCAGCATGGCGACAACCGTATTGGTACTCGCTGATTCTCTGGATGGCAGAAAGCTTCTAATCGGTGCGCTGGTGATTATCTGGGCTGCTCGACTCGGATTCTTTTTGTACTCACGAGTGCGTGAGGACGGCCACGATTCGAGATTTGTACGCATCAAACCCAATTTCCTGCAGTTCCTGATGACCTGGACGCTTCAGGGACTCTGGGTTTTTGTGACGTTTGCCGCGGGGCTCGCGGCGATGACGACTGCTCATGAAGCCCCCCTTGGCACAATCGGTTTAATCGGAACCGCTGTCTGGATGTCTGGCTTTTTCATCGAGGTGGTCGCGGATCAACAGAAGCGTGCGTTTCGCCGTGAACCGGCAAACAAGACGAAATTTATTCAGCACGGACTCTGGGCGTTGTCGCGCCACCCGAATTATTTCGGAGAAATCCTGTTGTGGATTGGCATTGCAATCATCGCCTACCCGGTGTTGGCAGGCTGGCAACTGATTACCTTGATATCTCCGGTGTTCGTCTTCTGTCTGCTGACATTCGTCAGCGGAGTGCGGATGCTCGAACACCGGGCAAATCGCCGTTGGGGTGAGGATCCCGGGTATCAGGCCTATCGAGCGCGCACGCCGGTGCTGATACTGAAGCCCTGGGCATAATCCGGCTGCCTGGTCATTGCCGGACTATTTTTTAGGATGCAGTACCACGGGCAGTGTTGCGTAGCCTTTGACGAATGAAGAGCGAATGCGGACGGGTTCACCCACCACTTCGATAAAATCAAAGCGTTTCATGATTTCCTCCCAGACAACTCTGAGTTGCATTTCTGCGAGACGGTTTCCCATGCAACGATGAATTCCAAATCCGAATGACAAGTGTTGCCGGGGTTTTGCGCGATCAATTATAAATTCGTACGGCTTCTCGATGGCTTCAGCATCGCGATTTCCGGAAACATACCACATGACTACTTTGTCACCTGCTTTGATCGATTGACCGTTCAGCACTGTATCAACCTTGGCACGACGGCGCATATGGGCAAGCGGTGTCTGCCAGCGAATAATTTCCGGGACCATGGAGGTGATGAGCGCGGGATTTTTGCGCAATTTTTCATATTCTGCAGGATGCTGGTTCAGCGCGAGGACGCCGCCCGAGATTGAATTCCGGGTGGTGTCGTTCCCACCGACGATGAGCAGGATAAGGTTGCCGAGAAATTCCATTGGCCGCTCAAGCATGTCCCGTGTGGCTTCGCCGTGTGCGAGCATGGTAATCAGGTCATTGTTGCCGGGTTTCACCTGTCGTTCCTTGAATATTTCGGTGAATGTGGTGAGGCACTCAAACAGTTCAGCCCGGCGCTGGTCTTCTGATTCAACGATACCCATGTCTTCGTCTGCCGTCGCTACATCTGACCAGCGTGTTAGCTTGCGACGATCTTCGAACGGGAAATCAAACAGGGTTGCCAGCATCTGCGTGGTGAGTTCGATGGATATTCGGTCAACCCAGTCGATTTCCTCACCCAGCGGCAGATCATCCAGGAGCGCCGCGGCGCGTGAACGGATAGTGCCCTCCAGCTTTGCCAGGTTAATCGGTTGGACGACAGGGCTGACGACCCGTCGCTGATCATCGTGGGTCGGAGGGTCCATGGCGATAAACATGGGTAGTTCGAAATCTTCATCCTGATCGGCAACAACGATGCCACCTTCCGATGAGAACACCTCATGATTGGTGTCAACTTCCATGATGTCTTTGTACCGGGTGACTGACCAGTAAGCTCCAAATTCGCTTTCGTCACAGTAGTGCACCGGGGCTTCCGCCCGCAGGCGATCAAAATAGGCCCAATGAGCATCGTGTTCGAACAGCGGGCCCTGGGCGACATTAAATTTACTGTCCAGGGGTATTGAATAGGGGTCCAGAACAATGTCGCTGGTCTTCAAGGCTTCACTCATTCGATGTACCTCGGTGCTGCACGCAATTAATATTGGAATTCAGGGAGATTGACGACCAGCCCGTCCAGATCTTCAGTAACCGGAATCTGGCAGGACAAGCGAGAATTTGGCTGCCGGTCCGGATTCAGGTCGAGCATGGATTCTTCTGCAACGCTGGGTTGTCCAACCTTTGCCATCCAGCTTTCATCAACCAGTACATGACAGGTCGCGCAGGAACATTCCCCACCGCAGTCTGCATCAATACCGGGAACGAGGTTATCCAGCGCCGCGTTCATCACGGTCGTACCGGGATTTGCATCCACGGAGGATTCGGTTCCGTCAAACTGGATGTAGGTTATTTTGGGCATAAGGCGATCCTGAGTGAAATCATGAAGTCTGGGGGAAAAAAACAGCCAAAATAGCAAGAATCGATCTGGCAGAAAAGGTGAAATTAGGCCATGGCCTGATCATTTATGGACAAGCTTCTCCCATAGCGACCTTCTGTAATTGGGGTCTCGGTCAAAATGCAGTAGTGTGTTTTGACACCGAACCCTTTTGCTGTCTGCATCATTATGAATAGTCTCATTGCCGATTCAGAAGCCATACTCCGCCTGTCAGTATTTACCCTGATGTTTATCGTGCTGGCTGTTCTTGAGCGTTGGTATCCACAGCGTCAAATGTCGTTTTCGCGCAGTTGGCGCTGGTTCAGCAATATGGGCCTCGGCGCATTGAATACTGCCGTCGTGAAAATGGTGGTGCCACTGGCAGGTGTCGGCGCGGCCGTTCTTGCCCAGGAGCGCGGCTGGGGCTTGTTTCAGTGGCTGGATTTGGCAGTGTGGATAAGCATACCTTTGTTTCTGTTGCTGTTTGATCTGACAATTTATCTGCAACATCGCCTGTTTCACTGGCAACCAGTACTCTGGCGTATGCATCGCATGCATCACACCGATATGGATTACGACCTCACCACGGGCAATCGATTTCACCCCGGTTCGATTCTGATCTCAGCCGCCATCAAGCTGGCGCTGGTGCTGTTGACCGGCCCGCAGGCTATTGCGGTTGTAATCGCCGAAATACTGCTCAATGCCACATCCATGTTCAATCACAGCAATATCCGTTTGCCCGCGCAACTGGACAGGGTTTTGCGTCTGCTCATCGTCACACCGGATATGCATCGAGTACATCATTCGGTTGATGACCATGAACACAATCGAAATTTTGGATTTAATTTTCCCTGGTGGGATAGATTATTCGGTACCTACGTTGCGCAGCCGCTGCGCGGCCATGCTGATATGAAAATCGGCATCAAGGGTTTCCGCCCGGGAACGCCACCCGGCATTATCGCTCTGTTAGTTCAGCCGTTCGATAATGGGAGTTCAGACGAGGAGTGAAGCGAATTCGAGCCTGGGATGACCCCGCTTTTCGGTCAGGGAGCGTGTATCGCCATCGAAGATGGGCTGGTGCCTGGGCGTGCGTTTGCGCTAAGCAATTCGATCGCGTAGGTACAATTGGCAACCGAAGGGGAAACGTGGTTAATTCGCTCTATCAGCGGAGCGAACATTGTGTCAGGGGAAACCTGCGCAAGCTGATCAGGAAAATCGATCACACAAAAGAACGGTTGCAAAGCAACTAACACAAAGGAATGGGCATGCCACAAATTCAAGCAAATGGGATTCAGATCGAATTCGATACTTTCGGCCATGAAACCAATTCACCGTTAATCCTGGTCATGGGTCTTGGCGCACAAATGACTGCCTGGGACGAGGATTTTTGTGAGCTGTTGTCCAGCAAGGGACACTACGTCATTCGCTATGACAATCGCGATGTGGGACTCAGCAGCCGGTTTGATGAGGCAGGACTCCCGGATATGGAACAACTCGTCATGGAACGAATGGCTGGTAAAATCCCTTCCATTCCTTACACCCTGGATGATATGGCTGCCGACGGTATTGGCTTGATGGATGCGCTCGGTATCACGCAGGCCCATGTTTGCGGTGCGTCACTGGGTGGCATGGTAGTTCAGGCGATGGCGATCAATCATCCCGAGCGAATACTGTCGGTAACGTCAATTATGTCTACCACGGGTAACCCTGACCTGCCTCCCGCAACACCGGAAGCCATGGAGGCACTCACGGCACCGCGAGTAAACAACAGGGAAGCGGCGGCCCAGCGATCACTCGAAACTTCCAAAGTCACAGGCAGTCCGGGTTTCCCGCGTGATGAAGCACGTATTGTCCGCAAGGCACTGGAATCCTTTGACCGGGCCTTTTATCCGGACGGCGTCGCAAGGCAGATGGCGGCAGCCATGCTTCATGGCGACAGAAGACCTGGCCTTAACGAGTTGAATTTACCCGCACTTGTAATTCATGGGCGCGAAGACCCCCTGATACCCCTGACAGGTGGTCTTGATACGCACGAGAACATTCCGAATGCCAGTTTGATGGTGGTAGAGGGTATGGGACACGATTTACCCCTGGGTGCGTGGCATCAGATTGCAGATGGGATCGCGGTGTTGACCGGGCGTCAGTCGGGATGACTGTGCTCCGTCAGGTTGCCTGAAAACCGTAACTTGCAGAAACGCTTTAAGTTCACCCTAGCATAACACTGATGTGATTCGGTCTGTGCAGGGCTATGGCACCTGGCGCATTTTTCGGAAACACCGTTGTATCTGCTCAACAAAAACGCCGGGTCGCTCAAAAGCGGCGAAATGCCCACCTTCGTCCAGTACATCAAAGTGGATGAGTGCCGGGAAGCGTTTCCTTGCCCAGCGTTCGCTGGTTTTGAAAATTTCTTTTGGAAAAATACTGCAGCCCACGGGGATCTCAATCTGGCTGGCCCCGGTGGCGTTGCTGCCGAAACTCTCCCAGTAAATTCTCGCGGATGACGCTGCCGAATTGGTTAACCAGTACATCATGACGTTATCGAGCAGTTCATCACGGCTGACAATGTTTTCAGGGTGCCCGGAGCAGTCCATCCACTGATAAAACTTCTCGATAATCCAGCCTGCCTGTCCCATAGGTGAATCTGCCAGGCCGTAGCCGAGTGTTTGTGGACGAGTACTCTGCTGTTTGGAATATCCTGAGTCGTGGTCCTGATAGAACTTCATGCCGGTTAGAGCCGATTGTTCCAGTTCTGTGAGGTCATCCATGGTATCCGGGTCTGGTGGCGCGATCGGCATATTCATGTGCACGCCGCGGCAACTGCCGAGATTTTGTACACCGATGGCCGTGGTAACGATTGATCCCCAGTCGCCTCCCTGGGCGAAATATGCGTCGTAGCCGAGTCGAAGCATCAGGGTATTCCAGGCTGTGGCAATGCGTTCAATGCCCCAACCAGGCTGATCAGGCTTATCAGAAAATCCAAATCCCGGGAGTGTCGGACAAACCAGGTGGAATGCATCATCAGCCGAGCCGCCATAGCGGACTGGATCAGTCAGCGGTCCAATCACTTTCTGGAATTCCACGATCGACCCGGGCCACCCATGCGTCAGGATCAATGGGACAGCCTGTTCATTTGGCGATCTGATGTGTAAAAAATGGATGCCGAGGCCATCGATCTCGGTTTTAAAGCCAGGCCATTGATTGAGCAATGCCAGGCGTTCCGGCCAGTTGTATTCGTTCGCCCAGTAATCCCGTATCTCATGCATGTAGTCGAGCGGGATTCCCTGACTCCAGTCTGCTGGTGTTTGCCGGTCCGGCCATCGCGTCGCTAGAAGGCGGGATTTCAGATCAGCCAGTTCAGCCGGGGATGTGTTGATCGTAAAAGCTACAACTTCTGCATTGTCCGGCATTTTTGTGTCCTGATTACGAGTAGTTTGTGACTACGATTTTGCCGATAGCGCGTCGATCCAGCATTTTCATCATGGCAGCACCCGATTTTTGTAACGGGAACGTCTCTCCGGCAGCAGGGCTCAGCTTGCCAGCAGCGATCCACTCGAGGAGGGTTGTCAGCACGGGCCGGGCCTCACTGGGATTGGCGGCAATATATCCGCCCCAGTTTACGCCGACAATCGAGCATCGTTTCAACAGCGTCAGGTTTAGCGGTACGCGCGCGATGTCCCCGGTTGCGAATCCGACCACCAGGAACCTGCCTCCAGGTGCCAGGGACCTGAGCGCTGGTTCTGAATATTCTCCGCCGACCGGGTCATAAACCATGTCCAGTGGTGCGCCGTCGAGGACTGAGGACAATTCGGCACGCCAGTTCTTGCGATTGTAATTGATGACCTGGTCGGCTCCGGCGGCAAGGCAGGCATCGCGTTTTTTACTGGAGGAGGCCGCTGCGATCACTCGCGCACCCATGGCTTTAGCGACATCGATTGCGGCAATGCCAACACCACCACTCGCGCCCAGAATCAGCACCGATTCCTTTTCCTGAAGATTTCCGCAATGGGTAAGACCGTGCAGCGCGGTGCAGTAGTTAATCAGGAAACCCGCGGCTGCCTCGAATGAAAGCACATCGGGAATGGGTGTGCACGCGGCTTCCGGCAGGCAAATTTTCTCGGCGAGTCCGCCCCGGGAAGGGGTTGCGAGTACCCTTTGGCCAACTCGCAGATGTTTCACATCTTCACCGGTCTGTTCAACGATGCCAGCAATTTCGTTGCCGGGAATAAATGGCAGCGGCGGTTTGATCTGGTACAACCCGGCGACGGTAAGTGCATCCACGTAACCGAGGCCGGTTGCATGGATAGCAACCAGGACCTCTGTGGCAGCGGGTGCAGGGTCCGGGACATGCTGAACTTTCAGCTTGTCAGGGGAATCGAACTGTTCACAAACAATCGCACGCATAATGTTCCTGGCAAGACCCTTCACAGTAAAGCGGGTCATCTTATGTGAATTTATTTTGTGTTGCTACAATGGTGCTCAACGATAGATTTGACTTATCATGTTTCATTTTCAGGAGCGTGTCTCTCTATGCCTGAAACAACGATTTCTCTGCGGGATCCCGTCGACTTTGAGGCGATCTACTCTAATGCAAAGGCTTTACGTGAAACCTTGACCTCCATGGCTAACAAAATTGAAGAGGCGCGGAGATTGCCCACAGAAGTTGTTAATCTGCTGATTCAAAGTGGAATGTTCCGCATGAATATGCCCGCCAGCTGGGGCGGGCCGGAGCTCAGTTCTCCGGAACAGGTGAGGGTGATAGAGGAGATATCCAGAGGGGATGCATCAACAGGCTGGTGTGTCATGCTTGGTTGTGATTCCGGCATTTATTCTGGTTATCTTGAGGATGACGTGGCCAGGGACCTTTATCCTCATCTCGATATGATACAGGCAGGTTGGGTTTACCCTGTGGGACGCGCGGAGGAAATCGACGGGGGTTATCGAGTCTCCGGTGACTGGATTTTCTGCAGTGGTTCAACTCACGCGGATATGATTACCGCCGGTTGTACTGTGTATCGTGATGGGGAACCTGTCCGCAATGCCCAGGGAACACCCGAGTGGCGTCTGGTGGTGGCCCCGGCCGCGCATTGGCAGATTAAGGATACCTGGCACACCACAGGACTTCGTGGCACCGGCAGCCATGACTACACGACAGTCTCTAAATATCTGGTCGTTCCAAGAGAACATTCATTCAGTTTTTTTTCGCCCAAGCGGGAAGGCTTACTCTGGAAAAAGGCCGACACCCTGCTTCGTAAAATGTCCGGTGTCCCGTTGGGTGTGGCAAGGCAAAGGATTGACGACACTTGCGAGTTGTTGGCGGGAAAAGTGGATCCACTCACCGGGACACCCCACAAAAATTTACCCAGAATTAAGAGTGCCATTGCCGATGCGGAGATGATGTTAGGAAGCGCCCGTTCCTATGTCTTCGCTGCGCTCGAAACCCAGTGGGAACTGCTGGAGAAGGATATCGAACTGAATCGGTCGCAGCGTGCTGACCTCTGGCTGTCGCGACTCAATGCATTCCAGACGGCGAGAAGAATTGCCCGACTTCTCTATGACACAGTGGGAGGTTCAGCCATCTATACACATCGCAGCCCCCTTGATCGATCGGTACGGGACACAGAGACCATGTGTCAGCATCTGGTTGGGCAACGCAAAGGTCTGGAGGACATTGGGAGTCTGTTGCTGGATAGCGATGACCAGTCAGGATCACCGATGATCTGATGTCACAGAATTTTGCGGCAAAGGCACCCACGGGTGTTAGTCTTCATTCTGGCGCGTATCGAGATCCCGATTTTCACTGAGAGACTAAGTATGGCAATAGGATTAGGCCTGGGGATCTCACGATTTCCGTTTGCGACCGGATCGGAATATTTCGATTGGGTAGACCTGTGCGAACTTGGCGGAGTTGATTCAATCTGGCAAACGGATCGGCTGGTGTCGAAAGAGCCGATGCTTGAATGTATTGCGACCATGGCGGCACTGGCCGGAGCGACCGAGAAGATCCGTTTCGGGATGAACGTCGCGTCAATTGCGTTGCGAGACCCGCTTGTCACCGCGAAACAATGCGCCACGATTGACTTGTTGAGCAATGGTCGGCTGCTACCGGCCTTTGGTATAGGCAGCGCCCTTAGTCAGGACTATTCGGCGAGTGGGACGCCAACAAAGCGTCGCGGCAAGAAAGCAGATGAGGCCCTGCAGTTGGTTCACCGCTTATGGTATGAGGAGAATGTCGATTTTGACGGGGAATTTTTTCAATACAAGGGAGCCTGCATTTCCCCGAGGCCAGTCAACGCGAAAATACCCTTGTGGATCGGTGGTTCCAGTAAGGCCGCGATGCGCCGGACCGCGCTGTATGGTACCGGCTGGCTTGGCGGCATTGATACACCGGAACAATCTGCGTTGATGGTCAAGGGAATTAAGGCGGCACTTAAAGAAACCGGGCGACAGATTGATCATGACCACTATGGTGCAACATTCTCGTTCAGATTCGGTAGTCCAACTGAGGCGAGTGCACAGCGCGCCAGTGAAGGATTGCGTGCGAGGTTAAAACAGGATCCTGGCCGCTATATGGTTGTTGGTGATTGTGCTGCGATCAAAACGAGAATCAACGAATTTATCAATGCGGGATGTTCAAAGTTTGTGATGTTACCGATAGCGACGAACCCGGCTGATATGATGAACCAGACCAGGCATTTCATCGAGGAACTGCTGCCCGAATTTTCCTGAGTCCCCCGGGCGGCCCATCTGTCAGGCTAATCGATTTTTCTAACGATCTCCTGAAACTGGTCGAAAATTTCGTCTTCCATGTAATCGCGAAATTCCCCGGCATCGAAAAATGCACCACGACACGTGGGGCAGGATTCGAACTTTATTTCAAACGGTTCCGTCTGTAATACGTGATTCATTTTCACCTTGCACACCGGGCATGGAACATCGACTATCTCGTTAAGGCGCGCACCAACGAATTCGTCACCGATATCAATCGTCTCGGCACCCTTTAGTGAACGTAAGTCCTCTTTCTCCAGATGATCGAAAAACATGCCAAAACACTCGATGCAGCGGTCGATTTCAATGCCGTTGAAGTCGATCACTTCCATATCCTTAAGGCATTTTGGGCATTGCATGGTCTTCCTCCTGTCGCGTTATGAGCCGTCCAATCGGTTTAGCTGATTGCTGAAATGTTATCCCTATACCTCTGAGGCTAAAAATCCCAGCGTTCTATCGAAGCTTTCTTTGTCTGCTGCGACTATTGAAGCACAAAAGTCTGTGACTCCGATATTTTTAAGTCTGGTTATCTTGTTACGCAATTCCGCTTCATTACCAACGAAAGCCAGATCCGCTGGTCCTTCGATACCTTCCTTATCGAGCATGGAACGATATGACGGTAGCATTCCGTAGATCTGCAATTCCTTTGCAATCAGAACCTTTGCAGCATCCGGGTCGCTGCTAAGAATAATTGGGAAGCCTGCGACAATCGTTGCATCAGGTTTGCCCGCAGCATTGGCCGCCTTGTTAATAGAAGGAATGATGTAGGTTTCCAGGGTATTTGGCCCGGTCATCCAGGTAATGGTGCCGTCGGTTTGCTCTCCGGCGAGCTTCAGCATTCGCGGTCCCAGTGCCGCAACCAGTAGCGGGACCGGCGCCTGGCCCCCCATTTTCAGCGTGACATTGTTTACTGTGTAATGCTCCCCGGCAAAGCTGGTAGTCTCGCCGCGGAGCAGGGGTGCAAGCACCGACAGGTATTCGCGCATGTGCAGCGCCGGTTTTTCGTAGGAGAACCCCAGCATGCCCTCGATCACAACCTGATGAGACAGGCCAATGCCCAGTTTAAATCGTCCGCCGGATGCGGCGCCTGCTGTTAACGCCTGCTGTGCGATAGCCGTCGGGTGTCTCGGGTAAGAAGGTGTGACCGCAGTCCCAAGGCCGATTTTACTGGTTGCCTGGCCTACTACCGAAAGGGTTGAGATTGCATCGAGACCGAAAATGTTAGCCATCCACAAATTGTCAAAGCCTTGTTTTTCTGCAGTCTGAGCCTGTGCGACGATACTTTCGATCGTACCCTCGGGACCGTCAGTTGCGCCAACCATTAATCCTGTTCTCATTTAAAATTCCTGTAAGTTTGTGGGGTCATCAGTTCGCAGTTGCGAGGATCTATTGGAACAAATTTGTAAGGTCCGGCCGGTAGACGATCTCGAAACCTGTGTACCTGGGTTGATTGTATTCCGCGTAGGTTATCAGCCCGGAAGAACTTGTTGCCCCTGATCGCAAGGCAGATACATCGCCGTCAGTCACGTTGACGACATTACGCAGGTGGCGGCTGTCGTTTACATTCTGACTGAACAGCCGGAAGGTCCAGTCCTGCCAGACATAGTCCAGGGAAAGATCCCAGTTGGTGTAATTGTTTACGCGGGCGAGATTGAGTTGGGGATTGGTCTGGTAATCATCATAGAACTGGTAGCGGGCATAGGCATTAATTGTACCTTCGGCAAAGTTGAAGGAGTAAAGAGCGCTAAGATGATAGCTGTCAAACGGTGCCCGGTTTGCGGAGAGTGCAGTGAAATTCAGGTTTATCCCCGGGTTAGCCAGGTCAGGAATTTCGTAGTCCAGATAATTAGCGTTCATGTGGCTGTACGTGCCGCGCAGCTTAAAGTTCTCGAACGGCACCAGTTCGAACTCCAACTCGAAGCCATCCACCTCAATAAATGAAACATTGTCGATTACCGATTCGACGCGACCGGGACCTACCGCACGAATGAACTGCTCACGCTTGTTATCGTGATCAATCTGGTAGTAGACCATGTTCAATCGTAGCTTGTCGTCCAGCCAGTCGCTCTTCATGCCGAGCTCCCAGTTCTGTGAGGTCTCCGTATCGTAGTTATCGGCAGACTCGACAGAAACTCCGTTAGTGTTGAACCCTCCAGGTCTATAGCCCTCGGAGAATCGAAGATAGATCATCGCTGCCTCATCAACTTTGTAACTGATACCGGTTGAGAAGGTCCATTCGTTCCACTCATCGTCCAGCTTGAAGTTGACCGATGAGGCGGTGGTGGTCGTCGAATTCCTTATTCCCGAGGGACTGTGTTTGAAATCTTTTTGAATGAGTGAAAGGCGACTGCCCAGATCAATTGTCCACTGATCATCAAGCGCGTAGCTGGCATGTGCGAAGAAGGAAGTGAGGGTCGAGTCGGTATTCGAATCCAGTAGTTGGATGTCATTGACTGCATGTAAATCGCCGAGTCCTGCTGTACCCAATTTGTTAAGGACGAAGGCTTCTTCCTGGGCCAGGTCTGATTGTGTGTTCAGATAATACAACCCGGCCGTGTAGTGTAGCCGGTCGCTATATTGTCTCGAGATGCGAAACTCCTGGGAAAACTGATCATAATCCAGATCACGACTAACGGAATAGAAATCAATTTGGGTCGCGTCAAGGTCCTGATGGCTCATCTCCTCGTTGGTTCGGATCGCGGAAATGCTCACCAGGTCATGATCACCCCAATCGTAGTCAATTCTGAGTGTGTGGTAGTTACCCTTATAACTGCGGATGTTGCTGCCGTTCTGCGCGGTGCGGTTAAACGACAGTGTTTGTGGAATTGCCGGGCCGATTGTCGAGCGGCAGGTTTCTCCTGCAGTGGCGTTGATACAGACAAGGTCGGTGGCCGTACTGACGTTCAGTAGTGCAGGTGTATCGGAACGATCATTCTCGTTGTCGTAGCTATACTGCAAGCTGAGCCTGTCACTTGGTTGCCAGAGAAACGAGGCCGAGACGAAGACTCTGTCCCGGGAATTTTCGCTTCTTGAACGGGTCACATTGCCCATGTAATCTCCGCCGCCTTCCTGGGTGCTCAAGGCAAGCTTACCGGCGAGTTGACCGGTGATCGGGAAGTTGAAAATTCCGTCCAGTTCGCGACGATCATGATCACCGAAGCTGGCCCGAATATCTGCGCCGAGGTTCCCGGAAGGTTTGCTGCGCTGCAAATTGATCGTACCACCGATATTGGGTGCGCCCTGGTAAGTTGTGTTGGGGCCGCGATTGATTTCAACTTTTTCAAAGTCGAACAACACCTGCATCTGACCAGCATGACTACCGACGTAGACGCCATCTACCAGAACCGCCACTGCGGGTTCGAAGGTCGCCTCAGTCTCGGATGATCCGATGCCGCGCATGCTGATTGCTGCTCCCTGAGGGGTCCCGGACAGTCCATCAATGATGAGACCGGGCGCGAATCCCTGCAGGTCTTCGAGGGTTCGAAAATAACTGCTATCCAGATCGGCCTTGTCAATCACCGTGACAGATTCTGGAACCCACTGAACGGATTCCTGACGCAACCTGATATCGGTCGTGCTGTCGCTAAGTGCAGATACCTGCTCAGCCTGGGCGTTACAAGCTGCTAGGGATAGTAATACGAGGGGTATGAGATGAACTCGCCGCCTCACTGGCTTGGAACACGACATGGTCGACATAGAGAGTACCGGTTATGTTGATTGTAGATAAATTCTGAAAACCCATGGTAGGCTGGTGCACGAGAAAATCAACTAAACATGTTATGTCGGGGAACGACCAAAAATCCAGAACTGGCATCTTTGCGCTCAGTAAAGGTGCTGGCATTGTCGTCTACTGGGAGGGGCGTGAAATCTGTCGCTATGCTTCCATGGCGGAATTCATTGATGCGCACCTAGCAGGGGTCGCTGCGCTGGAGAAAAAGCAGGAGGACCTGCTGGCAGCGCACTATCGGGACAAGTTATAGCCCGACATAATTTAGCCGTCCAGGCGGGTGATATTTTGGGACCGCCGCCATTGTTCACGTATACTCCGGCCACTCCGAAATTCAAAAGAGATCAGGTATGAAAGATTTGTTTTCAATCAAAGGCAAAACTGCCTTCGTCACCGGCGGGTCCCGCGGAATAGGTGAAATGATAGCGGCTGGATTCCTCGCCAATGGTGCGAAGGTGTACATCAGCTCGAGAAAGAAAGCTGCCTGTGATGCTACCGCAACGAGGTTGATGGAAAATTTTGGTGGGCAGTGCATCTCACTGCCAGGAGACTTGTCCAACATTGAGGGTATTGAGGCAGTGATCAAAGCCTTTGCTGCGGTTGAGGATTCGCTTGATATCCTG
>JAJFKA010000071.1 GCA_021773555.1 Gammaproteobacteria bacterium
AGCATACTGCGACCAGTAGTTTGCCGTCGCGCAGGCTTCCATAACGAACTCGGTTTTGGGTTGCTGAACGATAAACCGTTCGAACTGTGACCGCGTCAGTCGCTTCCTGTCGATGATTGTGTGGTGTTGGTTGGCAATGGAAAGTTGAAAAACAGACTTTGCGAGGTCAACCGCTATAGTTGTAGCATGCATATATGGACTCCTTCGTGCCGATAAGATTGAGATAGCCTGGCAATAGTGTGCCGAAAACCTCCGGCAGGGGGAGTCCATCTTATTGGTTGAAGTCGTTGCTTCACCACTCGGACGTGGGAACCTGTCACTTGGCTTGCATTCGCAATCTGCGCGCCAACTTCCTATGCCGCTTAACTGGGTGTTAGATGCCCATTCGACTACGTAGCTAAGGAGAGGCACATGTCAGAACTTGAAGAATCAAGAACTTCATTGCAGCGCATGCAAGCGTTCAATCCAGAGGACCTTGCCAGAGAGGATGATTTGGGAAGGCAGTTGAACTTTAGAGATGCTGTGGGGCCTGCACAGAAACTCATCGATCTATATCTCCAGTTGTCTCTGGAAACATTAACGGAACTTCCGGTCAAGCAGCTTACAGATATTAAGAATATCGCCGACGCGGATTTCAACAGATTCAACGACGTTCTGAAGTTCGAGATTGCTGGTGATAATGCGACTGGGCGACGCGATACGCTTTTAGAGCAGATTTCAAGCTCGTACCAAGGAACCTTCAACACGCTCCATCCTATGATCTCTTATGGGATGACGCGAGCGGTCGACTTTCAAAGAATGGAGAATGAAGCTCGCGCGACCATCCAATCTATCGAGGACCAAGCATCCGAAGTCACAAAGGCGCTGGAGGAGAGCAGAAAGCAAGCGACGTCGATTCTAGAAGAGATTCGCAAAGTAGCTGCCGAACAGGGAGTGTCGCAGCAAGCCAGCTACTTTAAGGAAGAAGCCGAGAAACATGAAGGGCTAGCCGATACATGGCGTAAGCGTACAATCTATGTAGCAATTGGACTAGGTGCCTACGCCGTCCTAGCGCTGTTTCTTCACAAAATTCCATTTATGACCCCTACTGATGTGTACCAATCAATCCAACTCGTCACCGGCAAGATTTTGGTTTTCGCGGTTATCGGCTATATGGTCATTCTCTCAGCAAGAAACTTCCTTTCGCACGAACACAATACGATCATCAATAAGCATCGCCAAAATGCCCTGATGACCTACAAGGCACTAGTTGATGCCGCACAAGATGAGGAGGTGTCAGATATAGTCCTACTTCATGCCGCCCAATGCATTTTCTCGCCTCAGGAAACCGGCTACGCAAAGCAAGAGGGAGCGCGAGGCGGGCCTATGCCAGTTTTGGAGCTTCTTCGGAGATCCGGATTGAAGGCGGATGGACAGTAGTACATCTAACATAATGTTTAAGTCGTTCGCTGCGCGCACTCGGGCCGGCTTGGTCGGCGCTGCGCACCGAGTCGCCGGCCGCTTAACTTGGTGTTGAGGGTGTTGAAAAACCCAACGATAACGATGAACATGGCCGACCTGCGTACGATCCGACCGGTGTCTGTGTTTGTCCTGCAGGCAATTCGATGTGGAAACGTTATGAGAAAACATCAGGCACTAAGACCTTGATCTCGTTCACGGGTCATTTGAATGGCTGCCGGGATTGTGCACTGCAGCGTCAATGTATGCGAAACTCGCATTCAAAGAACGGTCGCCAGGTGACATTTTCAAGGAAGTGAGCAAGGATTTATCTGCAGGACGGCGATGGTGGTCGTTACCTCTATGAACAGAGACTTGGTATTGTTGAGCCCGTGTTCGGCAATATCAACACGGCTAAACCGGTTCAGCCACAGAGGGAAGTCGAAGGTGAATGCACAATGGATGATGTTCTGTCTGGTGCACAACATTGAGAAGATACAGCGATATGGAAGCCTCTCATGAGACTAGCAATGCGAAAGCAGATGTGCAGAATGAATTGACGCCAAGGAGGAAGACGCAATGGTAATGGCGGTCGAAGCAGTGGGGGACGTGAAACCGGGCCCCCTGTTCCCTATTAATCTACTCCCTCGTTATACACGTAGAAAATTTACAGAGACGCAATATGGATGAAGTATATTTAAGAGAAACTCTTTCACTTTATGAACTTGCCACACTCTCAATGGAGCAAGTGACATTGGCAGGTAACAATGTAGCTCTTTTCTTGACAGTCACAAGTGGGTATCTGGTGGCTGCATATTTCGGTGCAGAAAAGTTGGAAAAATCGGGAGTGTTAAAAATTCTGTGTCATTCCATTAATCTCCATATGAGAGGATTGACTTATGACCGAAAACTTCGATTTTGACGAAGCCCTGAAAGCTCTGCAATCAGGCAAAGCGATCACCGGCAAGGACGGCGTCCTGACTCCGCTGATCAAAAAACTGACTGAGGCTGCGCTTGAGGCCGAGCTGGATTCTCACCTGGCTCAGGACGTGGTCCCAAACCGTAAAAACGGCAAGACCCGAAAAACAGTTAAGAGCACTGCCGGCCCGTTCGAACTTGATACCCCGCGTGATCGTGCCGGAAACTTCGAACCGCAGTTGATCAAGAAACATCAGACTTCTGTTAATGACGAGATCGAATCCAAGATCCTGTCGATGTATGGCGTTGGAATGAGCTACCGGGATATCGCCAGCCAGGTCGAAGACTTGTATGGCATTAAAGTCTCTACAGCGACACTCAGTGCCATCACCGATAAGATTATCAGCGAGGTAAAGGAATGGCAGCAACGTTCCCTGGATAGCCTGTACCCCTTTGTCTGGCTGGATGCGATCCATTACAAAGTGAGAGAAAACGGTCGCTACCAGAATAAGGCGGTTTACACTGTCTTAGCCGTCAACCTGGAAGGCAAGAAGGAGATTCTCGGCCTTTACCTGTCAGAAAGTGAGGGCGCGAATTTCTGGCTGTCTGTGCTGACCGACCTCCACAACCGGGGCGTAGAGGATATTTTGATCGCCAGTGTTGATGGACTTACCGGTTTTCCAGCTGCCATCGCGACCATCTATCCAGATACCGAAGTTCAGCTTTGTATTGTCCATCAGGTCCGCAACTCGTTGAGGTATGTGGCATCGAAGAATCAAAAAGAGTTCATGACAGATTTGAAGCGAATTTATCGGGCCACGACCAAAGACGCCGCAGAGCAGGCTCTGGACGATCTGGAAGCGCGCTGGGGCGACCGCTATCCTATCGTCATCAAATCATGGCGGACAAAGTGGGAGAACCTGTCCGCTTACTTCAAATACCCTGACGACATTCGCCGAGTGATTTACACGACCAATTCGATCGAGGCTGTCCATCGCCAGTTCCGGAGGCTGACCAAAACCAAGGGCGGCTTCCCGAACGAGAGCAGCCTGTTAAAACTGTTGTATCTGGGTGTTCAAAATGCCAGTAAGAAATGGACGATGCCGATTCAGAACTGGAACCTAACGCTATCCCAACTCGCCATCTTCTTCGAGGGTCGGCTTGATGGTGCGCTGGAT
>JAJFKA010000072.1 GCA_021773555.1 Gammaproteobacteria bacterium
AAACCAACGCTGGACGTGGTTACTGTCGCTGACATCGAAGACCGGCCTGGCGTGAAATTTTCGATCACCGTCAGGAGTAATTAACAAGGGAATCTCTGATGAGAATAGCGCTTACTTAAGCAAGTTCCGTCGTTCGAAGTGCCATCTCGAAGACTTTAGCAGAAGGTGCAGTGGTTCCTTTCCGCAGCCTTCAGGCGTAGCGCCGAACGCGTGGAGGAAGACCCACAGGGGCTTTCGACCAAGTGAGGGGAGCTCGGAGAGCCGCAAGCCGCGTAGGAAAGGAACCACTGTACCTTCTGCGAAACAAACCGGTTCAATGTTAAGTAAGCGCTATTCTCATCAGAGATTCCCTTGTTAATTACTCCTGACGGTGATCGAAAATTTCACGCCAGGCCGGTCTTCGATGTCAGCGACAGTAACCACGTCCAGCGTTGGTTTCATATTGCCATTCTGAAGCTGGCGCAGATATTTCGCCACGTGGATATTACTGGCCGTATGACCTTTGATACTAACGCGGTCGAGTGAGACGGTATCAATCGCGTCAATCTCGACGCCGTCGACCCTCACCAATCGCACCCGTTGCGCCAGATCCTCGTCATGTCTTTCCGGTTCCATATAGGGTGGCAAACCAGGCGGCGCGACGAGTCTGGCAGAAATTTGAGATCGCGACCGTTGCACACCTTCACTGGCTTTCAATCGATCAATTCGCGCTTCAATTTCACTGGTGGGGCTGCCACGTATGCTTGCGACTTTAACTGCCTGTTGGTAGACAGCTAATGCACGGTCAACGTTTTCAGCGTCGATAAGATGTCCCGCCAGGCGCATCATGACCGGCATATCAAACGATGAAAGAACGCTGACATCGTCAGCGTAGGTTTTACTGTAATAGGCAAGCAGCAGCCGAGCCTGGGTTGCCGCCTGGGAGAATTTCCGCTGCCGAACATAGAGTTGCTCGAGGCTCCGGTGCACAACTTCAAGGCTTTGCTGGTAATCGGGTTCGGGCTTCAGCCGCACATAAGCCTCGATCAAGAGCTTCTCTACGTCATCTTGCGGTATTTCCTCACCTTGCAGATAAAAACCTGCCGCCTGCAGAAACAGGGTCGCTTTTTCCCGTGAGGTCAACTTATCCGCTCGATCACGTGCCAGCAATCGTTGATAGATCTTATGCGCCTCCTCCCGATTACCGAGATAAATCAACCGATCGGCCTCTGCCAGTTCGGCGTTAAGGGAGCCGGCTTGCGCTTCGGCTAACGACCGCTGCTTTTGTTTATGCTCAGGGTCAAAATCCTGATCCCCGGAATAGGAGAGCGACTGCAAAAACTCCCAGGGTATCGGCCATGAGCCCACAAGGCCCAGGAACACCCCTGCGATCAGCAGAAAGCGCCAGTCGCGCAACAGATTCCCTGACTTATCCAGCGATCGGCCAAAATCATTGTTTCGGTTCATCTTTGCCAGCGAACACCTCAATGGACCGTGTATCGCCCTGATTGTCATCTCGAAACAGGGCGCCGGAAGCATCGGTCACCGTGCAGGACGTTAACCTGCAGGGATTCGATTGCCTATAAAATTTTGAGCTTATACGGCAAGCAATCAAATGCAACACTCCGTGGCCTGTTAAAAAGGAACTCCCACAACTGCGGAACACCCACAATGAACAAATAGTGTTTGCCCGGACAATTTGAACTCAGTAGGCTAATCCATTCCAGGAATCCCACGGGAGACATTCCATGCATGACCTCGCCATCAGGAACGCCAGCATTGTTGACGGCACTGGCCTGCCCGCATTCCACGGTGCCGTCGCTGTGACAGACGGCAAAATCACGGACGTTGGCGACTCGGTCGGCAAAGCAAATCGCGAGATCGACGCCAGCGGCGCTCTGCTCACCCCGGGATTCGTCGACATTCACACGCATTACGATGGCCAGGTGTGCTGGGACAAACAGGTCACGCCCAGTTGCTGGCATGGGGTGACCAGTGTCGTGATGGGCAATTGCGGAGTCGGCTTCGCACCAGTGCGTGCCGGTGATGAGAACCAGCTCATCGAACTGATGGAAAGCGTCGAGGACATTCCCGGATCAGCATTGAATGAAGGTATTACCTGGGGCTGGGAAAGCTATGCCGAGTATCTGGATATCATCGATACGCCTTATGTGATGGACGTTGGCAGCCAGGTCCCGCACGTCGCCATTCGCCGTTATGTGATGGGTGATCGCTGTTACGACGATGCCAGCGATGCGGATATTGAAACCATGGCAAGCCTGACGCGAGCAGCATTGCAGGCCGGCGGGCTTGGATTTTCCACCTCACGATTTTATGGGCACCTGGATAAAGCCGGTAACCTGGTCCCGGGCACTCGTGCTGCGGCAAAGGAAATGCTGGCGCTTGGTGGTGCTTTCAAAGGATTACAGCACGGCACCATGGAAATTATTTCTGACTATATGGAAGACGACGATGAACTTGCCTGGATTGAACAGATTCTTAGGGACACGGGACGCACCATTACAATCTTGTCGGGTCCACGCGCGAAGCGAATCTGGGAGCTCGCACGAACGCTGAAAACGCAAGGTTTGAATCTTCGCCCGCAGGTAGGAGCCCGCCCGGCCTCTATCCTCATGAGCCTGGACGGCACCATCAATCCGCTGGCGATCTATCCAACCTACAAGGCGGTTCGAAATCTGCCGCTGGACGAACAAATCGCCCTGTTGCGGGATACATCATTCCGCGAGAAAGTAAAATCGGACACGCCGAAACATCACCGCAACCGGGACGCAAAACGATTCACCACCAGCTTTGCGGAAATGTACCCCCTGGATGACATGCTTTCCTACGAGCCCACAGCTGCAGATTCAATCCAGGGTATCGCTGACGCCACAGGTCGACATCATCTGGACGTACTGATGGACTGTCTCGCGGATCGTCGGCCGATCATTTTTTTCTTCGGTGGCTATCCTGGTCACCTTCAGGATCAGTTTGATGCCATTGCGCGTGTGCAGAGCGTATTTGGATTATCTGATGGCGGCGCCCATTGTGGCGTACTGTGTGATGCCAGCGTGCCGACCTATATGGTGAGTTACGCAACACGTGATCGCACCGTCGGTGAACGACTCGGTCTCGAGTACGTGGTGCACAAGATGACCCAGGATACCGCCGGCGTTTATGGTTTAGCCGATCGCGGCGTGATCGCCCCGGGATTCAGGGCAGACCTGAACCTGATCGACTACGACAGCCTCGCCCTGCAACCGCCGGAAATGGTCTACGATTTACCCGGCAAGGGTAAGCGCCTGATCCAGAAAGCCACGGGTTATCTGGCGACGATTAATCACGGTCAGGTGACATTCGAAAATGGTGAGGCGACCGGCGCGATGCCCGGGCGCCTGATCCGCGGCGGCGGTAATAGTTAAGCATGCCCGAATTTCTACAGTTTCTGGTTGACCACAGCTACACGGTCATCTTTATCTGGGTAGCCCTTGACCAGGCTGGATTACCCCTGCCCGCTGTACCTTTACTCCTGGCTGCCGGTGCACTTGCTGGCATGGGCGATCTGTCCCTGCCAATTATTCTGCTGACTTGTGTGCTGGCGTCCGTCCCGATTGATGCTTTCTGGTTCTGGCTTGGCCGGTTGCGCGGCGTGCGTGTGTTGCACCTGCTCTGCATCCTGTCGCTGGAACCGGACTATTGCGTGCGGGATACCGAGGCGCTGTTTCGCCGCCTTGGACCCTGGTCGGTGTTACTCGCCAAGTTCGTCCCGGGTCTGCAAACACTGGCGCCGCCCATGTCCGGGCTTACCGGCATGAGACTGATTAATTTTCTGGTGCTCGACACCCTGGGTACAATCCTCTGGGCAGCTGCATTTGCCTCTGTGGGCCTGTATTTTCACGCCGAACTCGAACGGCTGGCCACTAAAATTGCCGAGGCGGGAGTGATCGCCGGGATCATCATCGGCGCTGTCATCGCCGGGTATTTCATTTACAAGTTTTTGCACAGACAGGTATTTCTACGCTCGCTGCGCATGCGTCGGATGACGCCCGATGAGGTATTTAAGCGGATAGAGCAGGAAGACGATTTCCACATTCTCGATCTGCGCCATGACTATGATTTCAAGGCACTGCCGTTCCAATTGCCCGGGGCACTGCGCGTGCCAATGGAATCCATCGAACTACATCACAAGATGATTCCACCGGACAGCGACGTGGTGGTCTACTGTAGCTGACCCAGTGAGGCATCGAGCGCCCGTGTGGCGCTCAAGTTAAAAAGGTTAGGAGTATCCCGGGTGTACCCAATGGAGGGGGGTATTGAGGCCTGGCTTGCGGCAGGTCTGCCAACCGTTCAATAATCCTAACCGTTATACACTTGAAAACTCGTTTAGTGCGGCTTCCGGGGTGGCCGGTAACGGTAACGTTCGGATCCGTTCAGCAGGTCAATGGCGTAGACAAGACTATCTTCTTCACGGCGCACCAGTACACCGCCGGAGCCCACGATCATCTGGCGAACCTTGCCATTTTCAGGCAACGCCCGGGCAACAAAGCGAGTGACTCCGTGCTGAAACGCAAACTTCCCCAGTTCCCTGACCAGCAGGTGTCCTAATCCCAGTCGGTGTAGCTGATCAACCACGGCGACCGCCGGTTCCGCTGCGTCAAGCTCATCCTCGGCACGAAAATACCGGGCCACGCCGATAATCCGTTGGTTAGCGATCTGGTCATTCGAATCCAGAAGTCGCGCTCCCAGCGCCATCCGGTTTACATCGGTGGTCAGCAGGCTGACACGTATATGGTCCGGCATAACCGGCATTGAGGAGAAAAAGCGGAAATAGCGGGACTCCCGGGAAAGCAATTCAAAGCCATCCAGCCAGTCCTGCTGGTCGGTCAGTCCAATCTGCGAAATCTGAACGCGACTGCCATCGGTGAGACTAAAGGAGCATGGCTTATAGGCAGGCTGATTCATGGCTAGTCTCCTGGGTTCACAGCCCTCTTCAATCAACAGATATAGTCCTCATCGGGGTTCGATTCAACCCGGGGGTGGTGTGTTATTGACCGGTATAAGCGTCATGGATTGCCGGAAAGCGAGCGGTATGGTAATTAAAAAGGGGCCTTGCGGCCCCTGATGTTGTAACAGCGATATGAACGGTGGTGGCTATTCCGCTGTCGCAAACTCGGCGCCACTCAAGGTCTGATTGCCACTGGCCTCAATTGCAAGGACCTCCCACGCATAATCAGTGTCTGCCCGCATGAATTCCGCCGGGACGGTTAAACTGGTTGCCGTCGGTGGCAGAAACACACTGAATTTCGGTTCAGCAAATCCCGCCGGGAAAGGTTCATCATCCAGATCTTCCTCGACGATCACCTGATAGCCGACGATGGTCACCGGGTCGCCATCAAGATCCGTGGTCACCGGCATCCAGGAGACAACAGTTGCCCCGGCGTCGACATCCTCAGCTTCATTTTCCGGACTGACCAGCACTGGCCCCATAGGAATCGTATGCGTGAACGTGGCAGTCAGCACCGACTCTTCGCCATCGACGATATCGGCGGTGAAGGTGTAGGTACCCTCCGGTAGACGATCGAGTACATCCTGAATGAGCGTTTCTGAATTTTCAGGTTCTGAGGTTTCATAAAACAACTCTGTCAGACCAAAATCGAGCAGGCCGCCCTCGGCCTCAATCTCAATGACTTCAAGCTCATTGGGATCGCTGATGACCAGCGAATTCCAGGGATTGCCATCGGCAAATCCCTGAAACCCTGTATCCTCGTCAGTGGCATTGTGCTCAATCAGAATTTTCGCCGCTTTCAGTCCCTCGGGATCAGGCACCTCCTCTGCCTCAGCGCAGCCATCACCTGTTTCAAAGGACGCTGAGGCCAGCGTCTGGTTACCGCTTTCTTCGATCGCCAGAACCTCGTAGTCGTAACACGCATCATCCACCATGAACTCTGCCGGAATCGTGATGCTGGTAGCACTCATGGGCAGGTGGGCACTGAAATGCGGTTTGGCGAAACCATCGGTGTCGTAGGGTGCAGTATCCTGCTCGACGATAACCTGATATCCGACAATGGTGATTTCTTCCTCATCGATATCACCGGTCACGAGTTCCCATGAAACCACCGTATTAGCAGGGTCCACATCCTCAGCATCTTCAGCAGGCATCAGCAGCTCCGGCCCGGCGGGGATATCCTGGCTGAAAATGGTACTGCGCGTCGCCGATCCGCCCTCCACGAGATCGCCGGTAAACAGATAGGCACCCTCTTCAAGGCGCTCCACCACATCGTCGATGGAGACCTCGGCGTTGGGCGGCTCAGAGGTTTCAAAGAAGAACTCGGTCACCCCGAAGTCAACGAAGTTGCCCCGGGTCTGGGCACTGAGAATTTCTGTACCCAGCGAATCCTCAATGGAGAGTTCGTTCCACGGATCACCATCAACGAATCCCTGGAATCCGGTGTCCTCATCGGTTGCGTTGTGTTCGATCAGCAGTTTCGCCGCGGACAGAACCGCGCCAGCCGGTGCTTCATTGGTGAAGCTCAATAATTCGGCACGGGCGCTGCCGTCATTATCTTTCTTCACAATGACACCGACTCCGGCTTTATAGTAACTATTCTCATCGGCATCACCTTCAAGCGGTGTGGTCTCGCGGATCACCAGACAGGCATCGTCGCAATCATGCAGATCAGTCGACTCATCTCCGGTCACACTGGTGACTTCACCAACGTCTTCTGCATCGCCATAAAACACCTCACTTCGCAGCACGTCACCGACGACAGGTACCGCTGGAACAAGAATACCCGCCTTGGCGCCTTCACGACCTGACTTCCAGGAACCACCGATATCAACAAGCTCCGGCAGTACTGGCATATCATCTTCAAAGTATTCAAAGTCGTTGGAGATTTCACCGCAATACCAGACGTTTCCCTGTTTGTCCTGGGCATACCAATCGTCAGTATCCTCGATCACCTCGTCCTCTTCGGAAACCACGTCGTTGATCACCAGGCAATTAATACCCTGAATCAGTTTGGTCTCATTTTTGACTGTGACGATGATAGATTCCGTCACTTCCTCACCATCGTCATCGATCGATGTTTCCTCGTAAGTCCAGACGTTACCCTGCACCAGTGGCAGATAAGGGTTGGGTTCAACCGTGATGCCAATTTGCCTCGGGTCGGCTACAAAATTATCCGCAAAGGCTTCGCCAAAGGCAGGGTCATGCACGGCATCATCAAGGTCGTCACAAAGGTCACTGCGCGCCTCGAAAATCTCGCCGCATTCTTCCAGGGTTTCTTCACGTTCAGTCCGGGATTCGGCGACACACTCGTCAAGTTCTTCAAGCGGGCCGTCCTGGCACAGAGCGACTCCCTCCAGGAAGTCATCCATTGTGTCGATATCACAGGCACGACGCAGCAAGGTAGTCGTTGCTGCACAGGAACCAATCGTCAGCGACTGATCGGCGGTTTCTCCAAGTGATTGAATGTCATTAACGGCAGCGGCCCGCTCGGCAATATCGCTGCTCGCACCGGATGAAACCGCTCCGTCAACTGCACCATCGGTCGCGTCGAAGGCCAGGGCTTCAAGGACATCTTCTCGATTGAATCCCGTTACCGCGGCGGTCGCACGCACCATTGATCCTAACGAGATTGATGCAGCGGTAAGGCCATCAGCATCATCAGAACCAATCAGATCAGTACCTTCAGGAATGATTTCATTACCCAGTGCGTCGGATCCAAAGGCAGAGATGACGTTGGTATTGGCGGTCTGGATTTCAGAACTCACGCCAGCGGCATCAAGCGGCAATGCAGCACGCACCTGGGTGCCGATGATACTGGTGTGTGGTGTGACATTAACGATGGCTGAGCTGCCTGCTGCTCCAAGAACGGCGACCGACTCCATATTGAAAGGTGTGTCGCCAAAAGTGAGATCCTCCGCATCGGTATTGTCAAACACCAGAAACACCGCCTGATTGGCCAGGTCTCCGGAGAGTTGCAGGGTAAAAGCGCCATCCTCACTCGCGTTCAGTGTCGCGCTCGACAGTGGGCTCGCGCCATTCAGGCTTGCCAGCCGGTCTTCTGCGCTCTCCGCAGTATCCAGCGCTCCCTGTACTGCGTCCGGGGCAAACACCAGTACCGTACCTCCGGACACCGGACCATCAAGGATCAGGCCAGAGAGATTGATCGCAGGAGGGGTGGAAGGCGGTGGTGTCGATGTGGGGAGATTTACCGAGTTACCTCCACCGCCTCCACTGCAACCGATCAATGCAGCAACCATAGTGAGTATCGTGATTTTTGTAAAAGTTTTCATTTTGTTTCTCCTTGGGCGCTGATCGATTAGTTGCTGATGAATTCAACGAGTTCGAGTCGTTCATCACTATCCGGTTTCGTCTCAACGATCATGCCGACACCAGGCGCGTAGTATTTGTTTTCAAACTCTCCCGGAGAAAGCGGTGTGTAGTCCAGTGTCACCAGACAGTTTCCAGTACAGCTGGCCGCAGGCGCTGACTCGGTACCTTCGAGGCTTTCAATGTCAATCACATCTTCCGCGTCACCGAGCAACACCTCGGTTTTGATGGTCCGGCCAACGACCGGTGCAAACGGCAGCAGCATCCCGGCTTCCGCGCCGTCACGACCCGCCTTCCAGGATCCTTCTATATCCACAAGCTCGGCGATTTCCGGTTCATCGCCTTCGAAGAACTCCTGGTTTTTTGAAATTTCGCCGCAGTACCAGACGTTGCCGTCAACATCCTGAGCAAACCAGTCATCCGTGTCTTCGAGCACCTCGCCATCCTCAGACACCACATCGGTGACCACGAGACACGGTATTCCCTGAATCAGCTTGACGTCGCTCCTGACGGTCACAGTCACCCTTTCTTCGAGCTCCTCACCGTCCTCGTCAGTGCCAGATGCCTCGTATACCCAGACATTGCCCTGCACCAGCGGCATCCACGGATTTGGATCTATTGACCCGCCAATCAGCAAAGGATTAACGAAGTTGTCCGCGAACTCCTCACCAAAACTGACAACGTGGGGTGCGTCATCCAGCTTTTCACAAACTTCCAGCCGGGCCTCCAACTGATCTCCACATTCGTCTGCATCTTCATCCTGGGATTCCTCGAGCGCAGCCAGGCATGCATCAGCAGTTGCCTGAGTATTGGTATCACCACAGATGGCAAGACCCTCGAGGTACCCCTCTTTGGTATCAAAGCCGCAAGCCAGAAACATTGACTGAGCACTCGCCGAGCAGCCGTGTTCCATCGCGAAAACATTTCCAGTCAGCAAAATGCCAGCCAGAACACCAATTAGTTTGTTCATTTTTCTCATCTCCAGGTGGTCGTATCTAATTGAGGCCGCGTCAGTGATAAATCGGTCTGTCCAGTGCAGATTTATTTCGAAAAACAGCGCTTCGGTATCAGATCCATAAATTTGCTATGGTATTTACAAATCAGTTAAGGACGCGCAGTGCAGGAATTCAGCTACTCATCGACCAGCGATAGCTGGCCGATCCAGGGTTATCAGTGGCCAGCGGTAAACAACAAAGGCGCAGTGATCATTTCCCACGGTATGGCAGAACACGCGGGCCGTTACGATCGCTTTGCACGGGCACTGAATGAAGCGGGATACAGCGTCTGGGCCATGGATCACCGTGCGCACGGCAGAACCAGCGGTCCCGACGGATTAGGCGATTTCGGTGTTGGCGGCTGGGATGCCCTGGTGAGTGATATCGACCAGTTGGTTGATATTGTTTGTGCGGGTCGTGCACAAAGCAGTCCGCTATTCCTGTTTGGTCACAGTATGGGCGCGGCGGCCGCGCAACAATTTGCGCCGCAGGGCTCTCAGAAAATCGATGCTCTGATCCTGTCCGGATCTACCCTGCGAGACCCCGGTGAGGAAATTCCGGCGTTCAACCATTCCTTCGAACCAGTACGCACTGAATATGACTGGTTGTCCCGGGACCCGGACGAAGTCGACTGTTATATCAACGATCCGCTGTGTGGTTTCGAAGGCCAAACCGTGAACAATGGAATGGATCGCACCGATCCACGCCGGGTTGATATAGAGCGATTACGCACTATCCGACCAGACCTGCCCGTCCTGCTGGTCGCCGGAGATGCGGATCCGGTTAACCGTGAACTGAAAGGCATCGACTATCTTGAATCAAAATGGCGCGAAGCAGGCGTCGGGCAGATTGATCGACAAATCTATCCGGGTGGACGGCATGAAATGCTCAACGAGACGAATCGTCTCGAGGTCACCAAGAATATAATCACCTGGCTCGACTCCCATCTGCCCGCCCCGACAAGAAACCATGAACCCTGAATCCAGACCCAATATTTTGCTGATCATGACCGATCAACATCGTCCCGATCACACCGGATTTGGCGGTAATACCGTGGTGCAAACACCGCACCTTGACGCACTCGCAGCAAGATCATTACGTTTCAATCGCGCCTTCGTCGCCAATCCGATTTGCATGCCGAATCGTTCCTCAATTTTTACCAGCCGGATGCCCTCACTGCACGGCACCCGGTATAACGGAATCGCGCTGGACTGGCGAGTCGAAACCTTCCCGAGGCTGCTGAAAAATGCCGGGTACCACACGGCACATCTGGGGAAGTGTCATTTGCAGAATATGAACATCATGAAATCAGCGGCAAAGCGTCAAACGGATCAAATGCTGCCCGGGGACGCCATCAGCCATGCGTACTATCCACAGGGCTGGGATGACTACGAGAATCTCGCCCGACATGCCCGGGAGCGAGTTGAGATGCCCGACGATTATTACGGTTTTGCCGAGGTGGACCTGGTGGTCGCACATTCGGACTCCTGTGGCGGGCATTACTACCAGTGGCTGCTGGACAAAGGGGAAGACCCTGCAACATTCCAGGGTGCCAGGGGCGCCCTGCCTTATGATTCGCCCTCACACATGACCCGGCGCACGGCAACACCGGCGGAACTGTATCCCACCCATTACATTACTGAAACAGCCTCTGAATTCCTGCGGCAGCGGGCAAAGCAGAAAAGTCAGCCTTTTATGGCCGTGGTCTCCTATCCGGATCCCCATCATCCGTTTACACCGCCTGGAAAATACTTCGATATGTACTCTCCTGCCGACTACGTCATGCCCGCGACCTATCATGACAAACACGTCAACGGCGCACCTCATTATCAGCGAGCCATCAGCGAAGGTTTATCCGGGCTGCGCCGTGGCGTCAATATGTTCGCCCCAACGGAGGTTGAACTTCGCGAGATGGCGGCAAAGGAATATGGCATGATCTCCATGATCGACGACAGTATCGGCGCCATTGTGAATCAGTTAGCGATCAGCGGGCTGAGTGATAACACCATAATTGTATTCACGAGCGACCACGGCGACATGTTCGGTGATCATGGCGTCATGCTGAAGGGTGCCATGCATTATGAGGGCTGCACCCGCGTTCCCCTGTTGATGTCAGGTCCGGGCATCATGCCGGGAGACTGCGAGAGCCTGATCTCGTCTCTGGATATTGGCCCGACACTGTTGCAGCAGGCAGGAGTACAACCGTTCCATGGCATGCAGGGGATCGATGCCACGGCCTTGCTCGACAATCCTGCAGCGAGTATCCGAGATGAAATTTTTATCGAGGAAGACCAGCTGAATGACATCCTGCATGTCGGCGTGCCACTGCGAATGCGAACGTTGATCACCCCGGAGGCCAGATTCACGCTCTATCAGGACTACGACGGCAGCGAACTCTTTGATCTGAAAAATGACCCGCAGGAGATGGAAAATCTGTCTGGAAAGACCGTCTTACGCACTGAAATGATGGAGCGGTTGGCACGAGCCATGATGGACACTGATGATGTCTCACCTAAACCAACTGCCTTTGCCTGACAGGCAGGATGAAATAAATCAGTCGTCACCCTTATTTGTGTATTCCGTATATTTACGGGCGCTGCCTTTAACTTTTTCGACCGGGTATTTTTCAGCGTTGATTTTCATTTTTTCCGTGAATGCCAGGTTAAGGTCGATATCCAGCTTGTCGGATAATCTGACCAGGTAAATCAACACATCAATCATCTCGTATGACACCTGCTGGCGTTTTTCCGAATCCAGAGTGTGAGACTCCTGCTCCCCCAGCCATTGAAAGTGTTCCAACAATTCGGCCACCTCAACTGACAGGGCCATCGCCAGGTTCTTGGGCGAATGGAACTGATCCCAGTCCCGCTCACTCACAAATTTGCGCATGGTATTTCTAATATGGTCAGTCTCCATATTTCGCCACATTGTTTCCCTGGTGTCCTGTAAAGCTAACATATTTACCTGACTGGAACAGGCCCGATCCTGAAGTGGCCGTCCGGCAAACTAGTCATCAGACAGGCTGGCATCTGGCCCGCCGGGATGATGTGAGTGTTTACTTCAGGCCCTTGAGGATGAAGTAGTCTCCAGGCAAGCTCGCGTGTCGGATATTAGTACACATTAATTAGTGTCGATATACTTTACAGACTACCGAGAAGGTTGCTATGAATATGCTCCAGGTACCTGATCTATAAAGGATTTCACAATCTGGTGCGGAACTTGCTGATATTTCCACTCCTGCTGATGAGTACTGCGAGCCACCTATCTCAGGCAAATTCACGGGATGCAATTGGTTAACACAAGGTCGAAGCGGAACGCGCAAAACCTTATACTTTGCAGCAGTCTGGTGCAGTGCACCTGAACACATAACGTGCATGAGAGTTGACATTAGAAGTCGTGGATAAACATCAACTACAAAGCAGTTCACTGATCCAGGCTGTCAACGAGGTTGTCGCTACCCCGCTGCAACAAGGGATGATATTTCATCACCTGGGTCATCCGGATTCAGGCATTGATATTGAGCAAATCACCCTATTTTGTTCAGCACCCCTGGACCCGGTAAAACTCAACCAGGCATTGGCCAGGCTGCTGGATCATCACGAGGTTCTGAGATGCTGTTGCGACTGGCAGTCCGGGGACCAGCCGCTTCTGCGCGCTGGCGAGCCGGGTAAGGTGAACATCGGTATACAAGTGCTCGATCCGGAAGAGTCACTTGAAGCTGCGCTCGTGAAACACCAGCAGGAAGAACGGATCCGCGGCTTTGAACTCGACCAGTCACCCCTCATGAGGGCTACTCTCCTGCAGGCGGATAGCGGCTCTGCCCTCTGCTGGACGTTCCACCACATCCTTCTGGATGGACGTTCCTTTGCACCCCTGGTTGAAGAATTAATGCTTGGTTACAGCAATGGGACAACACCGGCACCCGATCCTGTGGAACGTCCCAGGTTTGCGCAATACGCCCGATGGTTACAGGATCGTGACCATTCCGAGAGCCTGGTTTACTGGCGGGAATACCTGGCTGACCTGCCAGGTGCAACCTTGTTTCCGACGCTGTCGACGGAGCACACGTCGACGAAAAATGTGCTCGAGCCCTATGGATTCAGGGAACGAAGTTTCGCGGCAGACACTACCGCCTTGCTGACAACCGCCTGTCAGGTGCAAAGCACCTCCGTCAATGCGTTACTGCAAGCTGCATGGGGGACACTGCTGCACCATTACACCGGCGAGGCAGAGGTCGTTTTTGGCGCGACTTACACAACCAGACACTGCGAATTTCCAGGTGCTGCCGATATCCTTGGCCTGATGATTAACACCCTACCGGTACGGATTGATTTTGCCGCTCTGCTGACAACGGGTGACCTGTTACGGCAACTTTCCGCACACGCCAGGGAGATACGTCCACATATACTAGCCCCGCTGAATCTCGTTGCGCAGCAGACAGACTTCGCTGGTGTCCTGTTTGACACTGCGGTCATTTTTGATCGGATCGACCTGCATCATGAACTTCGCGAGAAGCAACCCGGCTGGGATCACCTGCATTTTAAGTATGAAGGGCGCACCAACTTTCCGGTTGCGCTGATCGCCTATGGCGGGCAGGAGCTGAGTCTGCGACTCGAATATGATCGGCGCCGACTGGATGACGCGCACGCTGAAGTTATCCTTGACTGTCTGCAGAATCTCATGGAACGCTTTGCAAGCGGACCGGAGCTGTTCGCCCGGCACGTACCCCTGCTCACCGAGACAAACAGAAGCACCGCATTAACACCCGTGATCGCCGCGGCCAATCCAACAATCAACTCGCTTGTAGAGCGCTTTAAGCAGTCGAGCACACGCTTTGCAGAAAATGTTGCATTGCGCTGCGGTGCGGCTGTTAAGACCTATCGTGAAGTGGACGCGGAGTCCGACAAGGTGGCTCGAACTCTGGTTGCGGCCGGTGTCCAGCCCGAAGATCGTGTCGCGCTTTGTATGGATCGCAGTAATGATCTGATTGTCGGGCTGATGGGTATTCTCAAAGCTGGCGCGGCCTATGTGCCCATTGACCCGAATTATCCAGACACGCGCATTCGGTTTACGCTGGATGACGCAGGGATTGACTATATAGTCACCGACGCCGATACCACCGAACGGCTATCACCTTTTGAGCGGACCCTGCTGGAGGTCGCAACCTCTGCCGCTAATACCAATGATGCAGACGTCATTTTGCCCACGACCATTGCTGACCAACTGGCCTACGTGATCTATACATCGGGTTCAACCGGACAGCCAAAAGGGGTAGCTGTTACCCACAAAAACGTCGCCCGATTAATGGATTCTACCCAGCACTGGTTCGGTTTCAACGAGACTGACAAGTGGACCCTGTTTCATTCAATCGCCTTTGACTGGACGGTGTTCGAGCTCTGGGGCGCGTTCGCCTATGGCGGAGAACTTACCGTTGTGCCTTATTGGGTAACACGATCACCACTCGAATTTAACAGACTTTTGTCCGCTAACGGAATTACGGTGTTGTGCCAGACGCCTTCAGCATTCTCAAACCTCCAGGAGGTGGATGAGGAGTCCCATGCAGAATGTCCAAAAAAACTTCGTTATGTAATTTTTGGCGGCGAGGCTCTGGACATTCCGTCACTGGCACCCTGGATCTCTCGCTACGGCGATAGCGCACCACAGCTGATCAATATGTACGGCATTACCGAAACAACAGTTCACGTCACCTACCGGCGCATCTGCCAGTCTGATATTGAAACCAGCGCGGGCAGCGTCATCGGTGAACCTATTCCGGATCTCGACATACTTTTGTTGAACGAACAACTTGAACCACTGCCAGCAGGAGTCGTTGGTGAGATGTATGTGGCGGGTGCCGGCGTCGCACGTGGATACCTGAATCGGGAAGAACTGACCCGGGAGCGATTCATCGACAACTTCTCCGGCACTGGCCACCGCGTTTACCGCACAGGTGATCTGGCCCGATGGTTGCCCAATGGTGATCTTATTTATAGTGGCCGGGCTGACTCTCAGGTAAAGATTCGTGGCTTCCGCATCGAACTCGGCGAGATTGAAGGTGCAATCGCAACGGTTACCGGAGTCCAGCGTGCGGTCGTAATCGCGAGCAAAGGACCCGGCGGTCATCCTCGTCTGGTGGGTTACTACACGGCACACGCGGTAAAACCCGAGGATGTCACCCGCGTGATTGAATCCGTTTTACCTGCACACATGGTGCCTGCAACACTGATCTGCCTTCCCGAGCTTCCCCTGACTGTCAACGGCAAGGTTGATATCCGCCAGTTGCCGGACCCTCAATTTGTCGATCCGACGCTCGACTACCGGGCACCGGAGAATGCGCTTCAACAGACTCTGGTCACTGTATGGGAAGCCGTACTGGGTACCACCGGCATTGGCATTGCAGATAATTTTTTTGAGCGCGGTGGTGATTCAATCCTGTGCATCAAACTGATCAGCCGGGCGCGCAAGGAAAATATTAACCTCGGCGTACGCGAAATTTACAACAACCCGACTATTGAAAGCATGGCCTTGCTAGCCATGAACAGCGGCCATACGGGGCTCTCAGGAGAGCTGGTCTTCACCACGGAATTAATTCCGCTGTTACCCGTGCAACAGTGGTTTTTCGACAGCGTCGGTCACTTCCATCACTGGAACCAGTGTTACTGCTTTAAAATCAGGGCGCCCATCACACTGGAAGTACTAACGACGGCGCTGGGCCGGCTCAGTTTACGTCACCCGATATTAAGAGCAGCGTTCGATCAGGTGGACGGACGCTGGCAGCAACGCATCCATCCCGAGCAACACTTCAATATAGCCCAATACCAGGTCGAGGACGATAACCAGAGGGCTGCGCTGCTTGCCACAATCAACCAGAAAGTTGAATTCTCCGGTGAAAAGAATGTGAGTGTGGGGCTGTTCAACCACAAGCGGGGTGTCCAGGAATTATGCCTCGCCATCCACCATCTGGTTGTCGATGGTATTTCCTGGAGCGTTCTGATTAACGAACTGGATGATTTGCTGCAGACCACGGCCGAACATCAGCAATCCGACCAGTCCGAGCAGGTCTTTCGCCAATGGAGCCATTTCATTGCTGACAACGCACAGCTGTTTACACATGAGGCTGGTTATTGGCAGGAGCGCGCCCTCATTGGGATTCCAGCACCCGGTAGTTTCCATCATAGCGCGCGATTCGAGGCGAGTATTGATCTGGCAGCCGTCAACTGGCCTGCGCGATCAGATATCGCGGCACACGAACTGGTGGTTGCCGCTTTTTTTGCCGCCCTGCCAGAAGTCCTCCCCCATCATGCTCCCCGGGTCGATATGGAAAGCCATGGTCGGTCCCATGAAGTATCAGGGCTGGATTTTTCACAGGGAACCGGCTGGTACACCACCATCTATCCGTTAGCACTTACAGCCGCCGTCCCAACGAACTTGCTGGACCTCTTGTCGGTCATTCACCAGGAAATAATCGCCATCCCTGGCAATGGCGTCGGGTTTGGCGTACTCAACCAAAAGGGTTTGATTGAAAGGCAGGCCCGCGCAGATTTTCTGTTTAATTTCATGGGTAACTTTTCACGCCTGTTCAATGACTGCCAGTTACTCGAGATCATGCCCCCGGATTATCAGGACTGGCGGGACCCGGGCGCTGCACACAGCCACCCCGCGGAATGGCTGGTCGCGATCGACCAAAGCAAACTTTTCATCGATGTATTTTTTGATGACAAATACTTTGCACCCTCCGTCATCGAGCATCTCTCGGCCACGTTTGTTGCGCGCCTGGCCGAGTTGAACAGTATCCTCATCCCGCAACGCGTGAGCGAAGACAAACTGCTTGTTTCCCCATCACGATGGGATGAAGTGGCAGCTACCGAGCCTTCCTGTCTGCGTATTCTGAATATGACGCCGATTCAGGAACTCTACCTGTTCGGTCAGCTTGGTGGGCACGACACCGGCATTGAACAGTGGTACCTGCGCTATCAGGGTAAGATCAATTCCAGCGCTTTACACCAGGCCTGGGAGGAAACGCTGAACAACCACTCGGGACTTTGTACCACCTTTCCGCTGGCCTCGGGACGTAATTTACAGACTTTTCATGCAAGCGCGCGGTTCACCTGGCGCACGGTTGAAACCAGCGCAAACGAATCACTTGAAGACTTGCTGCAGCAGGAAAGCAGCACCGGTCTGAACGTCAATGCTGGGCCGATGCACCGATTGATGTTGGTTACGACTGGCGCCATGACCCACTATCTGGTCTGGACCCACCACCACCTGCAGATTGATGGCTGGTCATGGCCGATTGTCCTCGCGGAAGTCAGCAGCCGATATCGCACCATTTGCGGACAGACGGCGCCCGCCGACCTGCCGGCAAGCGACTACGCCGAATATGCAAACTGGATTCCGACCACCCGACCTAAAAATGATGTGAATTTCTGGCAGACCTACCTTGCTAATCTCGGTTCCGCCGGTCGCCTGCCAACCATGCATACCGGGATTCCCGGTATTCTCTCCCATCACATCTCCCTGGACGAATCTCTCTCAAATCTCCTGGTCCGTGGTGTCACCAGCATGAACTGCACCCTTAGCAGTCTGTTTCATGCAGCCTGGGCCGTCACCCTGACAAAACTTACCCGCCAAAAGGACGTCTGTATTGGCTCAACTTTTTCCGGCAGGCCAGCAGGAGAACCCGATTTTACCCGTACAGTAGGTCCTTTCGTCACCAATCTGCCACTGCGCGTGACGCAAATGGCAATCGCTCCGGCAGTACAGGATGTACAGGATCAGATGCTGACCTTACAGGAAAAACAGTATCACTCATCAGCCGAGATCCATCAGGCCAGTGGTCTCGCCTGGATCGATCCGATGTTTGAAAGCGTTGTGGTATTCCAGAATTACGAGATCAATGAGGCAACTTACGATATGGGTCCGGATCTCGGCGTCGATGAAGTGAGCACACCGATCCGCACTAACTTTCCTTTCACCCTGGTAGTGAATCCCGGCGTACCGACTACACTGGAACTAATCTACAACACCGATCGTCTTTCAGCAGGCTTTGTGGAAGATGCGGCGACAAGCATGATAAAGATACTGCACGAATTTACCGGTGGTTCACTGGTCGATATGTCTGAAGCGGGCGACTATTCCGACTTTATCAGTGCGGGCGGCGATGTTTTCTGCAAGGGCGAGGCCCCACAGAATGCGCAGGAATCTTCCCTTGTCAGCATCTGGACAGAATTGTTTGGCCTGCCGGGTATTGGGGTAACCGACAACTTCTTTGACCTGGGCGGCCGATCCATCATGGTGCCAGTGTTGATCAGACGCATCGAAGCAGAAACAGGTGTAACCCTGCCAGTGGCTGCGCTGTATCGCGATCCGACCATCCAGGGCCTGGCCGCCTGGCTGAACCGGTCTGCGGATACCGGGGCCCCAGGATCGCGGAACCTGAGCGAAATCCAGAGTCGTTCTGAGCGCGCAAAAGCTGCCCGCCAGAAGGCAAAACAGAGGCGAAACAAGTAACATGCGGACAGCCCAAAGACGCAGCCATGGAGCCAGAAATGATTGACAGCTCACTCGAAGATGCCATCGCTATCATTGGCGTTGCGGCACGATTTCCGGGCGGATTCGACGCCGACTCACTGTGGAGCGTACTGGAACGGGGTGACACCACCGCAACGCGTTTTGCGAAAACTGAACTGGACCCGAGCCTGCCGGCGACCCTGGTCGATTCGTCCAGCTACGTACCGGTACGCGGGATCATGCCCGGTGCCGAAGAATTTGATGCGAGCTATTTCGGTTTCAGCCCTCGCGAGGCTGAAATACTGGATCCACAGCAACGTGTGTTTCTGCAACTGGCAGTTCACGCTCTGGAAAATGCAGGCTATTACAAGGATACCCGTTCGATTCCGATTGGTGTTTATGCAGGGCAGTCGAACATTACCTATTTCAAGAGCCATATCGAAAACCGCCCCGATGTCCTCGCCCGGGTTGGTGAACTTAATGCGATGATGGGCAACGAGAAAGATTATCTAACGACCAGGGTAGCGCACAAACTGGACCTCACTGGCCCCTGTATCAATATCTCAACCGCCTGCTCCACGTCAGCCGTTGCCATTGCGCAAGCCTTCCAGGCTCTGCAGAACTTCCAGTGCGATCTCGCGCTCGCCGGTGGCGTTTCCGTTACCACACCTCAAAATCGCGGCTATCTGTATCAGGAAGGCAGCATCCTGGCCCCCGACGGCGTTTGCCGCCCATTTGATGCCCGGGCCCAGGGAACATTCTTCAGCAACGGTGGCGGCATCATCGTGTTAAAGCGATTACAGGAAGCAATCGACGACGGCGACAACATTGCAGCGATCCTGAGGGGAGTTGCCCTGAACAACGATGGCGCGCGACGCGCGAGTTTTGCCGCACCGGGTGTCGAAGGTCAGGCAGATGCAATTTCCCAGGCACTGGCAAACGCAGACGTTGACGCCAGTCATGTAGGTTATGTGGAAGCACACGGTACCGCGACTCCCATCGGTGATCCCATTGAAGTCCAGGCATTAAAGCTCGCGTTTGAACAACATACGGACGCGCGTGGCTTCTGCGCGCTTGGCTCTTTGAAGAGCAATCTGGGTCACCTTGATGTGGCAGCAGGCGTCGCCGGCGTGATCAAAATAATATTGAGCATGCAGCACAAGAAGATTCCAGCGACTGCCAATTTCCAGTCAGCCAATCCAGAACTGGATATCGACAACACACCATTTTATGTCAATGGCGAAACCATTGACTGGCCGGAGATAGGGGGGACCCGGATTGCGGGTATCAGCAGCTTTGGTTCCGGTGGCACCAATGCACATCTGATTCTGCAACAGGCGAGCGAATATGAACGAGAGACTGTGGATAAAGAACAAGCGCATGTGATTTACCTGTCAGCAAAATCCCAGGCTGCTGTGGGCAGGCAAATAGCGGAACTTGAAACTTATACGTCCGCTAATCCAAGCATGTGCATTGCTGATATCGCCCATACACTACGCGTTGGTCGACAGGAAGAAAGTTGCCGAACCAGCTTTGTCGCCAATTCTACTGCCAGTCTTAGTGAGCAACTCCTTCAAATCGGTGCCCGTGCCGGTAAGGTGGCGAACAAAAACTCATCGGGCATTCGAAAACAGATTGCCTTTGTGTTTCCCGGACAAGGGGCACAATACCCGGGAATGGGGCTTGATCTTTACGAGAATTTTACTAACGACACAATCCGGGCGACCCTGGACGAGTGCTTTGCGCTTTTCGATCAGCACCTTGATACACCCCTTAAGCACATCCTGTTTGATTCAAGCGATTCCGACGATCCGAAGATCAATCAGACCCAGTACACACAACCGGCCATGTTCAGTATCGGTCTCGCACTCGCTCGCGCCTACGCAGTTGCTGAATTCAAACCCTCCGCGATGATCGGACACAGCATTGGTGAATATCTGGCCGCGCATCTCGCGGGTGTCTTCAGTCTCGAAGACGCTGTGGCGATCGTGGCGCGGCGAGCAACGTTGATGCAGCAAATGGAACCCGGGGCTATGGTTTCGATATTCGCACCCCCGGATCAGATAGCGCCTTATGTCGAGGAGTTTGGTATTCAGATTGCGGCCTACAACACGCCGGGATCCACAGTTGTCGCCGGCACATTCGAGGCAATGGATGCCATTGAAGCCAGACTCGAAAAAGACGGCTTGTCGGCAACCCGGCTGCGGACTTCCCACGCCTTTCATTCTCATATGATGGACAGTGCTGCTGCAGATCTGGTCGAGTTTGTCAAAACGCGCCAACTGAACCCACCAGATATCCCCTTTGTTTCAACTGTCACCGGCGTCTGGATCACCGACGCAGAGGCGACCTCACCAGAGTACTGGGGCAGCCAGATAAGAAATCCGGTTAAATTCAGCCAGGCTGCGACATTCCTGCTCGAGCAGGGTCCGGCCACTTTTGTAGAGCTGGGACCGCGGGCAACCACAACCGGTTTTGTGCGCCAGCATATTGAGGACAAGGCGCAGCATGATGCCTGCGCCGGACTGGATACACTCAAGTCCAGCATATCCGAATCCGAATCATTACTTGCTGGACTCGGCAAGCTATGGGAACAGGGCCACAATCCGACAATCACGAATCTGTTGGCCGCAGAACAACCCCGCCGGATTCCACTACCCGGATATCCGTTTGAGCCGAAGCGGCACTGGATTGAAGCAACGACGTCCGGTGCGGTGGCGCCTGTGGCAATCGCACCTGATACCACCTATAGCCCCGCAGTCGACGGGGAAGTGAACACGGCAGCAGTTCCTGAAGGGCCTCCGCTGCAGGCGTCGTTGCGTGCACTGATCGCTGACACTATCGGGATCGGCACTGACGAGATCGAGGATGATTCCGAGTTTATCGAACTGGGCTTTGATTCACTGATGCTGACACAATTTAGCCTGGCCTTGCGTAGTACCTATGACATCAATCTGCCGTTTCGCAAACTGCAGGAAGAATTTGGCGCTTTTGAGACGCTGCTGGCCCATCTGGAAAAACATATCTCACCCGAGGTGCTGTCCCAGCTGACCCCTGCGCCAACCGTTGCGCCTGCCCCGAATTTATCGTCCCAGGCGGCATTACCGGGTTCTGACAATGGTGGATTTGTTGATTACCTGCGCGAGCAGGCAGCGTTGATCGATCGCTATCTCGCCCGGCAGGATGCGCCTGTTCACCAGAAAAAGAACGAAGCTCCGGCAATACCAGGTCCAGCATCACCTGCCGCAACCGTGCCAGCAGCATCTGCGCCAACACTTAATCCCGGTCGCGGAGCAAAGATCACAACTAAACGGCATGCCAAACCCGATGATGACCAGGTCCGCGCGATCAATTCGATCATCAGCGACTACAACGAGAAGACCGCGAATTCAAAAAGGCTCACCCAGGAAAGCCGCGCGGTTTTGTCAGATCCGCGCTCAGTTTCCGGATTCAATCCGCTGTGGAAGGAAGCCGTTTATCCGATCATTACCGATCGATCTGATGGCGCTTACCTGTGGGACATTGATGGCAATCAATACATCGATTTTACCTGTGGATTCGGACCAATCCTGATCGGCCACAATCCCGATTTCCTCAAGGCGGCGCTTACCACGCAGATCAATGCAGGGGTAGAGACGGGTCCACAAACGTTGCTGGCAAAGGAGGTGGCTGATCTGATTGTCCAGGCGACCGGCGTCGAACGTGTGGCTTTTGCATCGACAGGTACGGAAGCCGTGACCGCGGCGACACGAATCGCACGGACTGTGACGGGCAGAGACAAGATAGTCATCTTCAAAGGCGCCTATCACGGGATTCACGACGAGGTAACGCTGAATCCCCGACACCTGGGCGATGCCACACCGGGTGCGCCAGGTATCCCGAAATCAAACCTTGCGAATATGCTCGTGGTTGAATACGGGAGTGCAGAAGCATTAGCCACGATCAAGGCGCGGAAGGACGAAATTGCTGCCGTGCTGGTGGAACCGGTCCAGAGTCGCGACCCGGCTCATCAACCCCGCGAATTTATCAAAGAATTACGACAGCTCACCACTGACCTTGATATTGCGTTGATCTTCGATGAGATTGTCACAGGTTTCAGGCTGGCTCTGGGGGGTGCGCAGGCTTACTACGGGATTCAAGCTGACATCGTCACCTACGGTAAGGTTGTTGGCGGCGGCTACCCCGTGGGAATTGTGGCCGGGAGCCATAAGTATCTGGATGCGCTTGATGGCGGAACATGGCAATTCGGTGACGATTCAATGCCTGAGATCGGGGTCACTTTTTTTGCCGGAACCTTTGTCCGGCATCCGTTGATGCTTGCGGCGTGCAAGGCGACCTTGCAGTACCTTGTGGATCAGGGACCAGAATTACAGGAGTCCCTCAATAGTCGAACCGAGACCCTGTGCAACACGCTGCAACAGGTCGCGGCCAACAGCGGTGTCGGCATCAATATCGCACGCTGTAGTTCCTGGTTTACCCTGGAGTTTGAAGATCCCACCTATGCACCACTGTTTTATGTGCTGATGCGTTCCCAGGGAATATTTTTGTGGGAAGACAAAGCGGTATTCATCGCCAGTGCCCAGAGTGATGAGGACCATGCCCGGTTTACGGCGGCTTTTGAAGCATCCCTGCGCCGCATGGCCCTGGAAAAGCTGCTACCAACAACGCGTGACGGTCACGAGTCCGCGCAAATGACCACGGAGCTGGACGCAAGCCGTCCACCCGTCCCCGGCGCAAGACTCGGCAAGGACCCCAGGGGTCGGCCAGGCTGGTATGTCCCCGATCCTGAAAATAGCGGCAGCTATCGGCTGCTTAACATTCCTACACTGCAAGAGGAAAGCAGCTAACGTGTCCGATTCAGTCACTTATGATCCGTTCGCCGGTGGCGAAATTGAATTAAGTTTCGAAACCACTGATGTACAAAGAGAGTTGTGGCTGGCCACTCAAATGAGTGTGGATGCCAATTGCTCGTATAACCTGACCGTATTGCTGGAATTTCCCGAGGAGATCGATGACCTCCGTTTCAGATCGGCCATGGAACAAACAGCCAATCGACACTCGAGCTTTCGAACCACCTTCAGCAAAGATGGCGAGTATTTTCATATCGCCAGCGAGGCGCGGATCCAGTTGGAAGTATTCGAAGCCGCAACCGACGATTTATTGAAGGCGCAAATTGACCTGGAAGCAACAACTCCCTTCGATCTGCTGCAAGGCCCGTTGTGGAGGGCCAGTATTCTTAAATTCAAAAGTCATTCGAGCGTACTCATCACCAGCCATCATATCATCGCGGATGGCTGGTCAACCGGGATCTGGCTTGAAGATCTGGCAGGCCACTACGCGGGATCTGGCGTTCCCGGTTCCGCAGAGCCGACACAATTTCAGGATCTGGTTCGCTGGCTCAAAAGCGCTGAAGTTGTCGAGCAGGTCCAGACCGACCTCGCCTTCTGGCAGGACCGGTTTGCGAAGCACGAGACCAGCGTGAGCCTTCCTTCACCGAATGAGCGACAGCTACGACATGACTTCCGCTGCGGTTTTATCAAGCATGAAATTAGTGCTGAATTGCTGGCCCGGCTGGCAGCCTATGCCAGATCACAAAAGGTAACCCTGAGCACACTGCTGACCACCGCGTTTTCAACCTACCTCAGTAACATCAGCGGTAAACGAGATGTGGTGGTGGGTATCCCGGCTGCCGCGCAACTCGATGCAGGCATGCTCGATCTGATCGGACATTGCGTAAATACCCTGCCGTTTCTTGCCATCATCGACAATGATCTGTCATTCGAAGCAATTCTTGAAGGAACGAAAAAGGATCTGCTCGATGCTTACGATCACCAGAAAGTCACCTTCGGTACCCTGCTGAAATCCACACCGGCGTTGCGAGAGCGCCTTGCCACTGCACTGGTTCCCATCGTGTTCAACGTTGAATCGTCTGAGTTCGAACTGTCTTTTGGAGAAGTGAAGCCTGCCATCAGTTTTTTGCCGCGGCAATTTGACAATTTTGATGCCATGTTCAATTGCGCTGTCCACGGGGACGGTCTTACCATCGAAGTGCACTATAACCTGACATTGTTCGACGCTGTGACCATGCAGGCAAGGTTGCAGGAGTTCAGTAATTTTCTGGCGTCGGTAACGGAACCCGAGCGTGACAATAGCGTATCGGTCAAACAGATCAATAGTTTATCCGCTGACCAGCAGGCAATTCTGGCTCATTTCAATGACACCGCCAGGGATTTCGGCCCCTTCACCAGCCTGATCGCGATGATCGATGCACAATCTGCCCGGGCTCCGGAAGCCACCGCTTTCATCTACAACGACACATCACTGACCTATCAGTCGCTGGACACTAAAAGCAGGCAGGTCGCGGCGGCCCTGCAGCGGCGTGACATCCAACCCGGTGACATCATAGCTGTTGCTATCCCAAGATCGCTTGAGATGGTTGTCGCACTGCTGGGCATCATTAAAGCCGGTGCAGCCTATCTGCCCGTTGATACCGATCTGCCGATTAACAGGGTGAAGTACATTTTGGATGATGCGGATACTCGTGCCATCATCGTCAGCGAAAAGCGCGAGACGCCTGGTCTGAATGCCGCGAATGTGCTGATGATCGAACAGGCTTTAAGTGAGCCGGTGGAATTGTTCTCCACCGCCTATCCTTCCATGAATGACCTTGCTTACGTGATCTACACATCGGGGTCCACCGGCAATCCGAAAGGCGTGAAGGTCAATCACGGTTCCTTGTGGAATCTGCTGAAGACCCTCCAGCAAGAACCGGGTTTCACGCAACGTGATCGCTTTATTGGCTTGACCACGCTGTCATTTGATATTTCCGTGCTGGAGATCTGGCTGCCACTGGTCCTCGGAGGAAGCAGCGTGATTGTGGACCGACGTGACTCGCAGGATGGCAGGGCAATATCACGCATTATCGAGAAAAACCACGTTACCGTGGTGCAGGCAACTCCCAGTTCCTGGAACCTGATACTGGCTTCCGACTGGCAGGGCGGACCGGGAATTAAGGCAATTGCGGGCGGGGAACCCGTGACCCCGGAACTTGTTAAAAAACTCACACCGCTGGTCGACGAATTCTGGAACGGCTATGGCCCTACCGAAGCAACCGTTTATACCTTGTTTAAGCGACTGCGCGATGACGGCAGCGCTATTTCGGTGGGAAAACCGGTTGCCAATTCCCGCTTTTACCTGCTCAGCGCCACAGGATGTGTGCTGGGACCCGAAGTCATCGGGGAAATGTGTATTGGCGGTGCATGTCTCGCAGACGGGTACCTCAATCGGAGCGAACTGAGCGACGAGAAATTCCGCTATCACGAGTCCTGCGGAGAAACGTTGTATCACACGGGTGACCTTGGTTACGTCGATGCGGTAAGCGGTGAATTATTCTGTCTGGGCAGGATGGATGACCAGGTAAAACTTCGGGGTTATCGAATTGAACTGGGAGAAATTTCCTCTGTATTTGCAAGCCGGTTCGGCGTTGATCAGGCGGTTGCACTGATCATCCGGCAACCTGGCAATGACTACCTGGCCATTTTGTATCGCAATCAACCTGACCTGACCATTGATTCGGTGAGTGCGCGAGAAGCTATGCGCGCGTACCTGCCTGAGTACATGCTTCCTGCACAAATTCTGGGCATCGATGAATTTGTCATTACACCAAACGGCAAGATCGACAAGCAGGCAGCACTGAAAATGGCGGTTAATGCACAACTGGCGAGCAGGTCTGACTCACCTGTCGATGAGGAGCTCAGCGAAATTCAGGATCTTGTAATCACAGTGTTACGGGACAAACTTGGATTTCCGGCACTCAGCCTGTACGACAATTTTTTTGATGCGGGGGGCCATTCACTGCTGGCCATGAAGGCCGTGATGGATCTTGGCGAGTTGCTGGAGATGGAACTGCCGGTCTCGTTGATCTTCGACTTTCCCTTGGTCAATGACTTTAGTGCCGAAGTGGATGCACTACTGCGACAGGAACTGGCAACTTCCCTGTCATCTTCCGAAACGCCATAGTGGAAAAGCTTGACCCATGAACAATACGCTCGACGAATCTCTAAAGGCGCGACTCGCCAAAGCCAGGAAACGGCAGGCAGCGCCAATCGATGCGATCCCAGAACGACCGGCCGATATAGACCCGCCGCTATCATCCGGTCAGGCCAGACTATGGTATCTAAACCAGGTTGAACCCGACTCTGCCGTATACAATCTGGTTGAGATCAACCGGCTTGCCGGCAATCTCAACGTTTCCGCTCTCGAGCGTACCCTCAATGAGGCAATCGAAACACATGAGATTTTACGGACACGATTTACTATCGAAGGCGACGCACCGGTACAAAAAATTGAGCCCGCCTGGGAATTCTGCCTCAGCGTTGAAGATTTTTCAGACCAGAGTGAGCAGTTAATGCTCGACAGAATCTCCGAGATGGTCCAGGAGCCCTTTACCCTGGACGCTGTACCGCTTTTTCGTTTCCTGTTGCTCAGACAGGGAGCCGCCGAGCACGTCCTGCTGATGGTCTTCCATCATTCAATCTTCGATGGCATTTCAGTTGAATTACTGTTGCGCGAGCTGAAGAATAACTACCAGCGTCATTCTGCGCAGTCCGGCTCCAATTCAGCGAAGCCGGTTCGGAACGACATCCAATATGGCGATTACGCACACTGGCAACAACAATGGCTGGCCAGTGAGGCCGCAGAGAAACAATTGCAATTCTGGGTCGATCAGCATCATGGACAGGACACGCCGCTTGAGCTGAACACCGACCTGCCAAGGCCTGGTGAACAAAGCACCCGCGGCGATGCAGTCAGAAGAGTTTTCTCAGAAGACATCCTCGGCCCCTTCGAACAACTGTTGCATGAACACAAGTCAACACTGTTTATGGGATTGCTCGCGTTGCTTGGCATCCTGCTTCACAAGCATACCCATCAGAGTGCGATGAATATCGGTGCTCCTGCTTCCGGACGAGGTCACCGGGATCTGGAGACGGCACTTGGGTATTTCGCCAATACCCTGGTTTTCCACATTGAGGTGAACCCGAAGGACACCTTTTCCGAACATCTGAACAAGGTCCGTCAACTATGCCTCGCCAGCTATCAAAACCAGGATATAACATTTGATCGCGTTGTTAATGCCATCAATCCGCCACGAGATGTCAGCCGAACACCACTTTACCAGGTGCTGTTGGCGTTTCAGGACAAGACCACGGCCCATGTGGATTTTGGGGATGTGCAACTGGAACACTTTGAATCTGATATAAGGGTCGCCAGAACAGACCTGACATTCTGGATAGAAAGAGACGAGACCGCCCTGTCGATTGCCCTCGAATACTGCATCGACCTGTTTGAGTTGAGCACTGTTAATCGTATGCTTGACCATCTCGAATCCCTGCTCAGGCTGGCGTTGACAAATGACGGTCAGCCGATTTCGCAACTAAATCCACTGACGGATGCCGAACTCCAACAAGTGGACTCTGGTAACGATACGCAAATAGTCTGGCCGGCTGCTGACACACTTTCCCTGATCGCCGCGGCGGTAGTGGAACATGGAGACAAACCCGCTGTCATCGCCGCCGACCGGACTTTGACGTACCAGGAACTGAACGAAACTGCCAACGAGATCGCCGAAAGGTTACTGGATGCAGGTCTGCAATTCGGTGCAACCGTGGGTATTTGTCTGCAACGCACATCCAGGTTACCTGCCGCTATCCTTGGGATATGGAAAGCAGGTTGTGTTTATCTGCCTATGGACCCTGATTTTCCACCCGCCCGATTGCATTATATGTTGGAGAAGGCAGCCGTTGGGATCATGCTCACGGATGCGATAACCAGCCAGTTATCCTTCGACCATGTCACCGCGCTGAATCTCGACGCACCGTTGCCAGATTTCTCACCTGCTGATACGGCATCGGGAATGAAGGTTGACGACCGTTTGTATGGCGCAGCGGATCCTGAAGCACTTGCCTATACGATGTTCACATCCGGTTCCACCGGCAATCCGAAAGGCGTTATGGTTCCACATCGTGCGGTAGCCAATTTCCTGCAATCCATGGCAGCAACACCTGGCTTTGGCTGTAATAATCGAATTCTGGCTGTGACAACTCTGTCATTTGACATATCGGTGCTCGAGCTTTTATTACCGCTGACTGTTGGCGGCAGCCTGGTGATCGCTTCCAGGGAAGATACGCTGGACGCGCGTTCCCTGATGCGACTGATTGATGCTCACGAGGTTGATACCATGCAAGCCACGCCGGTGACATGGAAGATGCTGCTATCGGAAAACTGGCAGACTCCGAGGCAGGTATCTGGTGCGTTTCGTGCGCTCTGTGGTGGCGAGGCCCTTTCACCAATTCTTGCCGACCAGATTGTCAAAGCCGGTGCCGAACTGTGGAATATGTATGGCCCCACCGAAACCACAGTCTGGTCCACCTGCTCCAACCTGGTGGCACCGATCACCGAAGTCACACTTGGTGAACCCATCGGCAATACTCAATGCTTTGTTGTGAATCCGTATAATCAGCTTTGTCCCATCGGCGTATCCGGAGAATTGTGTATTTGCGGTCTGGGACTTTCAGATGGATACATGGGCGAGTTAGAACTGACAGCGAAAAGTTTCGTCGACCTCGCCATCCCCGGTCGGCGCGAACCTGTTGCCGTGTACAAAACCGGCGATATTGTTGTCCGCAAAAATGACGGCTCGCTGCTTTACAAGCACCGAAACGATACCCAGGTCAAACTTCGCGGTTTTCGCATCGAAACCGGTGACATTGAAGCCGCTTTGCTCAGGCTTGAAGGCGTTGAAGAAGCCCAGGTGATTGTGAAAAACATCGACGATTCGGATGCTCGCCTGCTTGCCTATTTATGCTACACCGGGGGTTATCAGCCCAGCACTATCGAGCTGCGGAAACACCTCGGAAGCCGTGTGCCCGCATATATGGTTCCCCAACAATTTATATCGGTCGCAGAAATGCCGCTGACTGCAAACGGGAAAGTTGACCGGAAAGCCCTGACAACCCTGGGCGGCGAACGCGACAATATCGGTGTGTATCTGGCGCCACAGACAAACACTGAAATCGCACTGGCCCGGATATGGTGCGAGGCTCTGGATGTCGACAAAGTCAGCGTCGACAGCATTTTCTTCGACATCGGCGGGCATTCGCTGCTATCTATCAGTGTTATCCAGAAGATCGAGCGCGAGACCGGAGTCCGTCTGGGACCGAGAGACATGATGCTCAACACCTTGCAACAAATCGCGGCGAGCCTGAAAAACAAGGAACCAGATCGGAGAGTCAATCCTCCAGAAACGAGTCCAGTACCGGTAACAGGAGCAAAAACGAATCCACTGAAGCGATTGCTCCTGAAGGCACTGGGCCGATGATCCGGGACAACTGATATGGAACCATTCTTCTTTGGTGAGAGTGAAAAACGCCTCTATGGCGTTTTCCATGAAGCTGATCCTGCCCGGCAACGCGGCCGTGCGGTTCTGATGTTGTACCCTGTCGGTCAGGAGTATATGCGTATCCATCGAGCTTACCGCAGGTTAGCTGATTCGTTGGCACAATCCGGATTTGATGTATTGAGATTTGACTACGCCTGCACAGGAGATTCCTGGGGACAGTTCGAGTCTGCATCCATAGCAGACTTCGTGACAAGTGCAGTCACTGCTTATGATGAATTGAAAGCACTTTCTCCTGCATCAGGCATCGATGTAGTTTCGCTTCGCCTTGGCACCGCAGTAGCACGTCAACTTGTCTCGAAGCGCACGTTACGAAGTCTGGTGCTCTGGGAGCCTAAGGAAAATGATGTTGACTTCCTGACGGAACTGCACAACGACATCCTTCGCAAAGGAACCAATCGAGCCAATTTTCTGGATGCGGATGGCACACTTCACTACAACGGCTACCATTACAACACGGATTTACAGGCAGAGCTCCAGCATTCCGGCTGGACCTCGTTTCAGTGCAGTCAGGCAAGCGCTGTTTACCTGATCAGTACCGCGCCGGTTTCAAGCTTTTCGGGGTTCCGCGAAAACCTCAACGACGATGAAGGTCTGCTGATCGAGCAGATTGATGGACCTGACGACTGGACATTTGTTGATTCAGTCGGTGGACTTTTTCTCCCGGAACCATCACTTGCGGCCATCACCAGGTGGATCTGCGCATGAGTATTTCAGAACAGGTACTGCTCATTGGCGAACCAAGGCCGCTGGCCGGTGTACTAAGTGTCCCCCGACAATCTGCATCGACTTCACGAATTCTCGTGATCTTAAATTCCGGAATGATGCATCACGTTGGCACTTGCAATCTGTCTGTCAGGATTGCTAGAAACGTGGCCGATCTGGGTATGACGGTTTACCGTTTCGATTTTTCAGGCATCGGAGACTCACGCGTCAGGAGTCATCCGGGTACTCATGAAGAACGCGAGGTCAGCGAGGTCCGTGAAGTTCTGGATGCGCTGGCACAACAGGGTTTCTCGGAGTTCTGGCTTTGCGGTCTTTGCTCCGGCGCCGATTCAGCACTCGCCACAGCCGTTGTTGACGAGAGGGTTCAGGGCATCGTCCAGATCGATCCTGGCTGCTATCGAACACCTGGCTGGTATTTTCATCACTATTTACAGAAAGTGACGCGCTCGGAGAACTGGATTCGATTGTTCAGGCGCATCAAAGGAGAACAGGTCTGGTTTGAAGGATTGCCAGAAGAATTCCTTGAAGATCTCGATGATCAGGCACGTCATGAATTTGACAGAAACTGGCTGGTCGAAAGTTATCACGGCCTGGCAGCCAGAGGTGCTCGAACGCTCGTCATCATGACCAACGGGCAGAGCGATTGCTACAACTATCAGGGCCAGTTTCAGCAGGTATTTGGGCCATTTGGAGAAACACTTGGTGAATATTATTTACCCGATACACGGCACATTATCAGCGAACCCGGGGACCAGATTCTTGTCACCGAATTGATTACAAACTGCGTTCTCCCGGAGGGAAACACCTTATGACCCAGGATCAGTGGCAGGAAGTCAAGCGCATTCCGCGCCTGGAGCAGGCGGCGTTCTGGTCAACCCTCGGTGCCGAGGGCCATCCAGTCGTGCTTGAGCAATCGGTTCCCGGGTGGCGACAGGGCACGGACTGGTCGATCAACTACTTGCGTGAGAAAGCAGGACACCAGGTCGTCAGCCTCGATCGTGGTTACTTTGATGAGACCGTGCCGGAAACCTATCCACTTTCACAGATCCTTGATGCCATCGAATCGGGAGCACCGCTGGCAGATCATGAACACCCGTATCTGCGCAACATCGATGTGCACAGGGACCTGCCGGAGTTGGTAGCAGATGTTTCTCCTCGACTGGTCTATGTCGAACCAAACTGGATGACAGCAAGATTTTTGAAAAGGCATGTTCCTGACGGCCTGGTTGAATTTTTTATCGGCGGCGCGGGTTCCGCGTTTCCAAAATTGCACTTTGATACACATGGCACTCATGCGTTTATTACCCAGCTACACGGCACCAAGCATATTGTCGCTATTCCACCAACGGAAACAGCGGCGCTCGAGCGTATCTTCGGTCACCCTGAGAAATTCAAGCTGGGTGGCGATGCAGCACTCTACGAAAATCTCAACATCAGCAAAACGACACTTCGGTCCGGAGACACATTGTTTGTTCCCAACGGCTGGTGGCACCTGACATACATGACGGAACTCTCGATCTCTGTCTCGAGTAACTGCGTCAATGGGTCAAATTGGGATGCCTATGTCGAATCGGTGACCCGGCATAACCGTGGCTTAAAAAAGCAGATCAAGCTGATCTATTACCGCATCATCAGGCGCCTGCTGGCGGCGAGTGATTCAGCAGGATTCGGTCTGCTGTATCGCCATTATGAGTAAACCGTCATGCCGCGCCTGGTGTAAATGAAATATGGGATACACAAGCTATCCGCCTGACCCATGATCTCCATCCCATCGACCTACGAAGCACTCGATCCTGACTGGTTTACCGCCGTGTTAAGGCAGCACGCGGAACTAAGCGAGGCGAAGGTTTCTGGTATCCGGTGTGACCGCTCCATTCACCAGGGCTTTTTCTCTGACATTACGCGAGTTTATTTAGGCTATGCGAAACCTGTACCCCAGGCTCCGGCGTCACTTATTGTCAAACTTTCCTCACGAAATCCTGATATTCGCAATCGTGAACCGACACGCGCGAGTTACCGCCGCGAAACCGGCTTTTACCGGACTTTGCAACCGCTCATCGATCTGCCTACACCACGTTGCTTCCATGCAGCAATTGATCCCGAATCAATCTTTCACGTACTGGTACTTGAAGATTTAGCCCCGGCCAAAACAGGATCTGCAAAACACGGCTGCACGCAAAGCCAGGCTGAATTAGCCATCCAAAAAATCGCGGTTGTCCACGCCGGATGGTGGCAACGATCCGTTGCTGACTACCCCTGGCTAGGCGTGCCGCCGGTTATCGATGCGCTTGAATTAGCCTCACTCCACGACAGCTGGTGGCCGAAGTTTCTCAAACTCGCCGGGCATCAGCTCAACCCTGAGATGATTGAACTCGGTAAAAAGCTGGGCCGACATCGGGCTGGCATTATGACTGCGTTGTTCGTCAGTGAACCAAAGACTCTTATCCATCGGGACTACAGCGTGAACAACATGATGTTCGCCAGCGACGAAGGCGGTGCACCCCTGACAGTATTCGATTGGCAAAGTCTGACCATGGGCCGCGGGGTCTGGGATATCGCCTGGTTCATCGGCCAAAGCCTGACGATCGAACACTGCCGGACCGGCCGGTCAGTATTGCTGGCGCAGTATTATAATGGCCTCATTGCAGGCGGAGTCACTGGTTACAGCTTCGATGACTGTCAGAAAGACTTTTCCCTGGCACTACTACAGCGATTCGGTTCACTGATCTCATCGATCGCCGACCTGCCCTTTTCAGCCAGGCAGAAACAATTGCTGATTGATGTGTTTGTACCGAGAAATGCCGCAGCGATCATGGCCACCCAGGCGCATAACCTATTGCTAAATTAGATCCTGGTCAGCTCGCCAGCAGACCAAAAAAGGCGGCCTGACAGGCCGCCTCCAATAAAGCAGTAATGACAAAAAAGTTAGAAGTCGAACTGTAATCCAAGACGAAGCGACCACAAGGAGCGATTCTCCAGCACATCATTGATCGAACCGCCGTTAAACTGCTCGAAAACATATTGTCCCTGAGCATTGACGCTTGAGTTTACCGCCTGGACAG
>JAJFKA010000073.1 GCA_021773555.1 Gammaproteobacteria bacterium
CTGCGGCGACGTTGTCCAGATCGATCTGGTCCAGGCGTGCATAGTCAAGTTGGTAAAATTCCAGATCCGTGCCGGTAACCGACCCGGTAACTTCAGTCAGGTAGGTAAGCACATCGCCCGATGACGGCGTATTGATCTGAACGATCGGCGCTGTCGAGTCATTCGGATCTATCGCGCGCAATTCGATCGTGTACTGGCCAAAGTTACCGCTGGTATCAGTGGCGGTACCCGTTACCTGGTAAAGACCTGATATCGGTGGAATAAAGTTTGCGCCGCCATTGGTCAGTGCCACTGGCGTACCGTTGATCTCAAGCCCACGGGTATCCACCCTGACATTGTCAGAAGCCAGTATCTGGATTGCGACCGGCTCGCTGATATTCACAAACGGTGTTGAAAGTATGACCGACACGACGGGAGGTTCGTTGTCGGCGGTGATCGTCAACGCATAAAGCTGGCTTGAGAACGCACCACGATCATCCGTTGCGCGGATGCTGACGATATGGTCACCAAGGTGCACGTCGCCTGGCTCCATTCGAACGACACCAGTTGCTGTATCAACCGTCATGCTGGCAGGTGCCGCGTCAAGCGTATAGCTTACCCGGTCATCGGAGTCAGTCGCTTCGGCGCGATAGTGATAACTTTCACCAGCCGCAACCAGGGGTATCGGAGTCGAAATGAATACAGGAGGGGTATTCGGACCACGGACATCAAGCAGCCAGGTTTGTTCAGCCTGGGCGCCAGCGGAATCCTGCGCCCGAACGGTAAAGACTTGCACGCCAATATCAGTTGCCGTGGGTGTTGCGATAAGCTCTCCGCTTTGTGGATTGATTGCCGCACCGGGAAGACCGTTGATCAGCTGATAAGTGAGAACACCTCCCTCCGGGTCGGTTGCGGTAACATCATAGTGATAAGATGCCCCTTCACTCGCGATCAGTTCTGGTGTTGACAGGATAAGTGGTGGAAGGTTGTCCAGGCCGTCATGTACGGTGACCTGGAATGTTTGCCTGGCCGTTCCACCGCGCGCGTCTTCAACAATAAGGGTAACCGGGTGGGTTCCCCTCTGTGCAGGCGTCGGCGTCCAGTCAACGATACCAGTCGACGCATCAACTGTCATACCGACCGGGCCGACGTTCAGTAAGTAACTGAGCGCGTCACCATTGGGGTCACTGGCGATTGCAGGATATTGATAACCACTGTTTAGTGGCACAAACACTTCCGGCACCGAAGTAAATCGAGGTGCCAGGTTTTTACTTGATGAAAGTGACGCGCTGATCCGGATGCGATCTTCGATCGGGTTAACCAATGCCAGCGGCAGAGCCGAACTAATGGAACCAACATCGAGACCGTTCAAGCCGAGCTCTGTGTCGAATGTGTGTGTTGGAACGCCATCCGGATTAATCCCTTCCGGATTCAGCAACTGCGCGGCTGGTGGTGTGAGATTGAATGCAGCAACCACCGGCTGAGCCATCGGGAAGACACCCGCGTTAGTCAGGAATGCATCGACGAAAAGCGTTTTTGCAGAGCGATTGTAGGTCGTGTTCCGGTAGCTGATGTCACCTGAACCGGTAACATCCTCGGCTTCCTCGATACCACCGGGAGGCAGGCCAACCAAAGTGATGCTGTGGGTAACGGCATTTCCGGCGTTGTCAAAAGCCTCGATGGTGAATGGATTGTCACCTTCGATCAATACCACTGGAGCGAAAAAACGACCGGCGGCATCCAGGGCAGACACGGCAACGCCGTTCACTGAAACGCTGTCCAGTTGCAGGGTATCGATAAGTGCAGAAGTGAGATCGTTGGGGTCTGTTATCAGGGTTGCGCTACCGGAGGAAGCCGGGCTCGCGTCAATACCGTCTGCGATTTCCTGCAACTCTGAAGTCAGTTGTGCACTTCCTATCTGGTAGGCGTAGAAACGTATTCCCCGGGCCGCAAACGCAGCCAATTCTGCCGCGGTTGGATTAGTACCAAATCCATCGGTCAGGAAGAAGATCATGATCTGATCTGCTTGCGGAGCAACGTCCAGCGCGTCGCTTGCAGCACTCATCGCGAACTGAAAATCAGTGCCACCGTCGAGAAAAATGTTGCGGAACTTTTCAATCTTGTCAATTGTTGGGAAGATAAGCTGATGGTTCTTCGCGGAACGCACCGAGGTCTCGAGATCCGATATCCCGGTAGTCGTCAGACTCTCGATGAGGGGATCATGGAAGGTCTGGTTGAGCACGCCCGGAGCTAGGTCTGCGGGAAATGCTTCGCCCGTGAACGGAACGACCGCGACCTGCAGGTCGGCTGATCGAGCGGCCAACACCGTGCTGATGTTGAGGATAGCGCCGATCTCCACATCCATGATGTCACCGATACAGCAATCGTCGTTCAGGTTGTCGCCTTCATCCAGAACTCCATCCGCGTTGGCATCCAGCCCTTGGATATCCTGTGTACTGGCTGATATGTCCAGCAGAAAAAGCGCATTGATGGCGCCGTCACCCAGGTTGACCTGTCCACCAAGATTGAGCTCGGTACCTGCGGGAAAGGTGGCGCCATTTGACAGATCCGTGCGGATCACCGGCTGACCACTGAGCGATCGCGGCGTTGGATGTATGGCTGTTTGGTGACCCGGACCGGCAGCGTTGATCTCGTTCTGATCTTCAAATACAGCGTTGCCAGAATCCGCCTCGACGAAAACCTCGAAGTCCCCGCTAAAACCTGACTGGATCGTCACAGTCGCTGATTGAGCATAACTTTCGCCAGGGGCCAGACCACCATTGTGTACAAAGGAAGCGCCCGGCAGGACAGTAACCGGTACCGGGAAGTGGGTTTTACCACCGCCACCGCTGCGCAGCTCGATCTGGTCAACCCACTGGGTTGCGCTGGTCGCAACCGCGCCTGCGTTCGATACTGTCCACGACACAATAAATTGTGCCGGATTGCCGATGACATGAAGCGGTGCACTGACTGAGGTGACAATGAGATCAGCGGCGGCCGGTGGCGCAGGTGGTACTGTGCCGTTGGCTACCTGGAAGTCAAAGCCACCCGGAGCAGCATGATTGAAGAAGGTGTTCAGATTGTATGAAAAAGCCGTAATCGTGTAGGTGCCAGACAGCGGTAGCGCACCAACAGCCACGTCGACAAATGAATTCGCGAATATCGTGTCGCCGCCAGGATCGGTTAGCGTGAAGTCAACATTGCCTCCGGGATTGTTGATGACGTCGAAGGTAACAATCTGTCCTGCCGAGGCGGTGAATTGGTAGGTGGGTGACTGACCCTGTGCGCGAATGGCGCCGGTAACAGGTGTATCAAGGGAAATGGGAGTCGCGGCCGTGACCGGTACATTCCAGATGCGGAACTGGTAGGTGCCGATATTGGCGCTCGTGCCATCCGTGACGAAAGTGTATTGGCCTGACTGCTCCAGAGTCAGTGGGCCGCTGGCGGTAAAGAAAGAGGCCGCCCCGCTGTTTGCCACTTCCGTGCCGGAAGGACCAATCAACTGCCAGCTTGCCAGACCCAGACCACCTGACTGGATATCGATACCGACGGCCTGTCCCGCACTCGCAGTAAAAGTAAAGTGATCAATTTCACCGGGCACGTTAAACGCATCATTGACAACTGTGTCCAGTTCGATGGGTGCGGTAACGATATCGGGCACGTCCCATATCTGAAACCGGTAGGCCTGCGGGTTGCCATCGACGCGCAGGATATAGCTCGCGCTTTGTGAAAAGGTAATGCGGTCTTTGTCGATAAAAAAATCGCTGGGAGAACCAGGCGCACCGAGAAGATCGTAGACTTGCCAGCGCAAACCAATCTGGTCTCCAAGCTGTGCGTCGAAGTACAACACCTGACCGGCAGTGGCATTTAAAACATATAAATCGTCTTCATCCTCGATGTCGACTGTTGCATCGATAACGTCGCCGATGTTTACCGGCGTGGCCTGGGCAAACATGTCCCGGACCTGGAATCGATAGGTCGCTGTTGCCTGACCATGAATGCTTTCGACGACCAGGGTATAGGCGCCGTTTCGCGGTATCAAGACAGGTTCCTGGTCAACAAAATAACCGCTGACGAAAAGCGGGTTGCCATCAGGGTCCAGCAGTTTCCATTTCAACACCGGCGTGCTTTGAAACTGGGTATCGAAGAACAGTAAGTCGCCTTGCGCTGCCGTGAAGGTGAACTGATCTTGTTCTGATGGCGTGCCAATCTCTCCATTGATGACATCGTCAATTGCAATGGGGACGTTGGTTGCAGGAGGCACATCCCAGATCCTGAACTGGTATGACCCTGTGCGGTTAACCAGACCATCAATCTCCAGTGTGTACTGCCCGCTCTCACTCAGCGGAACGGGGCCATTGTCGCTGAAATTATTCTGGCTGAAGATAATGGCTCCGAGTGGATCCGTCGCATTCCAGCCGAAAGTAAAAAGTCCACCTGCCTGACTGTCAAAGTAAAGCTGTCGACCGGCTACTGCGTTGAACGTGAATCGATCGACCTCTCCTGGCACGATGATCGAACCATTGATCACCGAATCCAGGCTGATGGGGGTTATTACCGTCGAGGGCACATCGACAAATTGGAACTGGTAGGTGCCGGTGTTTGCTCCAGATCCGATGACGTCAAGGGTGTACTGACCAGTTTCAGTCAATTCAAACGGGCCGTTCTCGCGGAACAAATGGTCTTCGAACACGATCGATCCCAGTGGGCCAATGAGCCTGGTATGGAATGCAAAAAGGCCACCGACCTGAGCGTCAAAATAGAGTCGCTGGCCTGATGTGGCAGTGAATGAGTAACGTTGTGATTCTCCGGCAACATCGATCGAACCACTGACAACTTCACCGACATCGATTGCCAGCGCAGATCGACTCACTAAGGCGCAAAAACAGAGAAAAATGAAGGTTTGCAAAGGGAATTTTCTGGATCTTCTCCTGGATGCGCGATTCAAGGATTCCATGCTGGGATCTCCTGTGCTCTGACAAAGCTTCCGGTCATCGTTCCCTCATATACAATCAGCTGCCCGGCTCCCGGGTCAGCGACGATAATGTCCAGCAAGCCATCGCCGTTGACCTCGCAATGGCTGATACCCTCTGTATCCGTAAATAATCCTGGCAATGGCGCCAGCGTAAACGTGTTGGCGAGCACGGTGCCGGTACCAGCGTCCACATTGTCAATATTGACGACGGAAGCGTTACCTGGCGGGCTCCCGATAAGATCGAAATACAAAGTCACAGGTAAACCTGGGCTAACTGTGGATACATCCACGACCACATGGGTGCCGTCAAAACTCACGCCGGCCGCGAGGGATGGTGGCGTTCCGGGATTGACGTTTAGAAAAGCAGTGGCATTGGGATTAATCGTCGCCACAACCGAGGCGTTGGCGCCGTTGAGTAGTGAGACTTCAAACGCATCGGGGATGCCTGCGCCGGGGATGTCCAGACCGAGGAAAAGAATGTCGAAACTGATTGTCGGCTGGGCGGCTTCGAGCGTAAAGGTTTGTTGCAGCGTAGTGCGGAAAGATCCGTTTTCAGTGATTCGGGCGCTACCCCCGGCGGCGTTGATGGAACCAGGCTGATCACCGTTGCGATGTCCGGCGGCACTAACCTGCCAGCCGGTTAGACCCTGGCTAAACTTGCCATTGACCAGTTGTTCAACGTTCAGAATATCATTGTCGTTTAACAGCAGGTTGACTTGCGTCCCCGCACTGACGGCAAGATCCAGATCACCGTCGTCGTCAAGGTCTGCGGCCGATAATTTTTTGATGCCACCGAGTCCGGGTATGCCAGCCGACGCGTTCAGTGCGAGTGCACCATTGCCCAGCCCTTCAAGAAACATGACAGATCCATCGATATGACCGACTGCCACATCCGCGTTGATGTCACCAATAAAATTGCCAACGGCGATCGAGACTGGACCGACAGCGCCGCTTGGGTAGACAGCTGGTGCACCGAGGGTGCCGCTGCCATCGTTCAGGTACACAAGGATCTGGTTGTCGGCCTGGGAGGTAGCGATGGTGTCAGGCAGCAGATTGTTGTCGATGAACCCTGCTACCACCTCAACCTTGCCCGCACCGGCGATCAGAAACTCGGAGAATTCACCAATGAATCCAGGTGTATCCGGAATAAACCTGGAGGTGTCTGACCCCTGAACAGGCACATCAATCCCGTTTACGAGAAACGCATGACTGAAGATATCTGAATGGCAGGGCAGACGGGTAATGGTTTTTGTGCTGGAGCCCTGGTTACCCGCCGCATCAGTTGCCTGCATGACGAACGTGTTTGCACCGAGCGCGAGTCTCACCAGAGTAAACGCGCAGCTACCATCAGCGGAAGCGACAGTACTCGCTATCGGCGTAACCAGATCGTTAGCGGTGAAAAGAGTGACTGGCAGGTTTGGTTCAGTTAGCCCAAAGAGCGTGACCACCTCGAATACGGTTGAATCATCACCTGTTGGCGCGTTGTCGAAATCCGCCGCGAGCGTGGCAATCACATCTGGCGGTGTGCTATCGACGGTGGGAACTGAAAACGTAAAAATCAGCGCACCTGGATTAAACGCAAATCGACGGTTCATGCGCAGCGTCCAGGTGTCGCCCTGGACAGATTCTCCCGCGGCCATATCGCCAAAGCTGAGGTCACCTTCCATGACAGTCATACCCTGGGCATCGGGCTGCAGCGTGACTACGGCTGTGACCGCCTGCAGATTCTCGGTACCCTGGTTTTTGGCAGTAATCTGGTAGTTGTAATCAAAAACCGTCCGACCGATACGTTTGGCGCTCACAAGTGTGCTGGATTCGACAATGACATCACTGGCATCAGCGAGCAGCGGGAATGGTGACGAGAGCAGACCTGTAAACAGAACTGCCAGTAGTATGCGATGGGCCTGCAATTTCGCCTCCTTATAGCTGTGCGTATAAAGCGCTGATTATTTAAGAGTAGTGATCTTGTTGGCGTGTAATCGCAATTACTTCTGCGGCAGTTCTCTCAACTGGTTAGAAAAGACCCCAACAACTGAAGATCTTTCCCTTTCGTCAGTTTTGGATCCTTCGTTTCCGGGACAAACCGAGCAACCCGATAGCCAGCAGTAATAGCGCGCCTGGTGCTGGTACACCCACGCCAGGCGCCGGAACAGTCTCACCGGAATCGAGTAAGTCGAATGTAAACGGATCAAGAATGTTGAAAAACTGGCTGCCTGGTGCCCCCGCGCCAAGGAAGTCAAACTGCACCGTGAATCCACCGAGTGAAGCACCTGAAGCGATGCCGACACCCAGCGCGAGCGCGTCGTAGAATCCGTCGTCTGGCAGCAAGGGATCAGGCTGAATGGCAAGCGGGTCCCACCCAGCGGGAGCCGTACCGATCACGAGATTCTCATAGATGCCGAGATCAAAGAAGATGGTAAATTCCTCGATGTCGACAGCCAGGCTGTCGTTTTCAACCGTGTAAGAATACTCCCAGGTGTTACCGGCGATATTGGTGGCATCGAAACTGATAACAGTTGCCGATGCTGTAGTGGAAAGGAAAATGGCGATACTAAAAAGACTACGCGTTAAAAAATGATTCATGTAATTGTCCACTTCGTCAAAAAGTATTTCACTAATTGTTGATGCAACTTCCGAGCCAGAATAATATCGACTTAGTATTCAAACGCTTAGAAAGCATCACCAGACGGAGGGAAAATTACTGTAAAAATCGCCGACGTAAAGTGTAAAAATATTGTAAAAAACCTGTGAATTTACTGTATAAACAGCGTTCCTTCATCATTAGGCTTCTGGCTTTGAGGCCGTTATTTATTGTTTTGACAACGCACCCTTTTAGATCTGTTATCACCTGAATGGTAAAGATTTTACGGCTTTGGTTAGAGATTCTTTAGAGGCTTAGTGAATCAACCATTCTCTCGATTAACGCTGCACCGACCCACGTAAGGGGCGGAATTATCAAATAGATCAGCAGGCGAACGATGACTGGCGAGTCGAAAGGCCACTCGGGAACCTTTGCGATTTCCGCACGCAGGTTTAAAAGGGCATGGAGTTGCCCTAGCTGCTCCGCATCGAGATCAAACTGGTTTTTAGCCTGCGTGATTCGCTCAATGCGAGCTTGAATCTGTTCGAGCGACTGCCGTTTTTGTACTTTTACGCGTCTTCGAACAGGAAGCAGGGGAACCAGGAAGATGAAAATCATAGGGATGAATATGGCGAAAAATCCGGGGAGGATTGCTATCTCGTTGAAATCGTCTTCCAGAAAGAGCAGTGGGAAACTGGCTTGCGCGCCAATCAGTGCAAGGGTTGAATACACCGCTACCTGCGCATAAGGATTCAGTTGCCGCGGGGCCAGCAAATCGATTGTCGTCCTGGCGGCCAGTTCGCCAAAGCGCAGGGCGTTGCTGTTCAGCGCACTGATGACTGTCGACATCAGACACCAGAGAAAAATCGTAACCATCATGAAAAACCAGTCCAGATAATTCAGGGAAGACAATTCACTGGTCACGACGAGGATGATGTTCTGCAGGCATCCCGCGATTGAACCCGCCAGCAGATAAATCAACTGTGTTCTCGCCGGGACATAGTTCAGAGAGTCGCGAATCTCGTGGAGTCCAGCTTCAGTCATTTGCAGGACTGGCTTCAGGTCATCGAAGGCGCAAAGCTGCTGGCGATTGATAAAATGCGACGCGGGAATGATGTAGGCGATCAGGAAACTGAAGAACAAGGGTGCAGCATCGAGATCCTGGCTCTCCAGCGCCCCCACGAGCTTGAACAGCGTAAGCAACCCGAGGAGCAACACAATGAAAGTAAGAACGTGACCATACCTGAAAGGAAAAACTAGGTAGTGAGGCCAGATGAGGATATTTTTCCCTGCCATAACGGTTTTCCCAGAATACTAACGGTTGTCACCCAGCCCGGTACGCCAAACAGAATACTCCATGTATGTTGCTCACACGAGTTGCAACCTTGGATAAAGCCAGCTTGAATACGCTCTGATGTTACCGTTTCGAAATTCTCTTAAGCAAAAGGAGATGCTGATGACCAGCAGATTAAAGTCACGATTTGCCGTTGGTGAAGACATTCGGATGTCCTACTACGATGAGGGTAGTGGTCCGGTACTACTGTTGTTACATGGATTTACCGGTAGCAAGCTGGATTTTCACGATCAAATCCCGTTTTTCAGCCAGGACTACAGGGTCATCGCGCCAGACAATCGTGGCCACGGAGAATCAACTAATACCGGCGATCGGGAAAGTTATCGGCTGGACGTGCTTGCCGCGGATCTCGCGAATCTCATTCGGCATCTGGGTCTGGTGAATATCCACTTGCTTGGACATTCCATGGGCGGAATGGTGGTGATGCGTTACCTGCCTGTGAGTGAGGGTTCGGTCAGGTCTCTGATGCTCATGGATACGTCTTCGGCACCCCTGGCAATGCCAAATGCATCTCGCCAGGCTTTCTACGATGCGCTGGTAGCGGGCGACATTTCGGACATTGTAGAAATGATGAAAAAATTGCCCAGGTCAGCAGAGGTACAAAATGGGGTCGACGAACTGGGTGAGCAGGAGCATTGGGCGAGAATAAAAGAAAAGCTCACACAGATGGATCCTTTGGCGTTTCTGGGTCTGGCTGAACAGCTTCGTATCGCTGAAGATGTTACCGACTCCCTTGCTTCTGTCAGCATACCGGCTCTGGTAATAGTCGGAGAAACCGATACGCCCTTTCTTGAGCCTTCGAAGAAAATGAGCGAAGTGCTGCCGGATTGTGAACTCAAGATAATCAATGATGCTGCACACTGTCCTCAATATGAAAACGCGGTACGTTGGCGGGAGGTTGTTCGCGCGCACCTTAACCGCGCCAGTGGTGTCGTGTGAGAATCCTGTACATCGACATTGATACGCTTCGGGCTGACCACCTGGGCTGCTACGGTTACCACCGCAATACGTCTCCGAATATCGATGCCCTCGCGGCGGACGCGATGTTGTTCAGTCAGGTCTATGCCTCGGACACTCCCTGCCTGCCTAGTCGGTCTGCTTTGTTGACCGGACAGTTTGGCATTCATAATGGTGTCGTGAACCATGGCGGCAGCGACGCGGACCCGGTTATTGGTGGTCCCGACCGGCAGTTCTGGTCTGCGCTACATCTGTCCAGTTTTCCGAGCCGACTAAAGCGTGCAGGATTGAAGACCGCCAGCATTTCGTCATTTGCGCAACGCCACAGTGCCTTTCACTGGTACGCAGGATTCGATGAGGCGCAACGAGTGCCGGGCAGTTTCGGATTGGAAACTGCGGACCAGGTTCATGCGCTGGCAGCAAGCTGGCTTGACCGCAACGGCGAGGCTGACAACTGGTTCCTGCATGTGCATTTGTGGGATCCGCACACACCCTATCGAGCGCCTTTAGGTTTCGGTGATCCGTTCGCGAAAGATCCTTTGCCGGCGTGGTTGACGGAAGACATCAGGGCGAGTCACTGGGCAGCTTGTGGACCGCATTCCGCCCAGGAGTGTAGTGGTTTTGCGCCAAATCCCGAGCAGTTGAAAATATTTCCGAGACAACCACAGCAGATCCCTGACACCGCGGGCGTGCGTAAGATGTTCGATGGTTATGATACCGGCGTACGTTATGCGGATGAATATGTTGGTCGACTGCTGAACCAGTTGGCGGAGCTCGGTATTCTTGATGATACTGCAGTGATGCTTTCGTCAGATCACGGAGAAACCCTGGGTGAACTGAATGTTTATGGTGATCACCAGACTGCAGATGAAAAAACTACGCACATCCCGATGATTTTGAAGTGGCCAGGATGTGATGGGCTTGCCGGCAGGCGGTTTGACGCGATGCACTACCAGATAGACGTTTCAGCCACCATACTGGAATTGTTAGGCGTAAGAGTGCCCGGGAGCTGGGACGGGGTGAGTTTCGCGGAATCTCTGGATGGTGGTCATGATAGAGGACGAGATCATCTGGTTGTTTCACAAGGCGCGTGGACGTGTCAGCGTGGCGTGCGCTTTGATAACTATCTGCTGATGCAAACATTGCATGATGGTTACCACCTGTTTGACGATGAAATGCTGTTTGATCTGGACGCGGACCCCCATGAAACAACGAACCTGGCCCTGCAACGCTCCGAGATTACGGACAAGGGACGTGCGATTCTGGGAGCCTGGCATGCAGAAATGATGATTAATGCCGCTCGGGGTCGGGATCCGCTGCAAAATGTGATCAGCGAAGGAGGGCCCTATCATGTTCGAGGTCGGCTGGTGGAGTATCTCGCCAGGCTGAGAGACACGGGGCGTGGCGCCCATGCTGAGGCACTTGCGGCGAAATTTGCCCAGGAACTCGACGCTTTGGGAATGTAAGCTTACTATTGTAATCGTGCCGGGGGGGATTATACTCGCGCCTCACGCCACCCCTGACGGGGAAACTCCCCCTTTCCGGACTCTTATGACCGCATCTATCAAAGCACCCAGGCCTGACTCGACACCCGATATTTCGAGCAAACCAATCAGTTTTCGTGAACTTAATCTTCCAGAATCGTTACTCTCCGCGCTTGATGAGGTTGGTTATGAAACGCCTTCTCCCATCCAGGCTGAAACCATTCCGTACCTGCTAGAGGGCCTGGATTTGCTGGGGCATGCGCCAACCGGAACCGGCAAGACCGCGGCCTTTGCCTTGCCGCTGCTGGCGCGGCTTGAGATGGATAAGAATAGTGTTCAGATCATGGTGTTAACCCCAACCAGGGAGTTGGCGATCCAGGTTGCCGAAGCCTTTCAGCGCTACGCGCAGCATATAAAGGGATTCCATGTTCTTCCTATTTATGGCGGCCAGGCCTATGACGGCCAGATCAGGGCTCTAAAACGAGGGGTACATGCCGTTGTGGGTACACCCGGGCGGGTGATGGATCATCTGCGTCGCGGCACACTGAAGCTGGATAACCTGCAGGCCATGGTGCTCGATGAAGCGGATGAAATGCTGCGGATGGGATTTATTGATGACGTGGACTGGATCCTTGAGCATGTACCTGCGAAGCGGCAAATGGCATTGTTCAGTGCGACCATGCCGAGCGAAATCAAACGTATCGCTCAACGGCACCTGAATAAGCCAAAAGAAATCAAGATCAAGGCGCGAACGGCTACCGCGGAGACTATTCATCAGCGGTACTGGACCGTGAGTCATGGACACAAACTTGATGCACTGACTCGAATTCTCGAGGCAGAACCCTTCGATGCGGTCCTGATGTTTGTGCGCACCAAGACCGCCACCGCGGAGTTGGCTAACAAGCTGGAAGCCAGAGGCTATGCGACGGCAGCGCTTAACGGGGACATGGCACAAAAAGACCGGGAACGAACGGTCGAAAAATTAAAACGCGGCGCGCTGGATATTCTCGTCGCAACAGACGTCGCAGCACGAGGTCTCGATGTGGACCGCATCAGCCATGTCATCAATTATGATATTCCCTATGATACCGAGGCCTACGTACACAGGATCGGACGGACCGGTCGGGCGGGGCGAAAAGGCGAGGCGATCCTGTTCGTAACACCTCGAGAGATGCGCATGTTAGGTGCCATTGAAAAAGCCACGCGTCAGAAAATCGAAAAACTGGTGTTGCCAACCACCGAGATGGTGAATAACAAACGTATTGCGGATTTCAAGCAGGGCATCACCGACGTACTCGCGGCAGGAGAACTGGATTTTCTCTCCAATATCATCGAGCAATTTCGCGCCGAACACGACATCCCAACGCTGGAGATAGCAGCCGCACTGGCAAAAATCGCCATTGGTGACAAACCGCTGCTGTTAAAAGCTGAAGCGAAAGGCGCAAAGATTGAAAGTTTTCGGGAAGATAAGCGCGATGACAGCCCCGGCCCCCCCAGGCGTGAAAAGCGTGCTGAAAAACGTGGCGGAAAGAGCCAGGCACCGCCACCGAAAGGCATGGACAGATTTCGCATCGAAGTCGGGCATGACCATGAAGTCAAACCCGGGAATATTGTCGGCGCGATTGCTAACGAAGCCGGGCTGGAAGCGGCCAATATCGGGCACATCGACATTCATGATGCGTTTTGTTTCATCGATCTTCCCAGCGGCATGCCCCAGGATGTATTCAATGAACTGAAAAAGGTCTGGGTTTGCGGGCAGCAGCTCAAAATATCCAGACAGGAAGTGAAGCCGCTGGTAAAGCGGTCCGGGAAGGAAAAGCCCAGTCGGCAGAAGCTTCGCAAGAAAAAGAAGAAAGACAACAGCGACAGAAGCTGAATCGGAAACCTGACTTCGCACCGCGGATTCGGTTGCCATGCTATTTGAATAGTGTTTTATTCCTGTCATGGAATCCGGATTGAGGACGTTGTGATGTGGTGCACGATTAATCAACTGTTCGTGCATCCCGTTAAGGGGTGTCGTCCGTTGTCGGTTGATGAGGTTCAAATCACCCCGGCCGGTGTCACCGGGGATCGTGAATACCTTGTTATTCGTGACAATGAAAAGGTAAATCTCAAAACGCTCCCAAAACTCGCGAGAATCATTCCCGAACCAGCTGCGGACGGGAATATCCGTTTTCACGCTGAGGGCTTCGCCTCGTTTGAACATCAGCGAGTGACCGCCACGAATACGGGGGCGTCCGCCGAGGCAACGGTTAATTTCCTGCTCGATAAAGTAGCTACCCTGGATCAGGGACCCGCTATTGCAGACTGGTTTTCTGCAGTTGTTGGTGAGGCTGTCCGAGTAGCGATCCTGCCCAGGTCGTTCTCGCGTAACCTGCCAGTCGACAAGCTCAAGATGGTTCACGGCGTATTGCAGAACAGTTTCGTCGACGTGGCTCCGGTCATGATCTTGAATCAGGCGACACTGACGGATTTGAGCCAGCGAATTTCGATGGATATACCAGTTGAGCGTTTTCGTCCCAATGTGGTAATCGACGGTGTCGCCAGGTTTGGCGAGGATCAGATCGCCTCCATGACAGTCAATGATCTCAGGTTCGATCATGTGGCCGGTTGTGAACGCTGCATCATTATTAACACCGATCACGAGACCGGCGCGGTGAACAGCAAACAACCCCTCAAGGAACTGAGCGACTACCGTCGGGTAGTGGAAAAGTACGATTCAGGCATTGTTTTTGGCGACTACTTTACGGTCACTGGCAGCGGGATCCTTAAGGTCGGTGACCAGATGAAGATCAGTTCGCGCTAACAATTTGATCTGACTGTGTTAATCCCACTTTCAAGGTCCCTGACAAAAAGTTGAGTACGTAATGAATTTAGAAACGATAGCGATACAGGCGGGGCGGGGGACTGACAGTGATACCGGCGCTGTGATGCCCGCGATTAACCTGACAACAACTTACAAAAGGGGCAATGCCGCGGGCATGGTCTATTCGCGTACCGATAATCCAAATCGTGCTGCCCTTGAAGACTGCCTGGTTGCCCTGGAGTCAGGGGCGGTGGGTTTTGCTTTTTCATCAGGGATGGCAGCGGTTGCGGCGGTATTCCAGGCGCTCTCGTCAGGGGATCATATCGTTCTTGCCGACGACACTTATTTTGGTGTCCGCGAACTGACGATCGACATACTCTCGCGCTGGGGCCTGCAACACAGTCTCGTGGATATGACGGATATAGATGCTGTTGCAGACAGCATCCAGGCCAACACGCGCATGATCTGGATAGAAACGCCTTCGAATCCAATGCTCAAAATTACCGATATTGAGGCCATCTCAAAAATAGCCCGCGAGGCGAACGTAATGCTCGGTGTTGATGGCACCTGGGCAACGCCGATTCTGCAACAACCGCTCAGGCTTGGCGCTGACTATGTTGTCCATTCCACCACCAAGTATCTTGGTGGCCATAGCGACCTCACGGGTGGCATTGTGGTGGCGCGCGAAGCCGCACCCTTGAATGAAAATCTGCAGGTGATCCAGGCCACTGGTGGTGCGGTGCCGAGCGCATTTGACTGCTGGTTATTGTTGCGTGGCATCAGGACCCTGCCTTTACGTATGCGTCAGCACTGCAGCAATGCGATGGCCATCGCCCGAATCCTGGAAGCAGACCCGCGGGTCCATACCGTCCATTACCCTGGATTGCAGTCGCATCCGGGTCATTCGGTCGCAGTTCGGCAGATGTCCGGCTTTGGTGGCATGCTGTCCATCCAGGTCGAAGGCGGTGAAGATAAGGCGGCCATAGTTTGCGGCGCGACAAAGATTTTTACCGAGGCTACCAGCCTGGGGGGTGTCGAAAGCCTGATAGAACATCGGGCACTGGTTGAAGGACCGACGTCTCGGACCCCTCGTGACCTGATCCGGATTTCTATCGGGCTCGAACATCCGGATGACCTGATGGCAGACCTCGATAAGGCGCTGGGCTGAGCTACGCTTATTCCTGGTACGGTTCACCGGAATGTTTGCGGCTTGTGATGCGATGTTTGTAATCTGAAAAAAAGACGATGATACCTGGAGATCCCATGACCCTATCGCGAATCGTGTTGGTACTGACGATGTTATTGTGCCTGCCGGGTGCAATCGCCGCCGTGATCCCCGGAGAAGAACGGATCAGCCAGGCAATGAATTCGGGGATCAAAGTACCTGCACCTGCCACCGCTCGTCCTTCAGGTGAAGGAACAGGTCCTTTCAAACGCTTGATAATCAAGGATGTGATGCTTGTGGATGGCCTGGGTTCGCCGCCTCGCGGACCGATATCAATTGTCATTGAGCAGCATCGTATTAAACGGCTTTCCCCGTATCCCATAGAGATTTTACCCGGTGACGAGATTATTGAGGGCGCTGGTATGTATGCGACTCCGGGATTTATTGATGCCCACGCGCATATCGGCAATCCGGGCCAGGGGCTGGCAGGACCGATCACACCGCCGGAATACGTTTTTAAACTGTTGCTTGGTCACGGCATTACCACAATCCGGGATGTGGGTTCGATCATGGGTCTCGGCTGGACCGTGGATCACAAAAAACGTAGTGAGACTAACAGTATTACAGCGCCGCGAATCGTCCCGTACGCCATGTTCCCCGGCGGCAGCATTGTCGATGCAGAATCAGCCAGGATCTGGATGCGGGCAGTTCAAAAACGTGGGGCCGAAGGGGTAAAACTGCGTGGTGGAACGAGAGAAGCTGTCAACGCGATCTACGCAGAAGCGAAACTGCTGGGCATGGGGACTGCGAACCACCATGACCAGACAGGTGTTTATCACGTAAACGTACTCGACAGTGCCAGGGCAGGGCTTACAAGTATGGAACACTGGTATGGGTTGCCGGAGGCATTGTTCGAGGACAGAACGATTCAGGACTACCCGGCAAATTATAATTATTCAGACGAACAGTGGCGGTTTGGACAGGCCGGCAGGTTATGGCATCAGGCGGCGGCGCCTGGCTCAGAAAAGTGGCGATCTGTATTGGAAGAACTGGTCGCACTTGATTTCACGCTGGTACCCACGTTCACAATCTATGAGGCTAACCGGGATGTCGTTCGTGAACGGGATGCAGAGTGGCATCGAGAGTACACGTTACCCGCACTCCAAAAGTTCTTTATGCCTGATCCGAGACTTCATGGCTCCTATCATTTTGACTGGACCACAGCAGATGAGGTGGCGTGGCGGAACAATTTCCGGCGCTGGATGCAATTTGTTAACGAATACAAAAACGCTGGTGGCAGAGTGGTTGCCGGATCCGATGCGGGATTTATCTTCAAGCTGTTCGGCTTCGCTTATATCCGCGAACTCGAGCTCCTGCAGGAGGCTGGCTTTCATCCACTGGAAGTCATTCAATCGGCAACTTTGAACGCCGCTGAACTGCTGGGCAGGAGTGACGAGATAGGCTCTCTGGTGCCAGGCAAGAAGGCTGATATCGTATTGGTGCGTGGCAATCCGGTTGCGAATTTCAAGTTGTTGTATGGGACGGGGCATATGAAGCTGAATCGGGACACTGGTGTGCTTGAGCGTGTCGGTGGCGTCAGTTACACGATCAAGGACGGCGTTGTCTATGATGCCAGGAAGCTTCTGGCCGATGTTCGAGCGATGGTTGCCAACGAAAAACAGGCAGACCGGCAGGAGTAGGTGTTACTTTTTAGATGCGGACTATTTTACTAACCAGCAGGAATACAGATGAGCGAATTTAAAGACAAGGTTGTTGTAATTACTGGTGCGGGCGGCGGTCTTGGTAAGGCGCATGCACTTGAGTTTGCCAGACGTGGAGCCCGGGTTGTAGTCAATGATCTGGGCGGAAGTGGAGACGGAACGGGCGCCAGTGATATGGCTGATGTTGTGGTTGCAGAGATCGAGTCCGAGGGCGGAATCGCGATCGCCAATAAGGCGTCAGTATCCAGTCGGGAAGGTGCTAAATCGATCATCGATGATGCCGTATCAGCGTTCGGAACAGTTGATATTCTGGTTAATAACGCCGGTATTCTGCGCGATAAGAGCTTTAAGAATATGCCGCTCGATGACTGGGACATTGTGATGGACGTGCACCTGAATGGCTCAGCCTATGTGACCTATGCTGCCTGGCCTGTTATGTACGCCAAAAATTTTGGACGAATTGTCTTTACCAGTTCTACGTCCGGTATTTACGGCAATTTTGGCCAGGCCAACTATGGTGCGGCAAAGATGGGAATGCTTGGCTTAACCAATGTATTGGCGATCGAGGGTCGCTCAAAAAATATTCACGTCAATGCGCTTGCCCCGGCGGCCTCGACCAGACTGATCAACACCATTCCGGGTAGGGATGAAGATCCAGATAACCCGGACCCCATGCGTCATCCAAAACTGGTGACACCGGCTGTCCTGCTCATGTGCAGTGAAGATGGCCCAACCGGGAAATTCATCCAGGCAGGAAATGGCCGATTCTCCACCTGCGCCATCTTTAATAATGAAGATCTCGAGTTTGGCCCCGACGTTACATACGAGGATCTGCTGGCAAAAAAAGAGCAACTGCTCGACATGAGCCGCGCAGAGGAAGGCTGGGGCTGGATGCGCAAACGCCTTGCTGAGCAAGCAGCGAAAAGCTAGCGACCAGGTCCGGCGCCTTTTTTAATTAGCAAAGTTGCTAATTAAAACGATCTCGTTGATAATTAGCGAACTTGCTAACTAACTTGTGATCGGAGGAGACACATGACAAATAAAGTGATTTGTCACTATCGTGTAGCACGTGGAAATGAAAGTTCATTCGAGCGATTGCTCAAACAACACTGGCCGGTCCTGCGCAAGCTGGGTCTTGTCACAGAAATACCACCTGTACACTACAAGGGCGAGGAGCAGGATGGTGAACCTATTTACTTCGAGATATTTGACTGGATTGAAGGCGGCAGTGATCGAGCCCATGAACATCCGGAGGTCATGGCCATCTGGGAGCCGATGGATGTACTTTGCGAGGAGCGCCACGGCAAGCCGAATATGGAGTTCCCCCATGTGGGCGTGATCCATGTCTAAAGTTTCAAGCAGCCGCGAAGCAAAACCCCGGGGGATCAGGGAGATCGAACTTGCAGACCAGGTATTTTCGGCACTGGCCCATCCGGCGCGAAGACAGATCCTGTTGTCGGTGCACAACCGGGGAGAGTGCAATGCGGGCGATATCGCAAAGCGTTTCGAATGCAGTTGGCCGACCACCAGCAGGCACCTGGCAACCCTGGTGAACAGCGGACTGCTAAAAGTCAGGCAAAACGGCAGGGAGCGAGTTTATCGGGCTGATAACAGGTTATTGCAGCGATTGCTGTCGAAGTGGGCCGGATACTTCGGCGAAGATTGCTAGCTATTTATGGCCGTGTCAGGCGCGGTTCAGTCAAGCACGCCCGGCATCAGACCCATCGGCAGTGCTGCTGGCCGCTCGCAGGAACTCTCGATTATATGAACCTGTCCGCTGGTCGATGAGGCCTCGAATGCCAGCATGACTTCCAGCGCGTGCAACGCGAGTTCACCATTGCAGCGGTGTGCTCGATTCGATGTGATGGCCTGGATCATGTCTGCCGCACCCACTGATCTTTTGTAACCGACGTTATGAGTGAATGCTGATGGCTGAAAGTCGTCGTTGCCAGGAATAAAAATTCGAACCGGGTTGTCAAAAGTATTTGGATCCGGAACCAGGAGAGAACCAAGGCTGCCATAGAGTTCAATCGGCCGATGCCGATGACGCTTTACATCGAAACTCATGATCAGGGTGATCAGTGGGCCGGATACGAATTCAAGGATACCGGAATAATGTGTGTCAACATTCACCGGAAATGGCTGGTTGCCGAGTTGTGCGGCAAATCGAGTGCCCCTGGCTCTGCTGGTTCGTGCAGTGACGGACTTAACGGGGCCGAGTAGATTGATCAGTGCGGTGATGTAGTAAGGTCCCATATCGAGCATCGGACCCGCGCCAATGTCGAAGAATATCGATGGGTTTGGGTGCCAGGCTTCGGGTCCGGGGCTCATCATCATTGCGGTACCCGTCAGCGGCTCACCGATCCAGCCGTCATCCAGCATTTTGCGCGAAGTTTGCTGCCCGGCGCCAAGGAAGGTATCTGGCGCACAACCTACGCGTAGTCCTTTCTCTGCCGCAAGCGAAAGAATGCCGCGTGCTTCATCCAGGTCAGTCCCCAGGGGTTTTTCTGAATGCACGTGCTTGTCGGCCGATAGTATCTGCTTTGAAACGTCAGCATGTACCCGGGGTATGGTGAGATTGATGATCAGATCAAGCTCATCATTTTTCAGAAGGTCGTTGACCGAAAGTGCGCTAATGCCATTTTCCTCGGCTTTTTGCCGGGCTGCATCGTCGTTCAGATCCGCACAGGCAATGATATCGAGCGCAGCGTACTGACTTGCGCCATCGAAATATTGTTGGGAAATATTGCCGCAGCCAATGACACCGACCCTGATTGCATCCATAACACATCTCCCGTGGCTGAATAAGTGGTTCAGTCTAGCAAAAACCGGATAAGTTGATGCCGGATATCAGGGTTGAATCAGGACCGCGCGAAAGTCATTGACGTTGGTCCGGGTTGGTCCGTCCCCGACGGTGTCATCGAGTGTTTTGAAAAAGCCGTAGCTGTCGCTGTTCGTCAATGCCTGCTCGGGGGTCAGGCCCGATTTCATGGCCCGCGCGAGGCTCGATGGTGTGATTATCCCACCAGCGAGTGGCGCACTTCCGTCGATACCGTCCGTGTCAGCGGACAGCGCGTAGACCGGATCTCCGGGCCGCAGGCTGGTCAGCATCCCCAGAAGGAACTCGTGGTTTCGGCCACCGCATGCCCCGGCTGGTGCTGATGCGCTGATGCGTGTGACGGTTTCTCCACCGGAGAGTAACAAACAGGGGGGTGGGCAGGGATGGCCCGAAGTGATGATGGAAGTGGCCATTTCCGCCATGGTTCTGCCCAGTG
>JAJFKA010000074.1 GCA_021773555.1 Gammaproteobacteria bacterium
TCGGCCTGCTTCAACTTCCTTAAGCACCTTGATGATCTGCGTCTCGGTGTATCGGGATTTCTTCATTGTCGTTCTCCTTGTGTGGCAGTTTACGCGGGAGAACTCTAGATCGAAATGGGACTATTTTAGGGGAGGCTTACAAGGCTTCCTCGGTGAAAAACGCATTCCCTTTGCAATGTTCAGCTTGCAGTTCAGATCTTGGCGATCACAAACAACGACCTGATCCTTCCGCGAACCTCAGCAGTTCGCCTTCTCCAAAGCCTGATCCAAATCCTCAATCAGATCCTCAACATCCTCAATCCCAACACTCAGCCGAATCAATGTGTCTTGAATCCCCAGCTTTTCGCGCATTTCGGCAGGCAGGCTTGCATGTGTCATGAGTGCGGGATGTTCGATCAGTGATTCCACTCCCCCCAGGCTTTCCGCGAGGCAAAACAATCTGGTGCTTGAAAGGAAGGTCTTTGCGGTTTGCAGGTCGCCCTTGATGTAAAACGACAGCATGCCGGAAAATCCCTGCATCTGCGTTGAAGCAAGTTTGTGCTGTGGATGTGAGGGCAGGCCGGGATACAGAACCCTTTCAACTCCCTTATGTTGTTCGAGATGTCTGGCAACAATCATGGCGCTGGTCTGATGGCACTTCATGCGGATGGCCAGCGTTTTGATACCGCGGTGCGCGAGATAACAATCAAATGGCGCCTGGACTGCACCGGCGGCAAACTGGATGAACTGAAGTTGTTCCGCCAGATCTTCATCGTTAGTCATAACGGCGCCGCCAATCACGTCGCTATGCCCGTTCAGGTATTTGGTTACTGAGTGGACGACGATATCGGCGCCCAGATCAAGCGGCTTTTGGAATACTGGTGTGGCAAAGGTATTGTCCACGGCCAGCTTGATGGAGCGGGATCTCGCGATTTTAGCCAGGTGTGCGAGATCAATAACTTTTAACAGTGGATTGGTCGGGGTTTCCGCCCAGATGTAGCGGGTGTTCGCGCCGAGGTTCTGTTCCAACTGGCTGTGATCGGTCAGGTCCGCGAAGCGAAACTCAATTTGCTGGTTTTTCAGGATCCGCTCGAACAAACGGAAAGTCCCGCCATAAACATCATCTGAGCAAAGTACCTGATCGCCAGGTTTCAGGGTCCTGACAATCGCATCAATGGCGGCGAGTCCCGAGGAAAAGGCGAACGCATAGCGGCCATTTTCCAATGCGGCGAGGCAGGTTTCGTAGCGTGCGCGGGTTGGGTTTCCGGCACGGGAGTAGTCGAACCCCTTGTGCTCACCGGGCGATGACTGGGCAAAGGTGCTGGACAAATGAATGGGTGGAATAACGTCACCGAAGGATGGGTCCGGGTCCTGACCACTATGAACGGCGGTGGTTGAAATGCCTTTTCCCATTAACGCCTCTGGGCCAGATAGCTAAGCAGGTCAATCTTCGTGAGCACGGCAATTGGATTGCCGGTATCGGCGTCCATGACCAGTGGTGTTTTGCTGGCCGCCACGAGGGCTGAGATTTTCTCGATATCGTCTTCCGGGCTGACGAATTCTACCGAGGTGTCAATCAATGCCTCAACCGCGTCCCCGGGCTTGCAGTTACCCTCGTAAAGGGCGGTCAGAATCGAGGCCTCGGTGACCATGCCTTTGATATATCCGTGTTCGTCGCTCACCGGCAACTGGCTGATACCTTTGTCCTTCATCATCACGATCACGTTGGAGATCAGTTCTGTCGTGCTCGCAGAGATGACGCCTGCGGGGTCTAGTCGTAAGGTCACGATAAGGTCGTTGACAGTACCGAGCGAAGGTTCGTCGAGAAATCCGGCTTCTCGCATCCACGAGTCATCATAGACCTTGGACAGATATCGGTTGCCGCTGTCGGGCAGAATCACCAGAATTTTTTTACCTCGCATCCGTGTTCCCTGCGCTGCAATCCACCGGTTGGCACCCACCACAACGGAACCGGATGAAACACCGGAATAGATGCCTTCCTGTGTCAGCAGAAGTCTGGTCATCAGGAAGGATTCTTTGTCGTCGACCTGCACCATGTCGTCGATCACTGAAAAGTCATAGTTTCGCGGGATAAAGTCCTCGCCAATGCCTTCAATCTTGTAGGTCAGGGCAGGGACATCGCCACCAGTTTTAAACTTCTCGTAGACGATTGAACCCACGGGGTCGACCGCGACGATTTCAATCCCGGGTTTTTGTTCCTTTAAATATCGGCCATTGCCGCAAACAGTGCCGCCGGTTCCGATGCCGGCAATCAGCACATCAATATCGGGGAACTGCCGCAGTATTTCCGGGCCGGTAATCTGATAGTGGCATTCCCGGTTAGCGAGGTTGTTGTACTGGTCAATATAAAATGAATTGGGTGTGTCTGTGGCCAGCCGTCTGGACACCGAGTAGTAGCTTTTTGGGTCTTCCGGTTCAACAGCGGTAGGAGTGACCACAACCCGTGCGCCGAATGCGCGGAGGTTTTTGATTTTCTCTTCCGACATTTTATCGGGCAGCACAAAGATGCACTTGTAGCCTTTTATGGCTGCGGCGATCGCCAGACCGACACCGGTGTTGCCGCTGGTGCCTTCAATGATGGTACCGCCCGGAAGCAACAAGCCCCTGCGTTCCGCATCTTCAATCAGGTAATAACCAATCCGGTCCTTGATGGATCCGCCGGGGTTCATGAATTCAAGTTTTGCGAAGACTTCTGCGGGACCTCGGGCAACCCGATTCAGTTTTACAATCGGGGTATTACCAATGGCGCCCAGGATGTTGTCATAAATCATGCTGCAAAATATGGACTAATAGGTCGGATGTAGCAAGCAAGCACGCCCGATGATTCCGGGTTAGCCTTCCAGACTTTTCTGCAGGTAGCGATAGAAGTCCCAGAGGCAGCCCTCAAGATGACTCAGTCTGCCATTGGCCTGGTACAGGGGGTCATGCAGCCCTTTCCAGACACCTTCGCACATGGGTATGTCTTCCTGGTGAATGGCATCGAGTGCCGTGAGGGTCTGCTGCACGGCGTCCGTATCGGCGGCATGATCTGCTGGTACCATCGCGTGGACTTCCAGATCAAAATTCCCATGGTCACGGACCTTGAGCTGCCACCAGGCCAGGACCGGGTTCTCGCTGCTGCGGATAAGGACAAACATGGTGCACGGGAAGATATTGATCACCCAAAAAGGTGCTGCGAGTGCTTCATCAATAGAAGGATTTTCAAGGACCGTGAAGGCATCACTGCCAGTCAGGCGATAGGTTCCTGCCGCCGGGTAGACACCATTCAGGGATTCAGGATGCGCTCCCATATGGTGGTAGGACTCCATAAAATTGTCCACCATGACTTTCCAGTTCCAGGCCGATGGGTAGGGCAGGCTGCCCACATGACGGAAGTCGTCCAGTCCCCAGGGTGAGAGCAATTCCGCGACCGGGGCGAGCCTGGGTGCGAGCGGCGCCGCTGCTTTATCCGCGTTGACGAAAATCCAGCCTTGCCAGAGTTCAACGGCCAGGCTGGGAAGCTGTTTTTCAGTGACATCAAACCCCTGGGCCTGTTCCAGATTGGGTGCGCCGCGCAATTGTCCGTCCAGTCCGTACGACCACTTATGATAAGGGCATACCAGCGCGCTACAGTTTCCCTGGCCTTGCGTCAGTGGAAAGGCGCGATGCAGACAGGTGTTCGACAGGGCATGGATCTCACCGGCGCGGTCGCGGGTCAGCACCAGGTCAATTCCAAAGTAATTAAGGTTGAGGAAATCGCCGGGATTCGGCAACTGGTCAACCCGCGCAACCGCTACCCATTCCCGGAGGAATATTAACCGGCGCTCGGCATCGAACACCGCGCCATCCGTGTACCAGTGCGCTGGCAGGGTGCCACTGTTGTTGACGTCTTTACCGAGAAATGAAAATCCTGAAATCATATTACTGTCCGAAACATGTGATGTGGCATGAGGTGATTCACAAAGAATGGTGGAAAATAACACACATTACTGACAACAGGTTGTCAGCAGCAGACTGTTACCCTGAATTTGATATATACAGGCTGTCAGAGGGGCGAGCCCAGTTGGCAGAATCAGGAGAGGTCGAATGAGATGGATTGAGTTCCAGGAGAATGCACCAGAGATCGCGGGGATTGGGCACCAGCTGCTTTACAATGCCGAGGGAGGTGAGGTGGGAATACTGGCGAGCGT
>JAJFKA010000075.1 GCA_021773555.1 Gammaproteobacteria bacterium
GTGTCTGAATGGTTTTCTGACAATTCTGCCTTCGAATCTTGAACAAAATCGCTCAAGACATAGCTACGGCTATGCCTTTCACGATGTTTGTCCAACCTTCTTTGCCACAATTGCCATAAAATCCATTCCCTTCATGAATAAGGCGGGCTAGTGGCAGACCAGGCTGACGATCTTCGCAAACAGGTTAGCGATGCGGTATCGCGCCAGCAATCGCTTAACATCGCGGGTGGTGGCAGTAAACCGTTTTACGGCTATGCACCTCGGCCAGATTCTTTGCGCCTTGATCTCGGTACCCATGACGGAGTAATCGACTACGCTCCGGAAGAGTTGATGATCAGAGTGCGAGCGGGCACCAGACTTGAGGTGATCAATCAGTTGTTGGCCGAAAATGACCAGATGCTGGGTTTTGAACCACCAGATTTTGACGGTCAAGCGACGATCGGCGGCGCCGTTGCGACTGGAATTTCGGGACCACGACGCCCGTTCGCCGGTGCAGTTCGCGATTTTGTCCTGGGTGTGACCTTGATAACTGGCGAAGCAAAACAACTCAGCTTTGGCGGGCAGGTTATGAAGAATGTTGCCGGATATGATGTCTCGCGACTGGTCACCGGCGCGCTCGGGACGCTGGGTGTGATTCTCGATGTGAGTTTGAAGGTGCTGCCTGCACCTCGGAAAGAATCCACTCTGGCATTTCACACAGATTTATCGGAAACCTTTGAGTTGTTTGATCGTGCCAGAGGGTACGCGACGTTAAGTGGTGCGGCATGGCAGGACGGGGTCGCACGATTACGTTTTTCAGGGACAGAGGTGGCCGTTGATGTCGCAGCGGAGGCAATGCGGAATGGTGCGAGCACACCGGTTGAGGATGATTTCTGGATTCAATTAAATAATCTCAAGTGGGCAGATGCTCCCCGGCAGTTATGGCGAATAAGTGTGCCGCGTTCCTCGCCACTATTTCTGGAAAAGTTAAGTGTCCTTGACTGGGGAGGTGGCTTGCGTTGGGTTAAGGACCCTGACGGTAATCCACGAGACGCGCTGGACGGGAACCAGGGGCATGCAACGCTGGTGGTATCCCGGCAGGTAACCGAAGTTGAGCTTTTTCATCCGCTCACTAAACCGGTTCGCGATATGCACCGAAAGCTCAAGTCCGTCTTTGACCCACAGGGTGTGTTTAACCCCGGCCGTATGTACGGGGACATGTAAATGCAAACAAGGATCCATGCTGACTTAGAAAACAACGCCGATATTCGTGAAGCCGATAAAATTTTACGTTCCTGTGTGCATTGTGGATTTTGTACCGCCACGTGCCCCACCTATCAACTGTTAGGTGATGAGCTCGATGGTCCACGCGGTCGTATTTACCTGATCAAGAATTTGTTGGAAGAAAACTGGATTGCGCCGGAGGCCAATGCGCACCTGGATCGATGCCTGACCTGTCGCGCTTGCGAGACCACCTGCCCATCGGGAGTACGTTACGGGCGACTACTGGACATTGCCCGGGATGTTGCGAGCCAGCACGTATCCCGCCCGGCAGGCCAGCGCCTGATGGTTTTCCTGCTGCGCCTGGTTATTCCGCGGCGAGCCCTGTTGCTGCCGCTTTATAACCTGGGTCGTGTGTTTCGCCCGTTGCTGCCAAATTTGCTCGCGAAAAATTTTCCTCGCCGCCGCCGACATGAAATTTCGAATACCGCCATTGAACAAGCCCGGGCGAGTGCCGGGAAAAAACCGGAAGGCAATCGTATTCTCCTGTTACAGGGTTGCGTTCAACGCGCAGCTACGCCTGGTGTCAATGAAGCGCTTCGCATACTCCTTGAAACGACCGGTGCATCTGTTTGTGTTGAAGCCAGCGAGGGTTGTTGCGGGGCACTGGATTATCACCTGGCCGCGCACGTAACTGCCAGGTCAAGAATGCGAGCATTGCTGGATCTGCTTGCACCCCGGTTAGATAATATTGATTACATCGTATCTTCTGCAAGCGGCTGCGGGGTAACCCTAAAGGAGTATCCTGCCGCCTTGTCAGGCGATCCGGAATATATTGCTAAAGCCGAATTGGTAGCTGCAAAAGTTGTTGATGTTGCCGAATTGCTTTCGACGTTTTCTTTTAGTTGTCGTGAAATCAATGCCGCAGTGCACACACCCTGCACGTTGCAACACGGACAGAAAATTGACGGTACGATCGAATCGATTTTGATCAGCGCTGGGATTCGAATCGTTGCAACACGGGACAGGCATTTGTGTTGCGGGTCCGCCGGAACCTATTCGATTCTGCAACCAACCATCTCGAAGCGACTACTGGCAGGCAAACTCGACGCGCTTCAAGAAAACAATCCCGAAGTCATTGTCACCGCGAATGTGGGCTGCCAGTTGCAACTTGATTCCGGCGCGAGCGTTCCGGTTATGCATTGGGTTGAGTTACTGGCCCGACAACTCCGCTAACCCGCATTATTCATGCAGACGGTTTGTTCTATTGTTAGTGGGGTCAGATGGGAATGGCGCTTACTTAACATTGAACCCGGTTGTTTCGCAGAAGGTGCAGTGGTTCCTTTCCTACGCGGCTTGCGGCTCTCCGAGCTTCCCTCGCTTGGTCGAAAGCCCCTACGGGTCTTTCTTCACGCGCTCGGCGCTTCACCTGAAGGCTGCGGAAAGGAACCACTGCACCTCCTGCTAGAGTCTTCGAGATGGCACTTCGAACGACGGAATTTACTTAAGCAAGCGCCATTCGGGTCAGGCGGGCAATCCCTGGATCAGCACCAGATCCGCATCACTGGCCTTGAGCCGGTGTTTCGCGAGTTGCTGGTAGTCTTCAGACTGATACCAATCCAGTGCGTCCTCGGCTGAATCAAATGCGATGAGCACGGTCCGGGTGGCAGGCCATTCTCCTTCCAGCAGCCTGACATCCTCATCGACTGCCAGCATCTGACCACCGTAGCGGGAAAAAATCTCCATAAAACCGGCTTCATAGCGGGCATATTCTTCCCGGTCAACGATCTCTATTTTTGCGATCATATAGTGTGTCATTTCATCATTACTCCAAAGATCTGGTTAGAGATTACCTGCTTCCCGGTATACCCACCATAACAATCCTTTCTGGGCGTGCAGCCGGTTTTCAGCCTGCGAGAAAATGATCGATCGTGGATCACGAACCATTTCGGGGGTGATTTCAAAATCGTCGTGAATCGGCATATCGTGCATGATTTTACAGTCAACCTTGTCGAGCAGCGCTCGATTGATTTGATACGGCATCATCTGGTTTATGCGCGCCGTTCTTTCCTCCACATGGTCAGGATCATTAAAATACTGCATGTCGATCCAGGTATCTGTGTAAACGAAATCTGCATCCGTGACGGCCGCGCGGGCCTCTGTCGTATGGTTGATCAGGTCGGACTGCTCGATAATGCGCCGAACATCCGCATCCTGGCTCTCACCGTTGTCATTTTCATCAGGGGTTGCCAGGGTCAGGCGAATACCGAGCTTTGCGCAGATGATCACCAGGGAATTCGAGACATTATTTTGCACGCCGACGTAAACCAGATGAGCATCCTCAACTGATCCATCGAAGTGCTCGGTCATCGTCAATACGTCGGTCAGCGCCTGGCAGGGATGGTATTTCTCGCAGCAGCCATTGATAACGGGAGCCTGACTGCCGCTGATGATTTTCAGCACATCATCGAAGTGCAGCAATCGAGCCATGATGCAGCTCACATTACGTGACAGGTATTCCGTCTCGTATTCGATTCCGGAAAGCACAAAATTCGAGGATTCCCAGTCTATATAGATGGCGTGCCCGCCAAGTTCAGTCATCGCCACTTCGAAAGAAACCCGGGTTCGCGTACTGGTTTTCTGAAAAATCATGGCCATTGACTGATTGGCGAGTAAGCCTGTGTAGCGCGCGGGGTTTTGCTTGATCTCTATCGACTTGTCCAGAATCTCCCGAATCTCATCAGGAGATAGATCCTTCAGGTTTGCTACGTGTCTCATTATTCAATCCAAAAAAAAAAGACCAGCGACAGGCTGGACTCTAATTGTTGGATGGCCGATGGCAGTCCGACTGCCCCCTGCTGGTACTCGCGACGCCTGCACCAGCTGTGACAGAGGCTGCAAAAGTTACCCGATTCATTGCAGCTTCGCAACCGACCCCGCCCGGTGCCTTTACAGCGGCATCACAGAACCCGTAATCTTGAACACGAACGCGCGCGTTCGATTGGAGGGTGAGCCTCTTGTAGTGGATTTTGTAGTTGAATAGGGATGGAGCGATGGAATATCGAAGACTTGGCACCACAGGGCTGAAAGTGTCGGCCGTTGGCATCGGTTGCAATAATTTTGGCAGGCGTTGTGATAGCGATACAACCGCCGCGGTGGTGGACGCCGCCATAGAGGCCGGCATTAATTTTTTTGATACCGCGGACGTTTATGGACCTCGCGGAGTTTCCGAGGAGTTCCTGGGAGCAGCGCTCAAGCACCATGATCGACACTCAGTCATTATTGCAACCAAGTTCTGCAATCCAATGGGTGATGGGGAGCTAATGGGCGGCGCATCGCGAAGATACATTATGCATGCGGTCGAGCAGAGTCTTCGCCGTCTGGATACCGACTACATTGACCTTTATCAGCAGCACCTTCCGGACAGTGACACACCCATCGATGAGACCCTGGCAGCGCTTGATGATCTCGTCAGGCAGGGGAAAGTGCGCTACCTCGGCAATTCAAATTTCTCGGGCTGGCAAATTGCTGATGCAGACTGGACGGCCAGCATGGCGGGCTCGAATCGGTTTGTCACTGCTCAGAATCTGTACAGCCTGCTTGACCGCCGACTGGAAGCCGAAGTGATCCCTGCCTGCGAAAAGTTTGGGCTTGGATTGCTGCCGTATTTTCCACTTGCCAGCGGCATGCTAACAGGTAAATACAGTCGCGGCATCGACCCTGATCCCGGTACCCGGCTTGCAATGATGGGCGAGCGGGCAAAAAGCGCCATGTCGGACGAAGTGTTTGATCGAGTCGATGCGCTGTCAGGATTCGCTGGTGAATGTGGTCATTCAATACTGGAGCTGGCAATGAGTTGGCTGGCCAGCCTGCCGGTTGTCAGCAGTGTCATTGCAGGCGCAACCAGCGCAGATCAAGCCCGGCAGAATGCCGAGGCCGCGAGTTGGCGATTGAGTGGCGAGGAAATGGCCATGGTTTCCAAACTCTCCCGTCGGCGATAGCCCGCTCTATGTGTGGTCGATTTAACCTGATTGACGACCCAATCACGCAGTTGATCATGGAGATCGTCGGCCAGAAGTTGGATGTCCCAACCCGTTACAATATTGCGCCAACAGAACAAATTCCGGTGTTGTTGAAAACCGAAGATCAGCAATGGGCGTTACGGGATATGCGCTGGTGGCTGGTGCCATACTGGGCCAGCGAAATCAGCACAAAGTACGCCATGTTTAATGCCAGGTCGGAAACACTTGGCAGCAGTCGTGCGTTTCAACAGCCATTTAAAAAGCGGCGTTGCATCATACCCGCCTCGGGTTATTACGAGTGGAAGAAAGAAGGCGGAATAAAAGTGCCTTACTACATCACTCCGCAGCATGAACATGGCTTCGCATTTGCGGGATTGTGGGATCGCTGGCAACAGGGGGAGACAGTTGTCGAGAGTTGCACGATCGTTACCGCGGCGGCGCCGGGACAGATGAAGGCAATTCACCACAGAATTCCTGTGCATCTCGATCGTGAACAGATTGCGCAGTGGGTTAACACGGCGTCAACGGACTCTGACCTGAAACAGGTACTCTCGCCCGAGATTCGATTTCCACTGGTGGTGACGCCCATGTCAACCGTCGTCAATAATGCACGAAATAAGGACGACCGTTGTGTTGAACCGCTGGGAGACGCGATCGTGGTTCATTGACACAGGATGGTCTACGGAGCGGAGGAAAGACAGGCATCTCCGCACCGCACACCTTCCTTAACACATCGGTCGTTTAAGTAAGTGCCATTCAGCCCATATGGTAGAAAACTGCCTTGTTGCCGTCCGGGTCCCGGAAGTACCCGCCGTAGAATGTCGGCATACGTTCTCCCGCAGGGCCCTCGTCGGTTCCGCCGAGTTCAATAGCCCTGGCGTACAACTTGTCAACGTCTTGCCTTGAACCACCGGGGAAGGCCAGCATATTGCCGTTGCCAGGTTGCGGGTCACCTTCATCGGCCGGGGTGCAGACTGACAGCATGGGTTTGTCCATGCCTGAGCCGATAAACGCGATTCGTCCCATGTCCATTATCAGTTTAGCGCCAAGCGGTTCAAGCAGGGTTGTCCAGAACGCTTTGGCCTTCTCCATATCGTGTGTGCCGATCGTTACATATCCAATCATTTATTGTTGACTCCGGGTATTGTGTGGGAAGCTCATTCTACGCGCCCGAATCGTCAAGGAGTAGGGTGCAATAAGCGTTATTCCGGTTCATAGGCTGCGAGTTTATCCACCGGCCACAGGGGCTTTGTCGCGTTTTTGCGTTCAAATATTTCAACGTGGTGGGTAGTCAGCCCCGGGGGGTCGGCGGTGACAATTGTTCCGGCGATTTCAGTGAATCCGGCGCGAAAATGGTTGCTCGATTTCAATGCAATGTAATCAAGCCGGGTCACATCAATGCCAAGCGCCAAAAAGGGTTCCGTATCGATAGTCTGAGAGCGATTACTCGCGACAATGATATCCATCCCGTCGACCACCAACCGGGCCATCAATCCGTAGTTGATACGTGAGCCCTTGGCCATCGCCTGCATCACCAGTCGACCGTCGTGAAGTGACTTGACATAAACATGCAGCTTTAGCGGTTGGCCATGGAGATCGTCGTACTTTGCGCCGAGGGAAATGTTAATGGAGGCGCCGACGCCAGCCTCGTGTGCCTGCCGCGCGACTTGCCTGTCGACGATAAAACCAAAACAGGCATTAGTCAGTTTTGCATCCAGCATTGCCCGCAGCAGATGGGTCCCGTCACCCGGCGTGCCGCCGCCGCAGTTATCCGAAGTCTCGTTGATGACAACCGGTTTTTGGGTGGCCGCCAGGGCGGCTTTTACGGCTTCATCGGCGCTCAGACTGAGCGGTCTGAAAGCTTCCCGTGTCTGCCACAGGATCGCGGCCATTTTCTTTGCGGTGGCTTCGGCATGTTCGCGGCTGGATTTGCTGGTGGCGCAAATATGCGTTCCAACATGCTCCACATCTGTATAGGGAAATCCGTGAAACCAACTCAAGTCGATCAGGTCCGGGTCCGCTTCGGCGGCCAGCACCTGCGCCAGCATTTCCTTACCGGGACCCAGGAACGTTGTCGTCGTTGGCATCAACAAAGGTAACGACTCAACGTGACTTACCGGGCGAAAGTTCTGCTCACGCATGTCCCTGATCAACTCAATTGCTTCTCGGGCACGCAGGTGCATATCAATATGCGGGTACTGATGACAGGCGAATACGCCATCCAGTGCGTCTGCCATTTCCTGGGAGATATTGCCGTGTAAATCAAAGCTTGCGGTGATCGGGATGGCCTCACCAACCTTGAGCCTGATCGCCGATGCGAGATCGCCCTCGAGGTCAGCAATGCCATCGACTACCCCCGCACCATGAAGATCCAGGTAGATGCCGTCAATGGGTGCGGCGGCGGCGAGCCCATCCAGAATTTCAGATTTGAGGCTATCGTAGGCTACCCGGGAAATGGTGCCCGAGGGTTGCGCTGAGGCGACCATGATGGGCACCGCAGTCAGGCCGTACTCAGTGCATGCGTCCAGGGCGCCACCGGTATTGGTCTCGGTACCTGCGAGATTGAGTATTTTCTCACCCCGGGCGATATAAAAGTCAGTCAGCTGGGTTTCATCCCGACAGAAGGTATTGGTTTCGTGAGCAATCCCTGCAATGGCTATTCGCATACTGGTTGTCCTCTGGCGCGCGGTCCGAAATTTCAACATGGTTGTTGCCTCCAGCATGATCTGCGATCCTTGTGGAATCAAGCTGATGACCTTCACTTAAAAAAAAAGGGGTTAACGATGTCGACGCTACAGGAACTTCCGGTGCTGTTGAAACGAGCGATCAGGCGACATCAGGTGCCCGGGGCCAGCATCGCGGTTTTGCGCAACAACCGAATTGTTGCAGAGGCTGCGGCCGGGGTACTTAATCTTGATACCCGGGTCAGCACAACAACGGACTCGGTGTTTCAGATCGGCTCGATCAGTAAAACGCTCACAGCGACACTGATTATGCAGTTGGTTGACCAGGGCAAGCTGGACCTGGATACCCCCGTACAACATTATTTACCTGAATTTCGTGTCGCCGATCCCGGGATTTCACGTGAGGTAACCGCACGCCATTTACTATCCCACCAGAGCGGGATAGATGGCGATTTTTTCGTTGACTCGGGTCGGGGTGACAGCAGCATTGAGCAACTCCTGACGATGGCGACGATGCTGCCGAATCTATTCCCGATTGGCGCCATGCATTCGTACTGCAATTTTGGATTCGCGCTGTTAGGACGGATCATCGAAGTGCTGTGCAATCGGTCCTTTGACCAGGTGTTAAAGGAGCGAATTTTCGAGCCGCTGGGTATGGACCATGCGCTGAGCCTGCCGGAAGATACGCTTCGATTTCGCTGCGCTATTGGTCATGTACCCAGCAGTCGCAGACCGAACCATTGGTATGTCACGAGAACGCCGTACCTGTCCTTCGGCCAGAAGGCCGCCGGGTCGACACCCTCAATGAGCGCCGGGGATTTATTAAAGTTTGCGCGAATGCATATGCACGATGGACGCAATGAGAAAGGTGAGCGAATCCTCAAATCCGGCAGCGTAAAGGCGATGCAACGTCGGGCGATCCGGGTGCAAAAGCACACTCAGAACGCGATTCGAGGCTGGGGGCTTGGATGGTTTCTGATGGATTGGGATGGCACCCGGCTCTATGGCCACGATGGTGCGACAATCGGCCAGTTCGCGTTTCTACGCATCCTGCCTGACAAAGGACTGGCGATTGCATTGCTGACCAACGGGGGCGATGCAAAAGCGTTGTATGAGGAGCTATTTGGATCCTTGTTCTCTTCTCTGGCGAAGGTACAGGAGCCTGCAGCAGAAGTATCCACACCGGCCAAAGTGGATTTTGAGCGGCACGAGGGGGTTTATTCAAACATCACCGGTTCGTTAACGTTCAGCCGGCGTGGAGGAATTCCAGTGGTCTGCTCAAGCCTGAATGGCGGTGGCAGCGCCTTCCCTGACAACAGCAGACTCGCACGAATTGATAACAAGACGTTTGCGCTCTGCACCGGCAAGCCCGTGCTGGATCGCACAAGGTTCCTGTTTTCCGACGAGGTGGCGGGAAAGTTCCAGTTTGTTGCTAACGGCTTGCGCCAGCACAAACGCTTATACTCACCTGTTGGTGCGGATCACCAGCAAGGTTAGTTTCGCGAAACATGGAAGGTGCCATCGTCGTCGAGGTTGTCGAGTGTGTACTGAACTTCGTCGATGATATCTTTGGCACTTCTACCGTTGGTTTTATACATCTCAAGTACTTTCCAGATAAGTGCCTGGCCAAACGCATTGGCGTCGACATTATTTTCGGCGGCCTCCAGAACACCTGCTTCGAGGTGCTGTCTGGCCAGGGTATAGGCGTCTGCCATAGGTAATCTCCTGTTGAGTTAAGCGATTGTCTGTTTGTTTACGCGCATCCTAGTAGCTGGGCCGCTGCACGTCATTGATTTCGATCATTTAACGTCTCCTGTCCGCAACCAGGATTTACACATAGGTCAGCGGAAACTTGCCGATTTCCTGCCTTGAGATCATCTCCCGGTGCACCTCGTCCGGTCCATCAGACAATCTCATGGCCCGATGAGCAGCCCACATTTTCGCCAGTGGCGTGTCCTCGGATACGCCGGTGCCGCCGTGCATCTGAATCGCCCTGTCGATCACATTGAGCGCCATGTTCGGTACCACAACCTTCATTTGTGCAATTTCTCCCAACGCGGCATGCAGACCGCGTTGATCCAGCATCCACGCTGCCTTGAGCGCCATTAACCGGCTCATCTCGATTTCGATTCTGGAGTTGGCGATCACGTCAACATTGCCGCCCAGTTCTGACAGGGGTTTACCGAAGGCATATCGGCTGGTGGAACGTTTGACCATGAGCTCAAGCGCTCGCTCCGCTGCCCCGATGGAGCGCATGCATTGATGGATTCTGCCCGAGCCCATCCTTCCCTGGGCAATTTCAAAAGCCTGACCTGTATTGCCGATGAGGCTGGTCGACGGGACCCGAACCTGAGTAAACCGAATTTGTGCGTGTCCCTGGGGCGCATCATCGTAGCCGAACACGGAAATCATCCGGGTGATCTCGACACCCTTACTTTGCATGGGGATGAGTAACAGAGACTGACGTAATTCCGGGCTGGCGCCTGCTTCGGTCTGGCACATAACAATCAAGAATTTACACCGCGGATCACCGGCACCCGATACCCAGCTTTTCTCGCCGCTCAGAACCCAGTCATCACCCTCACGCCTGGCCTCGGACATGATGTTGCTGGCATCTGATGAAGCGACGGCGGGTTCGGTCATTGCGAATCCTGATTTTATATCGCCCTGTAACAACGGCACGAGATATCGGCTTCTTTGTTCATCCGTGCCGAACTTTGCCAGCACTTCCATATTGCCCGTATCCGGTGCAGCACAGTTGAATACTTCCGCGGCGATCTCGCTCCTGCCCATGAGTTCCGCGAGGTGCGCATACTCAACGCCGGTAAACTGATGTTTGTCCGATTCGATAAACAGGTTGAACAGACCTGCTTTTTTTGCCTGATTGATCATCGTCTGCATGACCGGTGGCGATTGCCAGCGATCATCCTGTAGCTCACTGAGGTACCTGACCTCATTTGGAATAATCACTTCATTGATAAAGGTCCGAAGTTGCATAACAACGGACTTTATATTGTCAGATATCCCCAGTTGCATAGTACTTTCCGTAGAAGTTGCGAACACCCTGAACTTAATGCAATCTATTTGCCGTTAACAAGCAAAATCAGATCTGCGAATAGGGAACAAATTATGGTTGTAGAGACAAACGGCGCACCGCTTGATCAGGGACAGGCAATGCTGACGGGCATGACCGTTGCTTATCATGCGCAGCAGGCACCTTCGAGACTGGCGGTGGTCTCAAATTATGGTAACCGTACATTTGCCGAACTGAATGCCCGGGCCAACCAGTTGGCCAGGGTTTTTCGGGCGGCCGGACTTAAGCCAGATGATGGTGTCGCCATGCTCCTTGTCAATCGTCCGGAGTTCATCGAAACCTACTATGCATGCATGCGTGTGGGTCTGCGCATTACGCCCATTAACTGGCACCTGACCGGCGATAATGCGTCCTACGTTGTTGGTAATTGTGAAGCGAAGGCGTTTATTGCTGATGTGCGCTGTCAGCAACCGGCGATTGACGCACTGAATGATAATCGAGCTCAGCTCAAGCTGGTACTCGCTGCCGGTGGTGATATCGAAGGCTTCGAGGATTACAACACGCGGCTTGCCGCTGAGGATGACAGTAACATCGACAATCCCGAGATCGGGACTCAGATGTTGTATACCTCAGGGACCACTGGTCGACCAAAGGGAGTTTATCGAGAACGAGGCCTGCCACCCGGGGCAATGGCAAGTGGGACCGGCGCGGCACCGGCCGCAACCGATACCGTTAATCGTTCCAGTGTGGCTGCCGGCTGGAACAGTGAAACGGACAGGGCACTGTGTACAGGGCCTGCTTATCATGCGGCACCACTGGCGTTCAATATTATCGCGCCACTGACCAATGGTGTCGGAACGGTGTTGATGGATAAATGGGATCCGGAAGAAACTCTGCGGCTGATTGACGAATACGACATCACACATACGCACATGGTCGCGACGATGTTTCATCGCCTGCTCGCCTTGCCGGAAGCTGTGCGCCAGAAATACAAGGCTAAGGCGCTGCGTTATATCCTCCATGGCGCCGCTCCGTGTCCCGTTCATGTTAAGCAGGCGATGATCGACTGGCTTGGACCGGTGGTCTATGAATACTACGCGGCCACGGAAGGCGGTGGCGGCTTTTTCGTTGGACCAGAAGAGTGGCTGACCAAACCGGGTACAGTGGGTCAAACTCCAGCGGAAGCGGGTAACAAAATACTAGATGATGAAGGCAATGAGGTGCCCCAGGGTGAGGTAGGTACCATTTATTTCAAGGCGCCTGCAATCAAATTTGAATATTTCAAAGATACCGAAAAAACCGCCGGAAGTTATCGAGGGGAATACTTCACGCTGGGCGATATGGGTTATTTCGATGAAGACGGCTATCTGTTCCTGACGGGCCGGAGTGCGGAAACGATTATTTCCGGGGGCGTCAATATATACCCTCAGGAAACCGATGACGTGCTGTTGAAGCATCCTGCGGTTGCTGATGTGTGCACCGTCGGCATTCCAAATGATGAATGGGGTGAAGAAGTGAAATCGGTAGTGCAGCTGAAACCGGAGTTCACGGAATCCGACGTTCTGGTCGGCGAACTGATTGGATTTGTGCGTGAGCGACTGCCGGCGTTTAAAGCACCCAGAACCATCGATTTTGTCGAAGACCTGCCTCGACTACCTTCAGGAAAGATACAAAGGCGCCATGTCAGAGCGCCTTACTGGGCAGGTCGGGATAAACAGATTTAGGATTTCTTTATCGAAGGACAGCCATACCCAAACTACACGAGCAGTTTTATGCGTTCAAATAGGCTCGTTGTTAAAACTGACCAGCAGTCGAAGCAGGTTGGTGAATGAGGCTTTAAGTTCTGTTGCATCAAAATAGTGATGCTCTGATATTTTGTGGATTTCTGTCAGGATCATGTTGTAGGCGGAAAGATGTGCATGGCTGAGTTGCGCAGACACTGATAGCAGTGAATCCAGAGTTGATATCCTGGTTAGCAGAAGCTGCTGAATTGCGGTGATCTGATCAGCCGATACATCCAGAGGAGCAGCGCGCAGGTGCTTGAGTAAATCCGCCAGGGCGCGACCGTTAGTTCGAGCCTGGCGTGTCCAGTTGTCATCTGATGAGAGTGTAATCTGATCGCCCGGGCCAAGGCAGCCGTTAATCAATTGACAGGTAAAGCCCATTGCCCCGGCGAGGCTTTGCTTGAGTTCACCTTTGCGTTCCCGGTCTTTACGCTCCTGTAACCAGGTGAAGATACCGACGAAGAATATGCCTTCGAGACAAAACCCGATCAGCTCCGGCACAAGATTGCCAACCAGATCACCCTCCCGGCTCTCGGTGCCAAACCAGAATGCCAGCAATCCGAGCAACGACGCGAATATTGGAATAACGGGATTTTTAATCATATGTTTACGCTTGATACGGAAAGGCTTTTCAGTAACTTTGCTGGTGTGGATTTAAGTATGGACACAGTTGCGCAGGCGTTTTCACGAGCGTAGCTGCGCAATCCCTCGGAGAGCGCCGGAGACAGTGAATCACCGGTTGCCTGCGACTCCAGCACCAGATTACGGACCTCCAGATGATTTCTTCGACGATCAACTTTTGCATCCATTCGACCGACCAGTTCATCCCCGTAAAGAATTGGCATGCAGAAGTAGCCATATTTTCGCTTTGCTTCAGGCACATAACACTCGAGCTGATAGTCGAAGCCAAAAAGTTCTAATGCCCGCCTGCGGTTGATCACCAGATTGTCGAATGGGGAGAGAAACCGCACCCGGCGCTTGCCCAGCTTATTGGATAACTCAGACAGGGCATCGTCAGTGGTAAACATGGACAAACCCTCACAATCAATCTCGCGTACCTGACCGGATTCCAGAAGCACCTCAAGGGCAGCGCCAAAAGGTTGTTTCAGATCACGATTGGCCAGGCGGCGGATCGAACCCCTGGCATAGCCGAGATCGTAGCGGGTGCCTATACCGAGCGCACCTAACATGCGCAAGATGATGAATTCGCACCATTGTGAATCTGTGGGCATAGAAGTATCAGTTTCAGCTGGAAGAACACGTTCGCGAAGATCATAAATTTTCGCAAAACCGTCCCGGTGACTGATCATGAGTTCACCGCTCAGGAAGAGTTGTTCAAGGGTAATCTTTGCGGGCTTCCAGTCCCACCAGCCAGTGGATGTCTTTCCCGGAGGTGCTTCGAAGTCTCGTGACTGTAACGGTCCCTCCGCTTTAATCCTGCCGAGAATTTCCCCAGCCATTTTTGTGTCGGGTACTCTTTTTAGTGCGCTACCGCGCATGACCGGCAGATAAAATCGGTAGTCCCGGAGAGGAAGATACGCGGCAGCGTGAGACCAGTATTCGAAAATCTGGCGATTGCCTTGTTGCAGTTGATGCAGCATGACCGGGTCGTAGTTTTTAATCCGGGTGCGCAACACTTGATGGTGTGCCCGTTCGACAACAGAAATGGTATCAATTTGTACCCAGCCAAGCCGGTCGATCGCCTTGTGTACAGCGTTACGACCGCGACCAAATGAATTCTGCTGGAGCAGGCCCTGCCTGCTGAGGAAAATCCTGCGGGCTTCGCGCCTGGTGAGGGTTTGTGGTTGCACGTGCACTGACTCTGGGTATTTGTCTGCTGTGTCAATATACCAATCCCGATGCAGAAATGTCGCGTCCCGGTGGTCTAGCAATAATGCGGTCCAGGGTTTCGTGATAAGCTCCTGATTTTCCCGACACAGTGAATTAAATAACAATGTTGATGAGTGTTTCGAGAAGTCTGTTGGTACTGATTGGCTCGTGCGCGCTGAGCGTCGGGGCTGTAGACCGTGCCTACGCTGCGAGTCCGGAGGCAACCCATGCGAGCAATGGAATGGTGACTTCCCGATCTGCGCTGGCTTCCGCAGCCGGAATTGAGATCATGCGCGGAGGTGGTAATGCTGTAGATGGTGCGGTCGCCACCGCCTTTGCCCTGGCGGTTGCTTACCCTTCTGCAGGAAACATCGGCGGTGGTGGATTCGCAGTTGTGCGCCTGCCCGGGGGTAATGTGGTGACTCTCGATCATCGCGAAACGGCGCCGGCAAGTGCCCACCGGGACATGTACCTTGACCCCGAGGGCAATGTGATCAAGGGGCTCTCGACCCGGTCCCATAAGGCCAGCGGCACGCCCGGGTCAGTAGACGGGTTGCTCGTGCTGTTGAAGAAATATGGTGTCAAGTCACGACAGGAAGTGATGGCACCTGCCATCCGACTCGCAAAGGAAGGTTTCCCGCTTACCTATGATCTAGCGCGACAATTTGAGCGCCAGCTTAAAAATATGGCGGCGTATCCGGCGTCGATGGCCAAATTCAGTGATCATGGGAAGCCGTTCAAGGAAGGTCAGATCTGGGTTCAGCCGGATCTGGCAAAGACCCTCGAGTTAATTTCCAGTAAAGGCCGCGACGGATTCTACAAGGGCGCTGTGGCGAGCATGATTGTAAATGAAATGAAGCGGGGCGGCGGGGATATCACGCTCTCTGATCTTTCCGGCTATCGATCTGTCTGGCGCAAACCTGTAAAAAGCAGCTACAAGGAATACGACATCTGGGGGATGGGTCCACCTTCTTCGGGTGGGGTATTAATCGCCCAGATGCTGAATATGATCGAACCGTTTGATACGGGTCGCATGGGATGGGGCAGTGCCGAGGTCATTCATCTCATGGTAGAAGCAGAAAGACGTGCTTATGCGGATAGGGCCGAGCATCTGGGAGACCCGGATTATTATGATGTTCCGGTCGACATGCTGACCGACAAAGCCTATGCCAGAGCGCGCTTTAGTGACTTTGATCCGCAATCTGCTTCTCGCAGCGATGATATCGGGGCTGGCAACTGGCCTGAGGAAAGTATGCAGACCACCCATTTTTCAGTGATGGATAAGAGCGGCATGATGGTCGCACTGACCACGACATTGAACAGCAGTTTTGGGAGCAAGATCGTTGCGCCGGGAACGGGTATTCTGCTCAACAATGAAATGGACGACTTCTCGGTTAAAGAAAACACGCCAAATCAGTTCGATGTGATTGGCAGGGCAGCCAACGCCATCGAGCCTGGTAAACGAATGCTGAGTTCAATGTCGCCGACCATCGTGACCAGGGATGGAAAGCCGGTGCTGATAACGGGATCGCCCGGTGGCTCAACCATCATTACGACGACCTTGCAGGTAATCATTAATGTGATCGACCATGGAATGAATATTGATGACGCGGTTTCGTTACCTCGTTTCCATCACCAGTGGAAGCCTGATTCAATATATTTTGATCGGTTTGCGCTGAGCGCAGACACGCGCAAGCGACTCAATGAAATGAAACACATTAATATGCAGGATGCTCGTTTCGGACGTGGAATCGGTGATGCCAACTCGATTATGTTCAAAGACGGTATGATCCACGGCATAAAAGATCCCCGGTATGAAGGAGCGGCGATCGGATTTTGAAGCCCGTGTGCCTGTGTAAATCCTTCCTGTAGAGTCACGACGCGCCAGACAGTATCGAAAACTGTATGCCAGACACGCGACAACAAGCAATGCGATTTAGGGTGCTGCTCATTGATGGGTTTAATCTCGTCCGGCGTATATATGAAGCGCACCCGGATCCAGAACGCGCAATTGATGAGCTGTGTCACAACATCAGCCGCTCCGTTCAGCGGGCACTGGTGAGTCTTGATCCAACCCACGCCGTTTTTGTTCTGGAAGAACATGATACGACCTGGAGACATCTACTTTACCCGGAATACAAGGCGGGTCGTTCACCAACCCCCAGAGCACTGCTGGAAGCCCTGCCGGAAGTCTCAGAACAACTCGCCGGACTTGGCCTGCGGACATTTTCGTTACCCAACTACGAAGCAGATGACGTTATTGCGACACTTGCGACCGGCATCGTTGCTGCAGATGGCGAGGCGATTATTCTGTCCACTGACAAATCCTACCAACAACTGTTTCAGCAGGGCATTCGCATCGTCAATCACTTTGATCAATCCGAAACCTTCGCTGCTGACTCCATCGCGCGATATGGGTGCCAGATTGAACAACTCTGTGACTACTGGGCGCTGACAGGCGAGCCTGGCAACAACATCAAGGGTGTCCCTGGTATTGGTAAAAAAACTGCCGCGACCTTGCTAACCCAATACCCGGACCTCCAGTCTATTCTCAATGCATCCAGCGAAGACGCTCCAGTGCGCAAGGTTCAGGAACACGCAACCCTGGCAAATCGTTGTCGGCAACTGGTCTCGTTAAAGCGGGATGTCAGCCTCGGCATCACCCTGAAGTCCTTTCGAATTTCATCCACCTAGCAAGTCCACGCGCGGTATTCAGTGTAGAATGTCTGGTCTTCTGGTTGATCAAATGGAATGGGGTGTGGTTGAACGAATAAAGTGCTTTAAGGCGTATGACCTGCGCGGCAGGATTCCTGATGAACTGAATGAGGACATTGCGTATCGGGTTGGTCGGGCCTACGCAACCTGGCTCAGTCCAGGCAAGGTAGTTGTTGGCCACGACATTCGGTTGTCCAGTCCATCAATATCTGATGCTCTTGTGGCGGGACTAATCGATTCAGGTGTGGATGTATTCCACATCGGAGAGTGTGGCACTGAAGAAATTTATTTCGCGACCTCCTACTATGAAATGGACGGCGGCATCGTGGTCACTGCGAGCCACAATCCGAAGGACTACAATGGCATGAAATTTGTGCGGGAAGAGTCGATCCCTATCAGTGGTGATTCTGGTCTGGATGAAATACAGCGTCTCGCTGAAGCCAATGATTTTCCGTCAGTAGCGAATCCTGGCACCCTTACACCCCTTGATCATCGTGCAGCCTACATCGCGAAGTTACTGGAGTATCTGGATCTGGCCAGTTTATCCGGGCGCGAAACACGGCTGAAAATTGTTGTCAATGCTGGAAATGGAGGAGCGGGGGATGTCATTGATCGGCTTGAGCCATTCCTGCCGATCGAATTTATCAAGCTTCATCATGAGGCGGATGGTAACTTTCCTAACGGTGTGCCCAATCCCCTGGTGGTGGAAAATCGTCGCGTCACCATCGAGGCGATTGCAGCACACAATGCGGATATGGGCATCGCCTGGGATGGAGATTTTGATCGTTGTTTCTTTTTCGACGCCAGTGGACGTTTTATCGAGGGTTACTACATAGTCGGCTTGTTAGCGAAAGCCTTTTTAGATCGAAGCAGCGACGAGCGCATCATTCATGATCCAAGACTGACCTGGAATACCATTGATATAGTCAATTCTGCCGGGGGTACCGCGGTGCAGAGCAAAACCGGGCATGCATTCATCAAAGAACGTATGCGCCTTGAAAATGCGGTCTACGGTGGTGAGATGAGTGCGCATCATTATTTCAGAGACTTCGCCTATTGTGACAGCGGCATGGTGCCCTGGCTGCTTGTCGTCGGGCTCATGGTTGCTACCTCCAAATCACTGGCTGATCTGGTGGATGAGCGAATGGCGATGTTTCCGGCGAGTGGCGAAATAAACCAGCGAATCGAGGATCCTGGTGCCGTGCTGAGCCGTATCGAGCATCAATTTGAATCTGACTGTATTGCCAGTGATCATACCGATGGTCTGAGTATGGAATTTGATCAATGGCGATTCAACCTGCGGATGTCAAATACCGAACCGGTTGTCCGCCTTAACGTTGAATCCCGCGCAGACGAGAGCCTGATGCAGGATAAAACCGCTGAAATTCTGGCCCTGATGGGCGGAGAGATGGTATGAGCCGGACCCGGGCGAACGGTATCGAAATTGAATACACGGTCACTGGTGAGCAGGAGGGCATTCCAATCCTGCTGATCCGGGGGCTGGGTACCCAGCTGATCGACTGGCCGACCAGCTTTATCGATGCGCTGGTTGGTGGAGGATTTCGCGTCGTTTGTATGGATAACCGCGACGTTGGTCTATCCACCAGGTTTGATGAGTACGGGAGACCGGACCTTGGGCAGATTGCTCGCGGAGTCTGTGAACCGGCGTATACATTGAACGATATGGCCGCTGACATCGTCGGCTTGATGGACGCCCTCGACATCGCAACGGCTCACGTATTGGGCATCTCCATGGGCGGGATGATAGTACAGGTATTGGCGGCAAGCCACGGGAACAGACTGCGCAGCATGCTCTCGGTCATGTCGTCAAGCGGCCGTCCGGGATTACCGGCCGCAACTCCTGCGGCGCAGGCGTCACTTAACGCTGAGCCTGACCCGGCCGGTGGCGTTGCTGCCATCGACTTGCTAACTGCCGAAGGTCTGGAGATCTGCGGTAGTCCAGGTTACCCGCAATCCCTGGAACAACGACTCAATATAGCCAGGGCTCGACGGATTCGTAATTACAATCCTTCTGGTGTTGCGCGGCAAATGGCTGCTGTCGTCGGCTTCGGCGACAGGGTTGCGTTGTTGGGAAAAATTGCCGTGCCATCACTGGTGATTCATGGCGCGGATGATCCACTGATTCCGGTTGAGGCAGGTGAGGATACGGCACGATGTATTCCCGGCTGCAAACTTAATGTAATCCCGGGTATGGGCCATAATATTCCAGACGGGGTTGTGCCGATCCTTGCCGGACTCGTCATGGAATTTTGTCAATCAATTGAACGCGGCCTGAACAAATGAGCTGGATGGGAAAAATCCTCGGCGGTGGTCTGGGTTTTGTTCTTGCTGGTCCGCTGGGGGCAGTGCTTGGCGCCGTGATCGGTCATCATGCGGTGGATTCCGGAGGCGGTTTGAGTCTTCTGGAAACCCGACAAAGCGTCTACTTTGTCGCGACTTTCTCAATGCTGGGAAAACTGGCGAAGGCCGATGGATCAGTCACCAGCCATGAGATTGAGGTAATTGATCGAGTCATGCGCGACAACCTGCGTCTTTCCAGCGAGGCGCGAGAGTTTGCGATCAACATTTTTAATGCTGCCAAGGATTCCGATCAGAAATTTGAAGATTTTGCCGGGCAGTTTTATACGGAGTTCGGCAGCTCACCTGAAATGTTAGGATCATTGTTGGAGTTGCTGCTGCTGGTTGCTCTTGCCGATGGGGAACTGCATGCGGCTGAGGAACAGTTAATTTTGGAAGCTGCATCACTGTTTGGCCTGCAGGGTCAGTATCAGCAGATCAAGGCGCGATTCACCGGTCTACCTGACAATATTGATGGTTTCTATGAAATATTGGGTTCGCGCAATGGCGATTCCCTCGTCGAGGTGAAAAAGAAATATCGGAAACTGGCGATGAAACACCACCCGGATCGAATTCAATCGAAGGGTCTGCCGCCTGAATTTGCGGCAGCGGCCGAAGAAAAATTCAAGGAAATCCAGCATGCCTACGATATGGTGGAAAAACATCTGGGTAAAAAGTAGGGGTCGACAGATCAGACCTTTAGCGGGTGTACCTGACCTTCAAATACCGTGGCGAGAATTTCGATATCCTTGATCTTCATGGGATCGATGGTTAGTGGATCATCGGCCAGTATGGTGAAGTCTGCTTTTTTACCCGCTCTGATACTGCCGGTCTGATCAGCGATACCGAGTACCCAGGCGGCGTTAATCGTTACCGCCCGGAGTGCCTGCTCGGCAGTGATGCACTCATTTATACCCATTACGTCACCCATTGCATTGACCCGGTTTACCGCCACCCACATGCTCATCAACGGTTGGGCGGGCGCCATGGTGAAGTCCGAATGCAGCGTGGTCATAACTCCCTCGCGCATACAACTGCCGATTCTGGCCATGGCTGAGGCGCGCTCGAATCCGACCGACTGCCCTGCGTAAATGTGCGAAAGTTCATGCAGGTAATAAATGTTAGCGGACACACTGGCACCGAGCAACGATGCGCGCTGGACCTGTTCGGGCGTTGAGTAACCGAAGTGTTCCAGGGTAAAGCCGTGATTGAATCTTGGTTTCTCGAACTGCATTTTCTCAAGAATGTCGAGGGCAAGCTCGCACCCCAGATCCCCTGTCACATGCACGTGAACCTGATATCCCTGGTGCCAGTAGTGACGAATATCCTCTTCCAGTGTTTCGGGTGGTGTTAACCATTCACCGTGATGTCCGTCGATATAACCCGGGGAACCGAGCTGGGCAAGCTCAGAGAAAAATGCGCCATCTGCGAACAACTTGACGCGTCTGGCGAATCGGCGCCCGGGATGGTTCCGTGACGGCAGCGCGGAGATAAATTTCTCAGTTTCCTGAAGGGATCGATTGCGTTTCAGCGCGAGACCATTCGCGACCATTTCTATCCGAAAGGGCGTGCTGGCATCGAACACTTTGGCCTGGGCGTCCAGTTCGATTTCCAGATCGAACATACCCACGGCCAGATCTGCCACTGTGGTATGGCCGCCAAAGTGAACAACCTCCTTTAACCGTGCGAGGCCAGCCTCAAAACGTTCCGGAGCCAGGAGATAGGGGTTAAGGTGTCTGAACGCAAAACCGAGTCCCGACTCATAAAACCTGCCCCGATCAAAGTCGATCTGTGGGCGGTTTTGAACGTCCGCGGCATCGATCTTAAGGTAAGCAAGGGCGCCATCATTCATGCATAGCTCATGAAAGGAGCGATTCCAGACGATGATAGGGCGTTTTGCGTTGAACTGGTTGATGCGCGCCCGGGTGATCTCGCCATGCCATAAGGTGTGATGCCCCCAGATGATCAGCAGTTCATCGTCGGTTGAACGGATGAGCTGTTGCAGGCGCAGGTCAAACTCAGCCGCCGTGGTGGAAGCCGGAATTGTCTCCCAGGGTAGCCGCCACGGCATGGCGGTTATAAAGTGCATGGGTAAAATCACAGCGGCCATAGCCGGGTGCAGGTGCGGGTCGATCAGTCCGGGAACGATCACCGCATCCTTAAATTGGTCATCAATACGATGCTCGTGGCGGGTCAGCCAGGGGGCGAAGCTCGAAAGGGTGCCAACCTCGATGATTTCCTCACCGCGAACCGCGACGGCTTCTGCACGAGGCAGTGAGGGATTCATGGTGATAATGCTACGGGCGGGATACACCGTGATCATACTGATCCTTAACTGTTAACAGGGCTGGCTGATTGTCCTCATATTGCGTGGCTGAACCGGGTCTGGCAACTCGGACCGGGATTTGATGTCCGGAAGTGGGGCATCATTGAATTTCGTGCACCGAAAACCTTAATAACTGATAGAATAAGTCGCCGTAACTTACTAATTTTTATGAATCTGCAGTGAACGCCAACCAAAAAATCGAATCAACCCTCATTGGAGAATTTCTGGTCAGTCAGGGTCTGGTCAGTGCCCAGGACATTGATCAGGCGCTGCGTGTCCAGCAGAAAGTAGGTGGTCGTATCGGACAGTTGCTAATGCGTGCCGGGGCTATTTCTGAGGATGTGCTGCTTGACTGTCTTTCGACGCAACTGCAGATGCCCATTCTCGGTAAAACTGGTAAGGAGCCATCGCTCAGCGATATTCAGCTGAACGCTGAAACCCATGGTCTCAACATGGACTGGATGTTTGACCAGCAGGTTGTGGTCTGGGCGGACCAGGACAGGCTCTGTTATACCGCCCAGGATGTCCTGTCTACTTCCATTCTCGAAGCGCTCAGTGTGATGCTGCCCGATTCGACGCCGGTCGCGCATCTGTCAACTTCACAGAGTCTCGGCAGATTGCTCTCTTATGTGCGCTCCTCGACCCTGTCCCAGCAGGACGACAACCTGCAGCGGCTGATCGAAATGGCGGAGGACGGCCCAACGGTTGAACTGGTGAACAACATTATGGCCCAGGCGGGTGACCTGAATGCCTCGGATGTACATGTGGAACCCGAGCAGGACGCATTCAAGGTGAGATTCAGGGTCGATGGTGTATTGAGAACCCAGCATAACCTGCCGTCTGATCGATTTAACGCCCTGGTTTCCCGGGTGAAGCTTATTTCCAACATCGACATTGCGGAACGGCGATTACCGCAGGATGGTCGATTCTCCACCCGCGTTGGCGGCAAGGATTACGAAATCCGGGTATCGACACTGCCCGGGGTTGACGGCGAGTCACTGGTGATGAGGCTGCTGCCAAAAGAGCGTGAGGAAATGCAACTCGACCGTCTGGGGATGCGGGTTGATCATATGGATTTGATGAAGCGCTGGATGCGTCAGCCGCACGGTATTGTACTGGTCACCGGACCAACCGGGTCTGGTAAGTCATCAACGCTCTATGCGGCCATAGACGATTCCAATGATGGTGTGCGCAAAATTATCACGGTGGAAGATCCCGTGGAGTTCAAGCTGCCCGGTGTAACCCAGGTTCAGACGCACGCAGAAATTGGGCTGACCTTCGCCAGTGCCCTGCGCTCTATTCTCCGCCAGGACCCGGACGTGGTTATGGTGGGCGAGATCCGTGACCTTGAAACTGCAGAAATGGCGATCCAGGCATCGCTCACCGGTCACCTTGTGTTATCGACCATGCACACCAATGACGCGGTCAGTGCGTTTGTACGACTGACGGACATGGGCATAGAACCCTTTCTTGTGGCAACACCGATTGTTGGCGTGCAGGCCCAGCGGCTGGTGCGCCGGGTATGTCAGGCCTGCTCCATTGCCGATGAACAGCCAACCATCAGTGCAGATCTGCGCGACCGCCTCGACGACATGGCGAGTGCCGGGGAAGCGTCTGACTGGCGCTTGCCGCAAGGATGCAGTGTTTGCAGTCACACGGGTTATAAGGGCCGCCTTGGTATTTATGAACTGATTCCGGTCACGGAACAACTCCAGGAAATGATTCTTGCGGGTAAGTCCCTGGATGACATGCGCAGATCGCTTGCGCTAAAAGGAACGCGATTTATGAAAGAAGACGGTTTGTTGAAAGCCCGGGCAGGAATGACGACGATCGATGAAGTTCTTCGCGTTACCAGCTTTCAGGAATAAGCGATGCCTGAAACGATTCGCTACAACTATCAGGCCATTGGTGCGGCCCAACAGATTCTCAAAGGCAGCGTGGACGCAAGTTCCGAGAAAGACGCGCTGAGAGTGCTGGAAGGCCGTGGCCTTATCCCGGTCAAAATTGATGCCGGAACCGTTGCCGGAACGGCGTCATCAGGTGGCAAGATCAAAAAACCGGACCTGATCGTCTGCCTGTTCGAGTTAGTGATCCTGCTGCGTTCCGGAGTATCGATTGTCGATGCAGTGTCGTCGCAGGCGAGGAGCGCCGCGAGTCCGTCCATCAGGGTCGAGTTTGACAAGGTGACCAGGTCCCTGCAGGCCGGTGAGGCCTTTTCGGAGTCCCTGAGACTGACCAAACTCGATTTACCCGAGTATCTCTTACAGTTGGCCAAGGCAGGAGAGATGACCGGTAATCTGGCAGAGTCCCTGGAAGGTGGGCTTGAGCAGATGGAATACGAGCAGGCGATCGGCAACGAACTGAAAAATGCGCTGATCTATCCGGCGATACTGGTCCTCGCTGGTATAGGGGCGATCGGATTGATTTTCTCCGTCGTTGTGCCGAAATTCAGCAATCTGCTGAACAATGGCACCGAGCTTCCGTTGCTTGCCTGGGTGGTACTCAGTGCAGGTAAATGGAGCAACGACAACACCACTGTCATGTTGTTGGGGATGGCTGCGATCACCGGGGTCATAGTCTGGGCATCCCGAAACGATCAGGTCAAAAACTCCTTCATGGAGCAGTGCAGCAGACTACCGTTGTTAGGAGATTGGCTCACAGAATCCGATACCGCCCGGTGGGCAAAAATGCTGGGTACGTTGCTGAACAATCGGGTTGCGTTAATACCTGCGCTTGAACTTGCCAATAAAGGTGTAGAAATCAGGCAGCGAATGCTCAAGCTCGATCAGGTTCGTGACGCGGTCGTCAAGGGTAGTGCTCTATCAGAAGCGCTGCTCGAAAACGGTGCAGTTTCAGCATCCGCCTACAACCTCGTGCAGGTGGGCGAAAAGTCAGGTCAGCTACCCGCGGTGCTCATCTCTGTTGCCAGGCTCTATGAAGAAAGCATGCGCAACCGAATGAAGCGCCTGTTAATCCTTATTGAACCACTTTCGATACTGATCATCGGCATTTTCGTCGGTACCATTATGCTGGGCGTGATTCTTGCCATCACCAGTGCAAATGAAATAGGAGTTTGATCGTTGAAAACTAATTTTACGAGGTTGCACAATGCAACCGAGGGTGGCTTTTCCCTGCTGGAGATGCTGGTGGTGCTGGTCATTATGGGATTGCTGGCCGGCCTTGTTGGTCCGAGACTTTTTAACCAGGCGGATAAGGCCAAGGTGCAGACAGCAGAAACCCAGATCAAGATGCTAAAAGGTGCCCTGCAAACAATGCGCCTCGATATCAACAGGTTCCCGAGCACCGAAGAGGGCCTGGCAATGTTGTATCGCAAGCCTTCTGGTGCAGATGCCGCCGAGTATTGGGAAGGCCCTTACATTGAGGCAGGTGTGCCGCTCGATCCCTGGAACAGGCCCTACGAATATGCGCTTACCCCCAGTCAGGACCAGCCGTTTAGTCTGTATACCCTGGGGGCTGACGGAGTTGCCGGAGGGCAGGGATTCGATGCGGATGTCGGCATGCTCGCAGAAAATTAAGCGGTGAGCGGAGATAAGAATCGTGGTATTCCGGAAGTCAGGATATTCGTTGCTGGAGATGCTGGTGGTGCTGGCCATCATCAGCCTGCTCACCGCGGTGGTCCTGCCGTCGTTGAGCGTCAGCTATGATTCCTGGCAATGGCGGAATCTAAAAGAAGACGTGATTCAGGAGATTCGGCTGAGATCCATTTCAGCTTACCGGGAAGGCACGGAGTATCGAACCGGCAATATGGCGGATCATGCGGACCTGCTACCTGAAGGGGTTGCCCTGCTGTTTGAACCTGAGCTGGTCATTACCGATCAAGGTATCTGCCGGGGTTCTGAATTGACAATCAGCTACAAGACTCGAGTGAGTACACTTCACCTCGAACCACCTTATTGTAACGTCTCAGAAAATCATGCCAGCACGCAGTAGAAAACAGCAGACCGGATTCAGCCTGCTCGAAGCGATTGTTGCGATCGCTGTGGTTGGCGTATCGGGTGGTGCCTTGTTTGGCTGGGTTAATACCGTCATGGTTACCCTGTCCCGGGTTGAGGCCCATGCGGAGCGGCAATATGTTACCCAGCAGGCAGTTGCGGTAATTGAGATCATTAATCCGATGATTGAACCCGCTGGTCATTGGGATATGGGTGACTATGACATGCAGTGGCAAGCTACAGCGGTGGAGCCGCCTAAAGACTCTGTGAATCGTTACGGCCTGCCTGGGCTCTACCAGGTCGGTCTGTATGAAGTGACGGTTGAGCTGACGAGAGATGGAAAGCCGCTCTCCTCATTTGTCACTCGCCAGGTAGGTTACAAGCAGGTTCGTCAGCGTGAATCCTGACACTCCCGGCTGCAGCCGCTCCCCATTGAACTGGCGTAACAGTCGGGGATTTACGCTGCTTGAGATTCTGGTGGTACTGGTTATTGTCGGACTTACCTCGACGCTGCTCTACCAGATGTCGAGCTTTTTCTTCACGATTCACAACCGGGTATTGATACATGTCGATCGTCAGCACGAGGCGATGTTAAGCCGCGAATGGTTAAGCCAGACTGTCTCCCACATGGCGCCGGACTACGATCAACGCTTTGGTGGCGTAACCGGAAACAGCAACTCGTTGTCGTTCCTGAGTCTGTCCAGCCTCGATGGTGAGCAGGGTATTGCCCAGCGGGTTCAGTGGATCATCGCACCTTCGGTTGCTGGTTCTGAGCTTAAGTACCAGGGACGGAACGAAAACGTCTGGACGGTCGCTTCGTTCAAGCGCGGCGCCGAGTTGGTATTTAGATTCAGGGACGGCAGCGGAACGTGGCACAACCAGTGGCCACCAGAAAAGGCAGGTGCACCAGACCTCCCTGATCTGATTCTGCTGTCCAATCGTGTCGGGTATACATTGTATATACCCGTGATAAGTGACTGGAGTCCGCCACCCTCGTTCGAAGTGTTGGGCGGTTGATGGTGGCTTTTCACAGTAAAGAGAAAGGCTTTCTGCTGGTGGTGGTTCTGTGGCTTCTGCTTACCGGAGTCCTGATCGTCAGCTATTTATCATCCTGGGTAACCAACGCACTCGAGCAACGGTTTGTGGAAGCGGAACGGACCCAGTTTGTGGTAGATGCCCACACAACCCGATCGGCGCTGCTTTACCTGCTGTCGACAGAGAGGATGACCGTTGCGGGTGTGTCCACTGGATTCACACCCCTGGATCGGAGCGAGATGGATGGCGAAGGAAACTGGGATACATCTGCTCTGGGTAACGAGATCAGGCTCGATAACCGGGTTTATAAAGGGGCAGGGGACGTCGTCTTTTCGCTTCAGGATCAACGTGGCTTGATTAATATCAACTACGGTTCCGACGCACTCATCGAGAGCTTCCTGGGTGCGCACAACATCGATTTTGAGCAACGGAATGCGCTCGTGGATAAATTACGCGACTACATCGATGAGGATGAGTTGTATCGGCTCAATGGTGCGGAAGCGGCACAATACAGACAGCAGGGCAAACCAGGACCACGCAACAGCGAACTGCTTTCCACACTGGAACTTCGAAATGTTCTCGGCTGGAGCCAGGAAGAATTACCCATACCTGACCGGATATTCATGACCTTTTTCTCCACTGTCAGGAACGCACAGTTGAACCTGAACACGGCACCTGAAGAAGTATTGCAAACTCTTCCTGGCGTTTCGGTAAAAAATGCGCGAAAAATTGTCGAGCTGCGCCAACAAAAAGCGTTTGAGAGTCGTACAATGCTCGCCAGCCAGTTGGGTGACATTCCTGCTGAGGTGCTGGATGCCTATGTTCTTTTCCCCTCACCCTACGTTGGCATGACAATCTGGCAGCCAGGCTATGAGGGGATGCGAGAATACTTCGGTATAAAACTGAAGTCGCTGGAGCCGGGTGGAAAACCCTGGTCAATTACTGAATCGTTTAGATTTCCATACGAGAAAGCATCGGATGTTGGACAAGATAAAAAAAGGCCTGCCGTACTTTCTGCAGCGCAAGCGCTATTTAATTGAGCGCCAGGCTGACGCCGCCGCAGACGAACAGGCACCGGACCCGCGTGTGCTTCAGGACGGGTTTTGGCCGGCTGAGTACGTTGTCTCTCGTGGGCAGTGCCTCTATCGGGTGTTTGACCTGTGTGATGTGAAAAAGGAATTTCGGGCGGGTGCACTCGATCTGCAGATTCGAAAATGGAGTCCGATGGCGACGTTCAAGAAATGTGTTGTCTGGCAAGGTGGACACGCACAAGTCTGGATAGCCGCGGCGCCATCAGTTCCGGCAGACAAGATCCTGTCCGAATCATTGTTTGTCGGCCAGAGACCTTGTTCGCCTGATGCCGGAGCATCCGCTGATTCAGAGGTGATCCATCATCAGCAACTCCTGGAACTCAACGAGGGTTATGAAGGACGGGTCTGGCGTAATAATGTGCTCTGGGCAAGCCGGTTCTGGAAAGTGCTACCAGGTCAGTCGGAGTGGCAATTTTTCCTGCGCGGCGCGGGAATGCAGATCGCGGCATTGCCTTCGGTCCTGGACGCGAAAAATTTTGCTGCCAGGCCCTGGGCAGAACCGGGTGGTATGACACGACCAGTCGATCTGCTTAACGAGAAGGTAATGGTGCTTGCTCTGCTGGCATTAATGTCGGGAGTCTTGATTTGGCAAGCCAACCAGGTGTGGTTATGGCAAGAGGAAGTGCACGCGCTTAATTCGGAATACGATGAGTTATCGAGTGGTATCGGCGATATTCTGGAAGCCAGGAGTCTGGTGCAGAAGAACCAGCAAACCATTGCCTTGTTGAACGAGCTGCGCAGCGAGCCACCGGTGCTGGCCTTGCTGGCAACCGTTGCGGCTTCCCTGACGGAGGAAGGAGTGTGGCTCAGTGAATTTGATCTGAGCAATTCGATCCTCAAGGTGAAACTTTCGAATGCGCGGGAACCGTTACCGACCTACGTTGAAGCGTTTGAGCGGCAACCCGGGATAAGTCGGGTAAGTGCCATCAAGGGCGCAAAGGAAAATGATATTAGTGTCACTATGACGATCAAGGCGGAATCTGAAGTTGAATAGTCCCCAGGCGCTAAAGAATATGTTGCAGGAACTTGAAGCCAATACGCGCCTGCGAGTTGGATTATGGGCGATTGTTGCCATCCTGCTGCTATACGCGTCATTGGTATTAAATGACGTTCGCGAAGAACTTGAGACGGAATTTCTGCGCTTAAACGAAAAAGTCAGGGATGTCAGTTCAGTATCTGCGCAACGCTCGTGGCTGATTCAGGCCGATGAGAGCCGGGTCTTAAAAATGCAGGCAGAATCGTCACTGTGGAGTAGCCGTAGTGAGGGTCTTGCTCAGGCGACATTCCAGACCTGGGTCGACCAGCAGCTCAGTGGCGTGCACGTCAAAAATGTGCGCACGAGCATGCTTCCGGTGGAAGAGAAAACCGGCATCATTGATTTGTGGGAGGTCTCTTTGAGAATTCAGGGGGAAGCCGAGCCCGCCGAGTTACAACGGCTTTTGTTCAAAATGGAGTCGCTGGACAAAGTAACCATTATAGAAACATTAAAGATATACAATGACCGACGCAAAGCGTTTGACCTGACGGCAACTGCATGGTTTAGGAAGACGCCCTGAATGGATGTTATTAATCGTAAAGTTATATTGATCGCAGTGCTGTTTGTGCTGGCAGTATCAGTCTGTGCGAGAATCGGATTTTATTTTCAGCTCCCCAACGAGAGCGGTCTGCCAGTAACTGATGCCAGGGTTGAAATCGAATTAAAAAAATATGACGGCTTGCAGGCGGATTTCAACCTGGTGGCGGCGAAGAAGATCTGGGGCATCACGGTGCCGAGTTCCGGGCAGAATGCAGGGCAGGAAGGAGCCGAGGACCAACGCTGGCAGTTGCTTGGTATACTCAAGGAAGCCGAGCCCTTTGCTTTGATCTGGCGCAGCCAGGAGGGGCGTGTTGTAAGGCTCTCGGTTGGACAGGAAATAATACCGGGTCTGACGCTGTCGGCTGTTGGCAATACCGGTATTTCTTATCGGAGCGGTGACACAGAGGTTATGTTGTCGTTATACCAGCTCAACACTCCGGACAATCAGTGAGCGGCATCAACTTTATAAAGGCGGTTGGCAAAATAATATGACAGATCCAGCAATATTTTACAGATTCTGGCGCCGGGCAGTTAGTTTGTCGAGAATACTGGTGGTGCTGAGCCTGACTGCCTGTACGGTTTCGGAAACCATTACAGTCCCTAAGCCTCTGGAAAATTATAAGCAGGAGGGCTCATCAGAAGCGGGCTCAGCTTCCGGGTCAACCGGGTCCGCCGGGACCGCAGAAACAGCGCTCGACGCCATTGCCGGACCCGTCCTGCCGGACTATGTTACCGCGGTGGATACCGCTCGAACCCGCGCTGTACCGACGCTTGGTTCCGGCAAGCTGCAGGTTAACGTGGACGGGCTGGCGCTGCCTGCCTTTATTGATGAAGTATTCGGGACGACCCTGGGGCTGAATTTTTCAATGCCTCCGGAATTGGCGAGCCTGACTGACCAGGTCACGCTGCGCGCCACTGAACCGCAAAGTCCGGCGGATATCTACCTGCTGGCGGTCCAGGTGCTCGAACAGTACGGGGTCGGCATCAGATTGCAGGATAATCTGATCAATTTTTTTAAGACCGGTGGTGATGGCAAGCAGGTGCCTTTACTTGTCAGCGGCAGGGCATTGCCGGATGTGCCGTTAAGCCATCGCCCGATCTTTCAGCTGGTACCGCTGAATTCGGTTCGCAGTGGTGATGTCAGTGGCTGGCTCACGAGCGCCCTGGGGCAAAACGGGCTCACAGTTTTGCCGGATGTGCGCCGCAATGCGGTTATTCTCCGCGGCAGTGAGAGCATCGTCCGGGAGGCATTGAAGGCCGTTGAGGCGCTGGATCAACCGTTTATGCGGGGCCGCAACAGCCTGATTGTCCGGCCCTATTTTATTGATGCCGAGCAGATTGCCAAACGCCTGGTCGATGTGCTGTCGGCGGAAGGCTATGGTGCCTCGAGCAACCTGCAGCAAAGCGGATCAATCATCGTCCTGCCCATTTCGGAGGCAAACCAGATCATCCTGTTTGCTGCGGACGACAAACTTCTGGAGCATGCGCGATCCTGGATCCAGTTGCTGGATAAACCGACTGAAGACTCAGGCAAAACGGTTTTTATTTACAAGGTCCAGAACACCACTGCTGAAAGTATCTCCGCCACCATCAACCAGTTGTTGGGACATGCCGTTCCCGGTGCTGAAGATTCAGGTGCTGCAACGGATACCAGTCTGCAGACAGGCGACGGGCAGGGGCGCATCGTGATTGACGAAACCCGCAACTCGATTCTGTTCAGCGGTGTGGCGGCCCAGTGGTACGAGTTGCTGGATCTGATCAAACGCCTGGACCAGGCACCAAAGCAGGTACTGATTGAGGTAACGATCGCGGAAGTCACTCTGAACGACCAGGAGAATTTCGGCGTCGAGTGGCTGGCCCGCGGTAACCAGACTCAATTCGGCGAGACATTTACCTCCAAGCCGAGCGAATCTCTCGGCGGGTCGGGTTTATCGGCGATCGTACTGAACTCAGTGGGTCAGGCCAAGGTAGCCCTGAATGCATTTGCGTCCGACAGCCGGGTAAATCTGCTGTCGACACCGCGGATCCTGGTGCAAAGCGGGGAGACTGCTGATATTGATGTGGGTACAGAGGTGCCCATTATCACCAGCAGCGCTGAGTCCACCGAAACCCAGGGACGCATCACCCAGACCATCCAGTACCGTAAGACCGGTATCATCCTGTCAGTGAGCCCCGTGGTGCATTCCGGCAATCGCGTGGACCTACAGATCCGCCAGGAAGTGAGCGAGGCATTGCCGATTAGCGCCGGTGGCGCGATTCAAACGCCCTCGATCTTCAATCGTCGACTCGAAACGACCTTAAGCCTTGAGGATGGAGGTTCGGTGATCCTCGGAGGATTGATCTCCAGCCGCTCCACTGATTCAGAATCCGGTGTTCCTTATCTGAAGAACCTGCCGTTTCTGGGTGCTTTGTTTAAATCAAAGGAAGAAATCAAGGACCGTACGGAAATGATCATGTTGATCGTGCCCTATGTGATCGAAAACGACGGCACGGCGCAGGAAATTACCCGGGCTCTGACAGGACAACTGGAGTGGTTGCGGTAACCACATCGCGGTTGGCGGAGCCGCTGAAATCGCCAAGAATACGGCCTCCAGCATAAAAAATGGAATGAAATAGGCCAAATAAGGGATAAAAGGTGAAAAAATTTCGTTTGAGGCGAGCATTCTGATTTTATTCATATATAATTCGCCCATGAATTTCATACCGAAGTTCTGAAAAGACAGCGCTAAAGTATTGATGTCTTTACGGATATGTAATAAGTTAGCGTCGCGGTTCGATAGCGTAACTCGAGAATCGCTGTATTTTGAATCGTGTAATAAAGAAAGTTTGTAATATTTTGCAAAATAAACCAGTACGAATCCTAAAACTGGGTTCTCAGGAGACATAAATAATGAGTTTAATTAGAAAGAAATTTGCTTTGGCATTAGGCGCCGCAGCGATTACTTTTGGGGCCGGGTCAGCATCAGCTTATGATGCGAGTTACGCGGTAGCCGAAAGTGCGCTGGCGTCTAACTTGCTGGGGGTAACGACCGCGACTGTAGCGAACCAGGGGGCCTTCAATGTTAACGCACAGATTGGCGACTTGATCCTGGGTCGAACAACCGGTTTTGGTATTCGCGTCACGCTTGACAGCGGTAAGTTCACTGCAGCCACTGCAGCCGGTGGTGTTATACCGACTGTTGGTCCTGGTTCTAACGACGCGGCTAACGCTAACGCTAACACCTGGGTGATTGATGCTATTACACCCCCAACGGGCAGTAGCGTCCTGACAGTGACCCTGTCACCGGCAGCCACACCTGTTGGCCTGGTACCAGGCGCAGTCCTGATATTCCCGGCAGGGAGCCTGATCACCGACAACGTTAATACGGCACTCGGCGGCGGCGGCGGTACGATCACAGCGACGGTTGATTTCTTCGATCCCGTATCTGCGACTGTACTGTTGACTGATACTGCTACGCTGTTCACTTCGCTGGAAGGTGTGGTTATTTCCTACAATGCAAGCACGCATAACACTGCTCAGCGAATTGATGTTGGTGCAAATGTTAACTCCAGCAAGACTGACTTTGCTGACCTCGGCGTGATCAATGATCCTACACCTGTCAATACATTCCACGCTGGACGTATCAGCATTGGTGTCACCCAAACGGGTGCTGTCCCTGCTAATGTTTCTGCGGCAGGAACAGGTTTTGCGGCATGGACTGCTGGCGGTTTGTTCCAGTTTGACGGTTCTGCGACAGGTACAAGCCTTGACCAGCACACCGTCACCCTGACAGGTACTGACTTCAGCGCCTTCCTGGCAGCCGGCGGTGCGATCGGTATTCATACCGGTGGTACTCTCGGATCTCCTGGAGTAGCGGGTACAGCCTGTACATTGGCTGGTGGTGATGCGGCGGTTGCGACCATCGCGGGTATCGTTCCTCCTGCAGTGGCCGGTGTCGTTTCTGGTTCAGATGATATTTCTGGCTCAGCAACTGCTACCAGCGCGACCCTTACGTCCACCAAGATCAATGCTGGTACAGACTTACTTGACGTGTGTTTCACCAGCGTTGGGCCTCCCGGAACTGTTGTGATTGCAGATCAGGCTATTGCTGCTGCCGTTACAGTTAATCTCGATAACACCAGCAGTACATTGGGTGGTGTCGTGGATCCAGCTGGTTCTACAGGTACGATGTTCCCGATGTCTTACAACGGTGACGTCTTCGACGTTCACACTGTAAACCCGGGCACCAACACTTCACAGGAATCAATTCTGCGAATCAGCAATACAGGTGCAGAGTCCGGCCTTGTAACCCTGACAGGTGTTGATGATGCAGGTGTTGCACATCCTGGTACTTCAGTAACCTTTACGTTGGCCGGTGGAGTTTCCATCCAGCTGACAGCTGCAGATATCGAAAACGGTAATGCAACTAAAGGTCTGACCGGTGCAATCGGGGACGGATCCGGCAAATGGCGCATAAACGTCACTGCTGAATTCGACGGCCTGGAAGTCACTTCATTCATCCGTACTCCGGATGGGTTCCTGACTGACATCACTAAGTCTTCTGCTAACTAAGCGTTAAGCTTTTAGCAAGAACTTAATGAACTAAAAGGGTGGCTTCGGCCACCCTTTTTTTTGGTGCGCCAGGCATGGCGCGCAGCGCCGTAGACTGGCGCTATCTCCGAAGCTGTGGTGGCAACGGAGTGACTTGGCGGTGAAAGTCCGCTACCGGCCCGACAAGGGGAACGGTTAGTTGAAGGCAAGGGTGT
>JAJFKA010000076.1 GCA_021773555.1 Gammaproteobacteria bacterium
GACGCTGTCCTGAAACCGATCAACCAATCCATGGGTGAATTACCATTCACAATCTCTCTTAGACGGTACGTCGAATTGGTCAACTGGACGCTGGTCGCCCAGCAATCCACGAGACCAACGCGGTTCAAGGGAGTTCCGCCAGCGGATCTGTGGCTGGGTCAGTTCATGCCAAAGCCAGGTCGCTGGCAACGGGCGCTCGGTTCGGTTGACGCAATTAAGGACTATGCCCGACAAATCGGTCAATGCTGGATCAGGACTTACTCGGCGGGATGATGTGGCGGGGCCAGGCCCGCTAAAGAATCACTTGCAGCGCCACACTCTAACGCTTGTTGCATTATTTCAATGCAGCTACTTTGACCTCTCGCATGATTTAGCTTCCAGAAGATTGAAATTTCTTCAATGAGTACGTCCAGGGTGTCTTTTTTTGCGCAATAATTCCCTGCATGTCCTCTTTTCACTTTGCGCAATAATTCCCTGCATGTCCTCTTTTCACTGTCCTCTTTTCACTCCTTTGAAATGAGATCATGTTTTCAACGATTAATCGACTACAACAACAATCTATCAAGAGATTCCTTCAGAAACTCGCTCGTCTGTTTTTTTCGACGCGCTTCATCCTCAGGTGCCAACCCCCAATCAGGCATTGTTACCAACGCGGAGGATGATACAAAAGTTTCCCACAACGGCAGATCTGTCGTATCAGGTTTACCGCTGCCAAGATAAAAATCTGTAAAGGTCTCCATAGCAGCACTGCCGTATTCACACATAAGCTCAACCCGGCAACATGCGAGATCAGCCATGGGATTACCCAGAGATGCATCCTCCCAGTCAATTACCGCAGCTAACCGGCCGTTGTTCCACACGACATTTCCAGGCCAGAAGTCCCCGTGCAGCAACCTTTGCAAATTCGTCTTCGCCGTTAACGAACCAAGAGTACTCAACCAGCTATTGTTGGGATCAAGTTGCCCCAGGTAACTCAGAACACCTGCCACCGGGTCCTCAATCGACGGTAAGTCCGGCAACTCGATCTCGGCAGGCTCGAGATCGTGCAGGCTAACAAGAAATCCAGCCATCTGCTCCAGGTGACTGGTCAGATCGTCCGGATGCACAGAGGTGGAGCCATTGACAAATTCCGTCACAAGGAAGGGCGAATCCAGCACAGATCCTGAACAGTCAAGATACAACGGCTGGGGCACCTTTGTTCCCTTGTTGAACAAAGCTCGTAGAAGCTCAAATTCAGTCGCGGTTACATGGTGGCCCCGAGACTTCCAGGCTGACGTACCGTGCTGGCGAACAACGAAGCAACCAACCTGCCCATTGCGTAGTTCCAGTTCCACCGCATGCATACTCGCCGATACACCGCCTTCAAGGGGGCGATGCCCAGAAACGACGGAGCCCGGAAATATTTGCTGCGCTATCAACGTGTAAAGATCTTGTCTCACGGCCAGTTCCAGGGATTATTAACGCCCCTATTCTACTTCATCAAACTTGGCACGACATAACCGGGCTGCCAGGGGTGTCTGTCTGGACATCAGTCATCATCGTGCCAATCAAAAGGTCAGATGAACGTATCCACAAATCCTTCCGCCTCATAGGAAGTCCCCTGGTCAGCTGGCAGACCTGTTTCGGCAACGGGCATTTCATCACTTAAGCCCTGCCACTCCGTGGTGAACCTTGATGCTTCGTCCCGATTATCACTCATACTCCGATCATTAACCTCGGCTTCCCCAAGTGTTAAGCCCGCAGCAGCGAATATCTCCCGTAGTCTGGGCAGGCTGTTTTCCATCAACTCTCTTGCCTGCTGGTTCTGAGTAAAGAAAGTAACACGGGTACCTTCTTCGTCCGTAGCCACTCGAATCTCCAGCGTCCCGAGCGATTGCGGATTAAGTCGGATTTCAGCTGACTTAACATCTCCACCTACCATCCAGCGAATCTTCGAACCGACCTCGGCATCCCACCCAGGCTGCCCCGCCGGGGTTGATAATACCGGTAACGAAGGGGGTTTTTGCACATCAGCAGCAGACGCAGGAGGTGCGGTGAAACTAAATTGTTGACCGGATTGGCGGTTGTTGTCGAGATCCGACGCTGCAACTTCCATGACGGCGGAAATTAAAGAAACCTGGGTGTCCTGATTTAAAGGGGCCGTCAGGCTGGCGGTGATCAGCTGCGCACGTTTGGTCACTTCTGTGGTTATGCCATCACTCATCGCGATCGCAGGTGTAAGAGTTGAGGGTAGCTCAGATGCGGCTGGTCCGGGCCTCGCGTTGGCTAAACCCAATATCTTCATTGTACTGCGCGGATCGACCGATTGCTCCGCGAGGGATAGTAGAGTCTCGTCGACGCCCGGTCGCCCAGACTGTAATCCGACCAGTGATTGCACATTACCTGGATTGGTTCCGCCGATCAGAGTTTCAGCGAGCACACTCGAGACGATGGGTATCTCAACGGCTTGTATCGTTAATCCGGTTACACCTTCTGGTAGTCGAGTGGAATCGAGCTGGCTGTTAAATACGAGATCATTCACACCCGGCCGTAGATTGTCCTCAACTAGAGATTGGGCGCCCTGAAAAAGGGTGGCAGCAGACTGGTTGTCGCGCAACAAATCCTGTGTGTCCTGTGCAAAACCTTTCTGGGTCCAATCAGAAACTAACAGCGGGTCCTCCAGTAAATTCCTCTGCGTTACATCCTGGGTGTCCCGGACTACCATATCCTGGGTGTCCCGAATTAAATTTGTGGGGGAGTTGGGTTTGCTGGGTTGATCAGGGGGGGAATCTGGCAGAGTTTTGCCGTTTTGGGGCAGGTTCTGGCGTGGCTTGCCGGTGTCAGCGGTACTCGACATCTGATCATGCATTGATTCCGAAAATGATTTGCCCGCAGGGCTGCGCTGTGCCTCAGGCCTGCTTCGCGACGATCCCGAGCTTGTGGTGCGGGTTTCTGCGGGTAAATCGAGGATTAAATTCATTTGAGCTTCCTTCGTAAAGTCGAGCACTACGAAAAGTGCAATTTCCTTGCCAACAAGATCCCTTTATCGCGACCGATCGGTGATCTTGCGAGAGGTGACGAGATCTTCGCTGCGCGTATCGACAATTTTCTCGGCCGCCGCTTGTTCATCCTTTTGCATTTTTGTGAAAGCATTGTCCAGAGAATTAGCCTTGCGGTACTCCTGACGCCAGCGCGCTTCGCCTGACCTCAAGTGATCATTATGATTTTCAACGGTGGAGCCCTGCTGATCGATTGCGTCGTTGAGACCACGAAAAAACAGGTGAAAATTACGTAGCGCCGTGACATCAACGCCCTCGGTAACCACACGCTTTAACTGATCCGAGTACTCTTTACGATAGTCGTTGAGCTGTGTCAGCTGTTCATCCTGTTCGGTAAGCGCCCGCTTCAATCGCCGTAGTTCGTAACCTGCCAGCCGCTCCTTGCTGCGTGCCAGTCTGGCGAGCTTTTGCATCCGATTAGAACGCTTCAATTACTCACCTCTCCATCGACTCCCCAGTTCCTTCAGACTTACAAGGCTCGCTTTAAGATCCAGCTTTTCATGAATGTCCTGTTGGATGAAGCCCTCCAGATGAGGATGAAAGGTTATCGCCCGGTCAATCGCAATATCGGAACCCGCCTGGTAGGCACCCACGCTGATCAGGTCCCTGCTCTGCTCGTAAATCGAAGACAGCTTGCGATATTCCCGCGAAAGACTCATCTGCTCCTTGTCCACGATGTTGATCATAGAACGTGAGATGGAAGCCTCGATATCAATTGCCGGATACACACCAGATTCCGCAGCAGTCCTGGACAGTTGGATGTGACCGTCGAGAATCGCACGAGCTGCATCCGCGATTGGTTCATTCGGATCATCACCTTCCACAAGTACGGTGTAAATTCCGGTAATGGACCCGACTCTCGCATTACCGACACGCTCGATAAGTTGCGGAAGTTTGGCGAACACAGAAGGGGGATACCCTTTCGTGACCGGGAATTCACCAATGGACAAGGCCACCTCACGCAGCGCCTGTGCAAAACGGGTTAATGAATCCATGAGCAGAAGTACGTTCAGTCCTTTGTCACGATAATATTCAGCAATCGCAGTCGCACGGAGCGCGCCGTGAATCCGCAACAATGGGGTCGCATCTGCCGGGGTGGCGACGACCACAGATCGCGCCAGGCCGCTGACCATCAAGGTTTCATCGACAAACTCCTTGACCTCCCGGCCCCGTTCGCCAATTAATCCAACAACGACTACATCTGCTTTGGTATTGCGCGTCATCATCCCGAGCAAGGTACTCTTTCCAACGCCACTACCGGCAAACAAGCCGACTCGCTGGCCCTTGCCGATGGTGAGCAAGCCATTCACCGCTCGCACGCCAACATCCAGCGGCTCAGTAATCCCTGGCCGACTCATCGGATTGATGGGTTTCCCCTGAAGTGGAATACGTTTGTTGAGCAGCAGCGGGCCTTTATCATCAAGTGGCACACCCGCACCATCGATTATTCTGCCAATTAAGCTGTCACCCACGGCCACCGCGCCAGAGCGTAGAGTTGGTACCACGCGGCAACCTGGTGTCAGCCCATGGATGGGACCAATCGGCATCAGATACAGTCGGTCCTCAGAGAAACCGACAACTTCTGCAGGCACAGATTCACCATGGGGCACTTCTACAAGACACTGGCTGCCAACCGGTGCCACACAACCTTTCGCCTCAAGCGTCAAGCCGACCATTCGAACCAGCCTACCCTCGACAACCGGCATCATGGCTGGAACCTGAGCCGAATATCGATTCAGGTGTTGGTGTAGTCGGTTACTCCGAGATGAACTCATCATCATCCAGGGATGCTTCAAGAATGGCGATGACCTGATCCGCCAGTTTGCAGTTTACGGTTGAGTTGTTTGACTGCACCCGGCAATCTCCCCGCTCTATTTCCGCATCATCAATAATTTTCCACGCGAGGCTGCTCTCGTGCAGCTGGTCCCTGAAGGCCGCGGCGTCACCCGGATTTAATAGAATCGACACGTTAAAATCTTCCCCGGGCAGGTTGCCGACAATTTTTTCTATCATTGAATACATCGCCTCTGGCGAAACTGTCAGTTCGCGATGAATAATCTGTTCGGCGATCTTGCCCGACAAAGACACAAGGTCTCGGGCAATCTGATCGTCAAAGTCGTGGGTATAAGCATTGAGCGATTCCAGAACTTTCGCGAACTGGTTAACCATCATTGCGGTCTCACTCCGGGCTTTCTCGATGCCTTCCTTTCTGCCGAGCTCAAACCCTTCGGCGTAGGCCTCTTTAAGCACCTTGTCCGCCTTTACCTCAAGGTCAACACCGCGGGGTACCTGATGGTTGAAATTAGGCATTTGCCACGGAATAAAGTCAAAATTTCTTGTACTCAAATCAGTGCTAGACATATTCCTCCTCACCTTTATCACCGAAGCTAATTTCCCCTTCATCAGCGAGTCGCGCCGCTGTGTTCAGAATTTCCTTCTGTGCTCCTTCAACCTCACTGAGCTTGATGGGGCCACGTATCTCGATATCTTCCTTCAACATATCCGCCGCTCTTCGCGACATATTGTTGTAGAACTTATTGCGCAGATTCTCATCGCTGCCTTTAAGTGCAAGCACGAGACTTTCAGTTTCAATCTCGCGCAGCATTCTTTGCATTTCGCGATCTGTCAGTGCCAGCAGGTTCTCAAATATGAACATCTTTTCGCGGATCGACTCGCAAATATCCTCGTGGGTTTCCTGAATCACATCCATGATCGAGGACTCCATTTCAGAGGTGAGAAAGTTCAGGATGCTGGCCGCAGTACGTACACCATCAACCTGGGAATCAGAGGTAAAGGTACTTTCCTGCAATTGTTTCTGCATCATGTCGTTGAGTTCAGTCAGCGCACTCGGATTGATAGAATTGAGATTCGCCACACGAATCATGATTTCCGGTCGCTTAGCCGCGGGTAATGCTTTCAAAACCTGCGCCGCATGCTCACCTTCAAGTGACAGCAAAACGATCGCGCAGATTTGTGGATGTTCATCCTGTATTAGTGCGGCAACGGCACCCGCTTCCATCCACTTTAGCGCTTCGAGACCCTGAGGCGATTGTGCCTGCAGAATCCGACTCAACATGCTTTTAGCTTTCTCTTCACCCAACGCCTCATGCAGGACGCGCCTTATGTAGTCGTCTGATCCAACAAGATGCGTCGAACCACTTCTGACGGTCTCGGTAAACTGCCCGACAACACTCGCGACCTTCTCTGGTGCAACAGACGAAAGCGCGGTCATCGCTTCACCGACGTTCTGGACTTCCATGGGATTTAGCTGGCGTAACACGGAGGCAGCTGCCTCTTCCCCAAGGCTGAGCAGAAATACTGCGGCTCGTTCAGCCCCGCTCATTTGTTGCACATCAGCCATCTTCCTGCACCCATTCCTTGATTACCTGCGCAACCTTGTTCGGATCCTCCCGGACGAGTGCCCGGGCTCCCAGCAGCTGTTGATCGTAACCTGATAGCTGTAACGCTTCTCCATGACCCTGTCCCGACAATGTGATCTGTTCATTGCCTACTTCGACTCCTCTGCTCGATACTACGGCACCACTTCCGTCACCTACCGCTAATGCGGGCCTCATAGCAGCCGCCGGGGCGGTGGAAGTTAATCGATTCAACAACGGACGAAGTACGCCAAAAACGATGAACACAACGCCAAGCAAACCGATCAGTTGCTTACCGAAACTCGTGATCCAGCTCTGCTTCCAGAAAGGTGTCTCCAAAATTTCCTGGTCAATTACAGTTTCGAGAAACGGTGCGTTGACCACGTTGATGGTATCACCACGTTGTTCATTGAATCCGACTGCTTCCTTGACAAGGTTCTGAATTTGCAGGATTTCCTGCTCTGATAGTTGCAGCCGTTCAACAGATCCGTCCGCACGTAACTGCCTGCGATAATCAACCACGAGGGCAACCGAAATTTTCTTGATATTTCCTGGCTGTTCCTTGATATGGCTGATCGTATGATCGACTTCATAGTTTCTCGTTGCTTTCAGTGTCCGGTTTGCAACCGACGTCTCCGGCTCGCTGGTTTCGTCCTCGGTAGCACTTACGATTGGTACCGGACTGCCACCTTTTTCGCTGACTGTCTGCTCGCTGCGAAGCGACAGGCTTTTGGGATCATAATTTTCACTGGTTCTCTCGATTGAAACAAAGTCCAGATCGGCAACCACCTGCGCGCGGACACCTTCTGCACCCAGAATCGGTGAGAGAATTTCCATGATGCTGCCAACATATTTCGCTTCAATTTCGCGAGTAAATCGATGCTGCTCAGTGCTGGCTAACATGTCCTTTGATGATGAGTTCTTTGACAACAGCCTGCCTTTCTGATCCACCAGGGTCACATCTCCATGCTCCAATCCTGGTACGCTGGAGGCAACGAGGTAAACCATACCAGTCAATTGATCCTCATTGAGTTCACGACCGGGATGCAGATTTACCAGAATCGACGCATTGGCACGGTCCCTGTTCCTGACAAACGCAGTTTGCTTGGGAATGGCCAGGTGGACGCGAGCCGCGCGTACACTTTCAAGTGTTTCAATCGATGCGGCAAGCTCCTCTTCGAGGGCACGATGATACCTCGCCTTTTCGATGAAGCTGCTGGTTCCCAGAGATTGCTCGTCGTACAGTATGTTGAATCCTCGACTGGAAATACTCGGTAGTCCTTCGCTGGCCAGTTTGAGTCTTACTTTGTGCACTCGCTGCGTCGGAATCGTCACGAGACCAGTGCCTGGTTCGAGTCGGTAGGGCTCAAGCATCCGATCGAGCGCCTGTGTAATCTGAGCCGTTTCCTGATCCTCCAGGTTGCCAAACAAAACCACGTAGTCCGGCGTTTGCGACCAGAGCATAATCCCGACACCAACCGCGATGCTGATGGAAAAACCAATCAGTAAACCGAGCTGCCGAATCATCGGCATCTGGCTTAAGAGCTTGAAACTGTCTAATAGTTTATCCATTACCTCGACTTACTCATTCCAAATTTACTTTTTGCAGGTTAAACCTGCATGTTCATAATTTCCTGGTAGGCAGAAAGCAGCTTGTTTCTAACCTGGTTCATCGCCTGAAAAGATATGCTCGCCTTTTGGACGGCGATCATAACTTCCGGCAGCTCCACATTTTCCTTGCCGAGCTCAAATGCCTGCGCAAGCTCCTTTGCCTGTTGCTGGGTATCGTTTACCTTTTCAATTGATTCTTTCAACAGCTGGCCAAATTCAACGCCCCCACCAGATTCTACTTTCGGGAGTGCGGTCGCATTTACGCTCAGCGCACGCATCTGGGCCAATACCTGGGTGATATCCATGTCCGTCATCTAAGTCTCTCCTTGTTGCTTCACATCAGGCGCTGATAGCCGAGTCGGAATCCTCTCGAAATCTCGCAAGCTTGTAGCGAAGTGTTCTCGGACTTATACCCAACCGTTCCGCAGCACCCTGCTTGCTACCGCCTTCAGCCCTGATGGCGTCCATAATCAAATTTTGTTCCGTCGCGCGAAGATCATCTTCCAGCGAACCGTTGTTCTCCTGTAACTCCTGCGCCACTAAAGGTTCGTCAATACTGCTGGCCGGACTCTCTTCAAAGCTAAAGTCAACTTCCGACAACACATTTCCAGCGCGAAGAATCATTGCTCGCTGCACAACATTTTCCAGCTCACGCACATTGCCTGGCCAATCGTGAGACTGCAGCTTACGCATCGCACCAGTATCCACAGAAATAAACTCGCCCGCCGAAAATCGGTCAACAAAGTGTTCCGTTAACGCAACGATATCCTTCGGTCGGTCACGTAATGGCGGCAGTTTCAATGGAAAAACGTTGAGACGATAATAGAGATCTTCGCGAAACTCGCCTGCGGAAACCGCCGCTCTCAGATTTCTGTTTGTCGTTGCCAGAACACGCACATTGAGGGGAATTGTGTCGCTCCCCCCCAGTCGCTCTACTTCTTTTTCCTGCAAAACCCTTAGCAGTTTTTCCTGAATGCTAATGTCCAATTCAGAAATTTCGTCGAGCAAAAGTGTCCCGCCGTTTGCCTGCTCAAATTTTCCCGCGCGCGATCTGTATGCACCCGTAAATGCACCTTTCTCATAGCCAAACAGAATTGACTCCAGCATTGATTCGGGTATTGCCGCACAGTTAATTGCGACGAAGGGTGAATTCGCCCGACAGGAGTGATCGTGAATGAATCTTGCGAACACCTCCTTTCCGGTACCTGACTCACCTGAGATCATTACCGTAGCATCGGAATCAGCCACTCGTTCAGCGAGTCTGAGAACATCTCGCGTATTCTGATCTTTTGCCAACACACCCGGATGACTTGGCGGCGGACAAGCAAACCGGCTGGCGACTTCGATGAGAACCTCGGCTTCAAATGGTTTGACCAAATAATCAGCGGCGCCTTTCTGGATAGCGTTAACCGCCTGACCCACGGAACCGAATGCCGTAACCAATACAAATGGCATTTCCGGTTTCTTTTTGTGAAGTAGTCCCATCACCTCGTGACCATCAAGTCCTGGCATCTGCACATCGCTGATGACCAGCCTGAAGTCGAACTCATCGACCACCGTTAATGCTTCCTCTCCACAACTGGTACCGAGGGCGGAATAGCCCGCGAGTTCCAGGGTCTCGCACATTGCCTCGCGCAAACTATCGTCATCCTCAATCACCAGAACGATGGGTTGTTCATCCATGTTGGGCTACCTTCTGTTCTTCAATCTGTGTGCCCGACTCACTCGTGTTACCTGAAACCCGTTTGTGTGAGGCTGTTTCAACATTCACCGCTGCGATGCTGAACCTGAAAAGTGCGCCACCCCCGGCAGGATTACTAGCGGTAACATCACCACCATGTTCCTTGGCGATAACTGCAGCAATTGCCAGACCAAGACCCGTGCCGTTCGTTCTCGTGGTAAAAAATGGATCAAATATTTTGTCTATAACGGCATCCGGTATTCCCGGCCCGTTATCCTTAACAACAAATTCATAGCAGTCGGTAGTTTCGATAAGTTCAATCTCGACGATTGGCTGCTCCGTTAGTTGGATCGAATTTTCGATGATATTAACGAGCCCGGACAACAACGCCTCACGGTTCCCCTTAATCCATAAATCGTTTCCAGGAAGTTTCATATTAACGATGCCATTTCGGGCCTCGGCTTGCGGCAACACTGTCGTCAGTAACTCTGCCATCAATACCTGGGCGGAAAATCTGGAGGAGTTTCGCGTATCGCCACGAACAAACATCAACATCCCATCGATCAAACTTTCAATATGATGCAATCGATCGATCACTTTTCTCGTAATCCGATCAAAGTTGCTCCCCCGCTGACCCTCGCTACTAAGATGAGAGGTGTATAGCAACGCCGAACTCAATGGTGTTCTCAGCTGATGAGCCAGTCGCGCCGACATTTCACCAAGTGCGGACAATCGCTTCTCCCGATTGACCCATTCCTGCAAAGTGTAAAGTTCGGTAACGTCGGTCAATAAAATTACCTGATGTCCCTGTGCGTCCAGTATTCGGTCGATCACTGACACTCGTTTACCGTTGTGAAATTTGTAGTCATGGCCGACGGTGTCGCGTTCCATGGCAAGTTCGGCCAAAATCTGCGGCCAGTTCTTGCCGATTAGCGACTTGCTAACGCCCAGTAACTCAACCGCTTCCGGATTCAGATCTCGCACAACGCCATATTTATCAACAGTCACCACACCGCCGGGCAACACAGAAAGCAGGGCCGATAGGCGGTTAGCCAGTTTTTCCTTCTCCGCCAGTTCCTTGGTGCGCTCACTTCTCACCTGGGCCAGTTCTTCAGATAACTCGAAAACCCTGTTCTCCAGGCCACGATAGGATTCGCCAAGAGAGGAGGACATCTGGTTAAACATCTCGAACGCTGCCGCAAGATTCTCACTGGCGAGCGGTTGATTGGTCGTCATTCCTTTGCATCCATTGTTATGTCCTTCGCGTCAATTTTTTATCCAGCACCTTCGTTCACAACTGATCTATTTCTGACGCCGGGATCGAAAACGCTCATTAAAACAGGCAATGCCGGATCACGATTACATAAAATGCAATATCCATGCCGTTTTAAATTCCTAAGCGTGACTAACCCTGCAGATCGAATACTTGCGCATCTTCTCCACCAATGTGGTTCGTTGCAGGTTCAACATCTTTGCCGAATGGGCAACAACCCAATCAGACGTTTCGAGCGCTTCCCAGATGAGAGAAATTTCTATTTTTCGGAGTTGATCCTTGAGGTCTATGCCATGGGCAGGGATAAGGTCTGTCGCAACATGCTGGCTTCTGATGGCCACCGGACTCGCCAGATAGCCGTCTTCCTTCTGCCTCTGATTGTCATTCCCAAAATCCATCAGGTCAGACGAATCGTCACCGCTGTCGATTGGCTGTATCGGCTCCTGCATTTCTGCCTCAAGGCCAAAGTGTTCCGGGCGATAACACGACGGCAGGTCGCGCACCCTGATCACCTGAGAGGGGAACAAAACAGTCAGTCGTTCCAGCAGGTTGGAAAGCTCGCGGACATTTCCCGGCCATTCATGCTGCATCAATGTACGCACAACACAACCAGGCAGCTCAGGGGCGACACCGTGGTCGGCATTGAGTCTGGTACACAATTCTTCGATCAATGGCGGGATGTCTTCACGACGTTCTCGCAAAGGCGGGATTTCAATTGGGAATACATTGAGTCGGTAAAACAAATCCATGCGAAACTGGCCAGAGGCCACCAGAGAATCCAGGTCCTGATGCGTCGCCGCGATAACCCTGACATCGGCAGCTATCGAAGTCTCCCCACCAACACGCTCAAAGGTTCGCTCCTGCAAAACTCGCAATAACTTCACCTGCATATGCAAAGGCATATCGCCAATTTCATCGAGAAATAGTGTACCTCCGCGCGCCATCTCGAAACGCCCAACGCGAGACCGAACTGCACCGGTAAAAGCACCTTTTTCATGACCAAAGAGCTCCGATTCCAGTAATTCTTCGGGTATCGCGCCACAGTTAACGGGCACAAATGGTCTGCTGGCTCGACCGGAACGGGCATGTATGTTATGCGCGATAACTTCCTTGCCAGTGCCTGATTCACCCTGGATCAGCACTGTACTGTCAGAGTCCGACACAAGCTGGATCAGCCGGTCGATCGTTCCTATTGCGGGACTTTTCCCAACGAGGCGGGGGAAGGCTTGAGATGTTGGTGCGGCTGAGAGGGATCGTTCGGGGGAGGTTTCCATAGCGTTTCCTGCAATCCGTTTTGTTAGTCGTCTTAATCGGGACAACCAGTTTTAGGCACGCAGCAGGCAGCGTCAATTTACTTGATGTTAATAAACGTAAGAAACGTAACCCAACGTAACTAAATCCAGTGAAGTAGCTATTATTGGGAGGCAAACCGGTACTTAAGGTTACATAGCGCAGCCTAAAGCCGGATTTTCCAAACCCGGTTCGAGATTTTCAATGCAGTTCATAATCAATTCGGTGCTGGATTTATACGATTAAGAGGTTCGTTGTCTGGCAACAATCCTCCTATGGTGCCGAAATACAAATTTTTCGAGCCAGTCTTCGACACCTGGACTCAGTCCAAGAAAACAAACCGTAAATCGTCGTTCTCCTTCGCCGAGGGTATTACAATCGACAACTTCACCAATCAACTTTAGCGGTTTTGGCAATTCATGCTGAATAAATGCATCAATGGCGACTATCTGGTGATCAGCGGGCATGAATTCCCCCTCAAGCAAAGGGATATCCATTCCCCTTGCACTCAACCTGACAAGCCTTGTCTCTGGCATGCTCAGGGACTGACGCAACAACAGACTCTGTAACTCAAGGATAAGGTTTAGTTTCTGATCCAGGCGAGCCAGTTCAGGCATTAGTTCCGCAAACTCTTCACTTTCGACCACATGATCGCCCAGCAGGTTTGTCACCTTGAGCAGGCTCTCGTTCGCCTTGTTAAACTGGTCCAGGTCAGTCGCGCACGGCTCAACCGGGCTTAGGCTCCAATGCAAGGCCATCTCATCGGTATAATCCAGACAACTGTCAAAAGGATCCGTCAGAGCCGTATCTGCGCTAATCAGACTAGTTGTGTCTGGCTCAACGTGGTCGACGCTGTCGTTGGGTTTATCTGTATTGTCCGGGTCAGTAATCTTCATTCGCCTAAACCGTCCGGTACTGTTCTACAGCCTGTAAGCCGTAACGTATCTCTTCGGCCTGTAATCCGGTATTGGTTTTCGCCTCGACAACGAGTTTGACCAGGCGATCATTCATCGAAATCAACGCTTTGATGACCGTGGCCACCGCTGGGCTATCTTCATCCAGCACCGGCATAGTGAAATAGTCGGTTAACTCCTGAACCCGTCTCGCTTCAAGTTCCGCTACCCGCTCCCATTCTCCCTTGCCTGCGAGCAATATCATTTCTTCACAGGTACTGAGCAACGTCAGCGACCTTTGCCGCCTTTCATCATCCGCCATGATCAGCCGCTCGAATATTCCTGATGACTCCATCACTGATCCCTCAGTTCCTCAGGGATTTCAGTCCAGGCCTGGTACACCGCTTTCAACAGTGATTTGACTTCATCAACAATCGACGCGTCTGAATTCAGGTTTGCCTCCAGCAGTCGGTTTTCCATATAGTCGTAAAGTGCAACCAGATTCAAAGCGATCTCGCCGCCCTGGGCAAGATCCACGCTCGCACGGAGATTGTCCACAATAGATATTACTCCAGAGATCTGCTGGCCCTTATCCCCGATATTCCCTTCGCTGATCGCGCGCGTCGCCATGGTCAACTTATCCATGGCACCTTCAAGAAGCATCACAATCAACTGATGAGACGACGCGCCGTTGATGCCACTCTCTATTTTGACATTCTGGTAAGCGGAAAGAACGGTGTGTGTGTTCATGATTTAAGCCTTGAATCCATCGTGTTTAAAACGTCCTAGTTAGATGACAATCGGGTGCCGGGTAACGACGCCAGTGCAGAGGTAAGAAAAGAACCGGTGCTTTGCAACTGCGCTACCAGCGAATCCAAGGCGCTAAATTGCGCCCGATACCGCGCCTCGATAGTCTCCATGCGGAGACGATGACTGACCAGATCCTCTTCAAGCGCTGCAAGACTGGCAGTGATGCCAGTTGTTCTTGCTGAGAGCAGTCCGTCATCAGACAACATGTCAGTGATAGTGCTATCGATCACATCACCAATACCCCGGGAAAAACTGATCGAGCCGCGCGAACCTGTCGCGCCACCGGTAACACTAATCACCAGCCCATCTGCCGGTGAACCCGCGGCACCCGTCAGCGCCTGCCCGTTACCCACGGCTGCGGTCCCACCAATAGTTCCAACCACATCCTGGCCGGTGGAACCGCTCGTTACGGTAAATCCAAGCGTCCCCGCTGTAAACGAATCAATACCGGTGACATTGACGCTGGATTCATTTCCATAACGATCCGATATTATCGAGAGACTATTCGAGCCCGCATCAAACACAACATCAACGACTATACCCGCTGAAAGAAATTCTGGTACTCCGTTCAACCTGGTCTTGATCTCCTGGGCCAGCGACTCGCCACTTGTGTACACACCCAGCGTCAGGCTGATTGCGCTGCCGGTTACGCCGTCGATTTCCACGGTTAGTGAATCGTTGGTGTCATCAATAGTGACCGAGCCGACACCAAAGTCCGGCAGGACACTGTTTCCAACAAACGTCCCCTGCGTCGCAAGTTGCGTAATCTCAACAGCATGTAGACCTATTTCGGTAGCACTGCCGGCGCCTGCGAAACTGATAAAGTCATCATCAATCTGACCAATCGCGGAAAACAATCCGGCGATAGATTCAAAATTTTCGTCAATGATGGTATCGAGTTTAGCTGTGTCAATTGTCAGGCTGCCATTGACGTCAGTGGTGATACCTATTTCAGATAAGCTGGAAAATGTGGTGGACAAATTTTCCACGGGATTGTTAATAATCCGGCGAAGGCTGGATGCCGCGCTACGCAACGTCGCATCACCCAGCAGGATATTGCCCTGCTTCGAATCTGCATCGAAAGCAGACAGCTGATTTGCTACGGCGTTAAACGCACGGTAGCCATTAACTAATGTCTCTATGGCGCTTCTCACCGCCTGCACATCTTTGGTGACACTCAATGAAACCGGTGCTGCCGTAACCTGTTTTAAATTCAGTGTGATTCCGTCAATGACATCGGGTAATTCGTTGGATGCACTGGTGATAGCAAGCCCATTAACCGTTAGCTGGGCATCCTGGGCAGCGACTGTTTGCCCCAGATGAGTGGCCGCAGCGCTGAAGGACAGAGCGGAAAGGCCGCTAGCGTCAGTGTTGTTAGCGTCGCCATCATTGGTGACGACAAATTCCAGACTGTTCTCTGCGCCAGTCGCAACGGCGTTCACCAGCAACTTAAAACCAGAGCCATCGTTAACAATGACGGCAGCAACACCAGCATCGGCTTTGTTTATGGTGTCTCTGATCCCCTCAAGGGTGTTGTTTTCAGTATCGATGACGAAGGATGCTGTGCTGCTCTGCGCATTCTGCGTAAAGCTGTTGTATGTGTCTGTCCCTGCATCATAATCTGTGGTGCCAAACCGAACTGTAATCGTTCCGGTTCCGACAACATCAGTGACTGCCGAGTAGGCCTGACTCGCCAGCGAATGGCTGGTCGCGAGTGCTGAAACCGCGAGTGAGAATGTGCCGATCGCTGCAGAAGAATCGGCGCTCACAGAAATTGCCGCATCGTCGCTGACTACTGCGTTACGTTGCTGGAAGGTAGCGGCAGATTTCGCCCCTGCAGCGGCCAATTGCAAGCCAGACAGCGCACCTTGAATGGTGCCATAGGCAGACAGTTCAGCCTGCAGTGCATTTTGCTGCCGGTTGATTCTTAGTTCTTTGGGCTGGCTCTCCGCCTGGATCAGTTGACTCACCAGACCTTCGATATCTAACCCTGATCCAATTCCTGTTGACGTGATCGGCATGATCTATTTCCTGTATATCCCCATTGAGCTCTTAATTTATGCACAATGCGCCGGATTAAAATGCAAGCCGTATGCCAACCTTCGAGTCGCCGAAATATCATGCCTCACTTTTAACGAGCAATCCCTTGATTGGGTCGGCACTTTTTGCAGATATGTGACGCGAGATTGCCTTGAGCTCAGCCGCCGGTATGTGCCGAATCGTCTGGCCTGTGTGGCTGTCAACCACAGTCACGCGTTGAAGTCCTGTAGAGTCATCCACGTAAAGATGGACCTCCCTGCTGATGCTTTGAACGTAGTTTGACACCGTGTTGACCGCCGCAAGTAAGGAATTCGGATGCTCGCCATCCAGGCTTGAATCCGTTTTAGAATCGGTTGAGTTGCCGGTATCGGCAACAGATTGCCGCTTGTAGCTCGTGCTCGCTCGCCCGGAAGATGTCGTTGGTATCTTGGAAATCACGCTCGGTATCCGTAAAAAAACCAATACAAATCGCGCATCAAGGCGTCAACCTCAACGGCCGACCAGCCACCTCAATCCGAAGAAGATAAAAGAATGAGTGGCCAGGAGAACTGGCCACTCATTACAGTTAGTGCTATCGCAGTAGCGACAACACTGATTGCGGCAAAGAATTTGCCTGAGCCAACATAGCAGTACCTGCCTGTTGCAAGATCTGTCCGCGAGTCAATTGTGCAGTTTCCATTGCGAAATCGGCATCCCGGATTCTAGAACGTGCAGCAGACAGGTTTTCAGACCGCTCTCCCAGGCTGGATACAACGGATTCAAAACGGTTCTGAATCGCACCCAACGAGGCTCGAGAGCTGTTAATAGTCGCCAGCGCTGCATCAATTGAAGTGATAGCAGAGTTCGCACCACTCACACTTGATACATCAACATTGGAGACTGCAACCCCCGTCAAAGCGGCGGCCTGAGTCTGGTCGTTTGTGAAGCCTGCATCGGCTTCAGCTGCTCCTGAAAGCGCTATACCACTGGCTGAACTGCTGGAAAGTGTCACTGTACTACGATTGGTAGCGGCAGCACCTACGCCTGAAGCGGCGGCGGTGATCGTGCCGAACGAGTGAGTAATGTTACGTCCGTCAACTGCGACCAGTTGAACACCCGTTGCAATTGCACCGGTGTTTACTGCCGTTACACCGGTGGCAGCACTGATTGCGTTGATAGCAGTAACAGTATTAGCCCGACTGACGGCTTCGTCAGCGGTTGTGGAGAAACTGGCGGTCTGCACACCATTTACGGTGATTGTACCGGTCAGCGCTGCCGCAACCTGGCTAGTTCCAGCTACAGTCAATGAGTTTGCGCTAGCAGAAACATTGGTACCAGATAGGGAGTTGATCTGAGCAGCGATCAGTTTCGCATCTCCGGTCACAGCGCCAACATCCACGCCGTTAACAAGCAGATCACCGGACGCGAGATCTGCCGTCACTGCTGTACCTGTGATGGTTGCTGACAATGCAGCGCCCAGATCAGTTGTCCTTGAACTACCAATGCTGGTGACGTTAATCGTTTCTCCGGCATTAGCACCTACTTGAAAAGCATTGTTGGAAAAAGTTCCATCAAGCAGTTTGATTGAGTTGAAGGTCGTTTGTGTGGCAACACGATCGATCTCCGCAACCAGTTCCGCTACTTCCACCTGAATGGCAGCGCGGTCAGAAGAAGAGTTCGTCCCGTTTGCTGATTGAACTGCCAGTTCACGAATTCGCTGGAGGTTATTAGAAACCTCCTTCAATGAACCTTCTGCAGTCTGTGCCAGCGAAATGCCATCGTTTGCATTTCTTGATGCTTGTGCCAGGCCGCGAATCTGCGAAGAAAAACGCTCGGATATTGCCAAACCTGCGGCATCATCCTTTGCGCTGTTAATCCGTAACCCAGATGACAAACGTTGGAGTGAAGTTGTTAAGCTCGACTGTGAACTGTTCAGATTTCTCTGCGCAGTCATCGAGGCAATATTTGTATTGATAATTTGCGCCATGGTTTTCAATCCTCATTTAAAACCCGTTTGATGCCCAGATTAGGGCATACGCGGGCCCCGATGTTGAGCGTAACAACGGAATCAGTTCCGTCGATACACGGGTTATCGGCGCTCGGTCACAAAGCTTTAGAAAAATGGATCAATAACCAATCATGCGCAGCTGCTCAAACCAGTGAACAGCCAGTCAATGCCAGTAATAACGCGGCTCTAAGCCGGAAAACTATAAAAAACTAAACAGTGATAACTCCTGTACTTTTACGTAAATTTCCTGTGCAGCCTTCAGCGCGGTCAACTGCAGGTTCATTTCATTGACTGCTTCAGCATAATCCAGGTCCGCCAGTCCGGACAGCGACTCCTGCAATTGCAGCAGTACGTTTTCGTTGATATTAAACTGTGCGTCGAGATTGTTGAGACGAGCACCAATGCCCGCACGTACATTCAGAACGTGCTCCAGTCCCTGGTCCAGATTGGCAAAAGAGCTATTCATCTGATTGTGCAAACTCGCGAGCGCCGCAGGTGTACTGGTGTCAAGACCGAGTGTATCGATGACCTGCTGTATGGTTGTGAATATGTCCTGGTTGACCGAAGGGTCGATCGAAAAGCTGTCGCCATTCCCGGGCTGACCCGTGAATCTTGCCTGGACTCCACCAAATTCTATTGTCTCGCCTGCAACAAAGTCAGCTGTTTTGATCACCGTACCCGAGCCATCCCTGACTTCATAAATCATGGGTGTCGAGGCCACAGGCTGACTGAAACTAGCCGTGTAGCTATCTTTCACGAACTGCCCGGCTCTGGATGTGGCGAGCACCGCGGTACCACCATTTACCGGATCAGCAGTCGCGTAAAATCCACCGTCACCGGTCTTGATCTTCTGAAAAATCTCATAGCCGCTGTCTCCCGAAGCAATTTGAGCTCCGGAGCCGATCTGGGTAAATTTCTGCCCCTGATCACCACTGTACTGAATTGATCCTGCACTACCGGAAAACGGCTGGTTGTTAACCTGGAATCCGGCAAAGATGTACTCGCCACTGGCATCCTTGCTATTGGCGAGCGTCAGCATCTGATCTCTGACGGATCGAATTTCGGTCGCAATCACCCGCCGATTCTGCGCGTCAAGAGTGTCGTTGTTTGCCTGCACCATGAGTTCACGGACTCGCTGAAGTGAGTCACCCTGTTGCTTCAGGATGCTCTCTTCAATGGACAGGCTGGTACGTGCGGAATCAATATTACGTTCATACTGCTTGTTTCGAGCAATCTCGGATGACAGGTCCAGTATTCTGACAGCACCGGCAGGATCATCCGACGGTTTAAGAATTCGTTTACCCGTTGCAATCTTTAAATCAAGTTCGGCCACCCTGGACTGCAGATCCAGGATCGAATTAATATTCTGCTGATTTATCTGTATGCTTGAGATTCTCATCTAACGGGTCGCGTTAATTAAGGTTTGAAATATTGTCTGCGCCACCTGAACCATCTGCGCGGCAGCCTGATAGGCTTGCTGGAAACGCAGCAGGTTCGCAGCCTCCTCGTCCAGATTCACGCCGGAAACACTCTCACGAGCAGAACTTGCCGTCTGTAAAAGCTGAATTTCTGTTGTCCGGCCAACTTCAGTCTGTCGGGTTCGCACCGCGATTTCAGCAACGAGATGGCCATAGACATCCTGGACGGTACTCCTGTTGGACTCCAGAGATTTAACTGTCTGCAGGTTCGCCATCGCCAGCGCATTTCGATTGTCACCCACGGCTGCAATATTATTTTCGATGCTGAATACGTCGCCGCTCGCAGGTGAACCCTTCAACGTGAAACTCATTTCACCTACGCCCGGGAAAGTAAATTGCTTTCCTCCGACGTCGGTTGCCGGATCATAAGCAAGCACGCCGCCCGGACCACCGATGACGTCAAATCCCGGTACACCCGCACCCAGTGCGTTCGGATTAAAAGTCAGTGTCACCGCAGTGGCCAGGGGAAGACCAACAGCTGAACTGATAGCCAGATCGTTAAGGCTTGCATCACCGCTGTTTGCGCCCGCCGTGGCCGAGCGAACCATTGAAGCTGCTGCGATGTTCGATGGATTCCCGATGTTTAACGAGAAGCCGGAAGCTGCGGCGCGCGTCGGTCGCAACACATAACTGTCTCCGCTAACCGCGACCCCCGTCACATCAATATCAATGCCAGAGACTGTTCGAGGTAGTGGACCAGTACTCGAACTGCCATTTGATTCCTGAATCACTTGCCAGTCAGTGCCGTCAAACCGTACCCGAAAATCCGAGGCCGGCAATGCGCTGACGTCAGAAATAGTAGCCGAAACTGTGGCTGTACCTGTGTTCTTTATACTTGCCAGGACGAGCGGCTGAGTTGATGCGAAAAAATTCTGACCAGGATTGCCGTTAAGGTCGAGACCCAGTTTGTGTTGATCATTAACTGCGCTCGCCAGACCAGTGATCGCGAGGCCCAATTGATCACGGGCGGGATTCAGCACTTCCTGGCGAAATTCCAGCAAGCCTTCAAGTTCACCCCCTTTAACCAGACCGGTGATCTCAAAACTCGGACCATTGTCCACCGCAAAGCCGATCTCCAGTACATTGCCATCATATTCATTGCTCAGCACTGCGAGTCTGGTGACACGACTTCCAATGACGAGTTGCTGTCCATTACCAATCAGCACGTTAAGGCTACCGTCTTCCTGTTCAACCGTGGTAACGCTGGTCTTGGTCCCAAGTTCCCTAAGCAATTCATCCCTGGCATCAAACAGATCATTAGGCAGTTTTCCTGGACTCCTGTCACTCAGCTGGGAAACCTGCTCATTGATTCTGGAGAGATTCTGCGCGAGCAGATTGATCTCCTCAATGACATTACCAAGACGGGTATTTACCTCACTGTTAAGGGAGTCAAAGCTTGACTCAAGAAATTGAACCTGATTGCCCAGAGACTCGGCTTCCGAAATGAGAACCTGTCGTTCGGGCAGCGAGGTTGGATTATTGGCGACATCCTGTAATGTTCCGAAAAATTTCTGAAGATTGGTAGTGAAGCCCGCCGAGGGATCGGCAAGCAACTGATCCAGACGGGCCGTCAGTTCTGCCTGTGTCCCGAGACTACTCGCTGATGCAGTATAGTCGCGCACCTGTTGCACCAGGAATTCATCGTAGACTCGCCTGATACCCGTGGTGCGAACTCCGTTACCGACAAACCCCGAAGAAGAACGCACTGTCGGCTGCGTGCCGAAGTCCACTCTTTGCCGGCTATAACCCTCGGTGTTTGCGTTCACGACATTATTACCTGTCGTCGAGATCGCCTGTTGCAGGGAGATCAGCCCAGAGACCGATATGCCAAGGACATTAGCCACGATTCTGCTCTTCCCTGATCAGTGGAGCCTGCTGCTCCGTGTGTTGAAGCTGTCGGGCAATAATTTTTGCCAGTCCGATACCGCCACTATCAGCCAGATCCATCGCGACTTGCTGGTCAAACATCTGCTGGTAAGTCTTCAGTTGCGGACTCGAGAAAATCCCTTCCTGACTCATCGCTTCCCGGGCTCCCTGCAACATCAGGTTCAGGAAAATAGATTCAAACTGCCTGGCTACTTCCTGAACCGATGCATCAGGATTATTAGCTGCGTCCATACGCAACTGACCGAGTCTTGCAATGTCGTGATAGCTGGACAACGAATTAATTTCGGAATTCATCAGTGGCTCCTAAATAATCACGAGTCGAGCGCGAAGTGCGCCTACTTTCTCGAGCGCTTCGAGAATTGATACAAGATCTCCTGGCGAAGCGCCGACTTCATTCACCGCCCTGACAAGCTCATTCAGGGAAACACCCGACTGGAAGACAAACATCGGATTGCGCTCGGCTTCTATTGATACGTTGGAGTCCGGTACAACAACAGTAGAGCCTCCTGTCGAGAAGGCTTCTGGCTGGCTGACCTGAAGGTCCTCTGAGATAGATACGGTCAGGCTGCCATGAGAGACCGCCGCGGGCAGCACCCGCACGTGGCTGCCAATCACCAGCGTACCAGTGCGGGAATTGACGATAACTTTAGCTGCCGCTTCACCCGGATTGAATTCGAGATTCTCGAGTTCCGATATATAAGCGACTTTACGTCCTGGGTCTCCGGGGGACATGACCCGGACAGAAACACTATCTATCGGTTCAGCGACTTTCTGTCCCATAAACTCGTTAATGCGTTCCGCAAGTCTAATGGCCGTGGTGAAATCCGGATTATGCAAATTCAGTGTCAGCGACTTGCCATCGGCAAAGGGATTGACAACCACGCGTTCTATAGTGGCGCCATTTGGAATCCTTCCGGCGCTGGGGATATTGACGGTGACCGAAGAGCCATCGCCTCCCTGCGCACCAAACCCGCCCACGACGAGATTACCCTGGGCAATCGCATAGACCTGGCCATCCGCACCTTTCAACTGCGTCATCACCAGTGCCCCACCGCGCAAACTCTTCGCATTACCAATGGAGGAAATCACGACATCTATTTGCTGGCCGGGTTTCGCAAACGCCGGTAATTCTGCCTGGACCATCACCGCGGCAACATTCTTTAACTGCGGCTTGGCGTCTTCGGGGACAACCACTCCCAACCGGTTTAACAGGCTATTCATGCTCTGACCGGTGAATGGGGTTTGCGCCGTCTGATCGCCGGTTCCGTTCAAGCCAACAATCAACCCGTAGCCAATTAACTGGTTAATTCGCACGCCTTCAATACTAGTCATATCCTTGACCCGCACAGCATAGGAATCCGCGCCAAAAAGCATGGCGAGCGCCAACACCATAAAATGCGTCATTCTGATTTTCACTACGGCTCTCCCGGGTATCTTGTTATTGGCGGAAAAATGCATCAAAAAGGCCACACGGGACCAAGGAAGAAGCGGTTCAACCACCCCATCCGGTTACTGTCTGCAGTTTCACCTTTTCCGCTGTAAGCAATCTCTGCATTAGCAATAATGGTTGACGCGATACTATTGTCAGCAGCGATGTCAGAAGGTCGAACAACGCCGCGAACGCGAATAAATTCCTTACCCCGGTTGATGGTCACCCACTTCTCACCTTCGATTACAAGATTGCCTCCAGGCAATACACCGGTCACCGTTACCGCGAGTGTGCCCTGCAATTGATTGCTCTGGCTGCTGTCACTTCCACCCGCGAACGCATGATCTGTATCCAGCGAGAAGCCCAGATTGGAGGCATTCCCGATGGTCCGGGTTCGACCCGCGAGGACGGGGTCGGTGATTGTCGAGGTGCTGTTTTTTGAGACGTTGGTGTCACTCGCTTTTTTAGCATCTGTCCGTTCGGCCAATACCACGATGAGGATATCGCCAACACGCTTCGCACGCCGGTCTTCCAGGAAAGCGATGCCATTGTAAGCATTGAAAATGGCACCATTGGTCGGAACAGAAAGGGACGCTTCCAGCTGGTATTCGTGTGGCTCCGGCTCCGGCAGTGGTGGAGCGCCTGCACAGCCAATCAGTAACGAGGAAATCGTCATGCAGATTAGAGGTCGAGTTAACATCACTTTCTTCCCTTGCGTTGAACGCAATTGAATATCATCGTTGTTGTTAGAGAAACCGTTGCCGACGAGCCTGGCAACGCACACATTTTCCCGGAAAAAACGGCCGTACATCCCTGTACAGCCAATCTTCATTACAAGTTGTTGGTAACGAACTGCAGCATCTGATCCGTCGTTGAGATCGCCCGACTGTTCATCTCATAGACCCGCTGGGTCTCAATCATCCCTACCAGTTCCTCAACCACATTCACGTTCGAGCTTTCCACGAATCCCTGAACCAGCGCTCCTAGTCCATTCAATCCTGGAGTCCCCAGCTGTGGGAAACCACTGGAGCTAGATTCCAGATACAGATTTTCTCCCATGGGCTGAAGGCCAGAGGGATTGATAAAGTCAGCCAACTGGATCGAGCCCACTTCCTGCAGCTGCGCACTGCCGGCAACCGCGACGGAAACCGTTCCATCCTTGCCAATTGAGATGGACTGCGAGCCTTCTGGAAAAGTTATGGCCGGCTGTACCGGATAACCACTGGAAGTAACCAGTTGGCCAAGGTTATTGACCTGGAATGCCCCGGCTCTGGTATAAGACTGGGAGCCGTCGGGGAGCAATACCTGCACAAAACCGCGTCCATTGATGGCAATGTCCAGTGGATTCTCTGACTGGACCAGTGCACCCTGGGTAAACATCTTTTCAGTCGCCACCGTGCGTACGCCCATACCAAGCAAGAATCCGGAGGCCAGTTGGGTATCCTGCGATGACTGCGCACCTACCTGGCGAATGTTCTGGTAGAGCAGATCCTCAAAAACCGCGCGCGAACGTTTGAACCCCGCTGTACTCGAGTTAGCGAGATTGTTGGAAATCGCTGCCATCTTGTTCTGCTGAGCTTCAAGTCCGGTCTTTGCAATCCAGAGTGCTTGATTCATGATTTTTCTTCCTGGTCTGTTACGTTGCTATGCAATATGGCCTATCGAATACGTAAAACACTGGCCATCGTCTGGTCATTCTCTTCAGAGGTCTGCATCATCTTGATTTGCGATTCAAACTTTCTGGCAAGGTCAATCATTCTTACCATCGCTTCGATGGGATTCACGTTGCTACCTTCCAGAGTTCCTGAGAGCAATTGGGAGCTTGCGTCGGGAACGGTAATTTCGTCTTCGGGTAGCAGCAGATAGCCATCTGCGTTTTTAAAGAGCGCGTTCTGGTTCAGGCTGACGAGCGAGATTCGATCAACGATGGCCAGTGCGTTCGGTGACTGGCCAATTGGTTGAATCGAGATGGTGCCATCAGTGCCTATTTCAATTTCACCAAACGGTGGGATCGATATGGGGCCATTGTTGCCAATAATCTTGTTCCCGGAGCCGTTACTCAACTGACCGTTAGCATCAATTCTAAGATCGCCCCTGCGGGTGTACGCCGTTTCGCCCACGGGTGTCTGGATCGCCATCCAGCCCTCCCCATCAATGGCAACATCCAGGGTTCGTTTGGTCGCCTGTAGAATACCGTGACTGAAATCAACGCTGTTGGACATTCGCGAACCTTCCGAGATCCCAATGTCCTCACCGTTAAAGCGAATGAGATCTGAACGGAATCCCGCGGTACTCGCATTGGCAAGATTATGTGTATTAACTGCCTGGGCCATCATCGTCTCTTTTGCGCCAGACATGGCGAGCCCTACCATAATGTCCATCAGTCACCTGCCTTCGAAGAATTGTTGAATCGGAATTTTTTAATCCTGGTCACCACATCTACCTCAGGTTGATAACCGTCTGGGTTACCGCATCTTCAGTCTGGATCACCTGCGCATTCGCCTGAAAATTTCTTTGCGCAATGATCATGCGCACCAACTGGTCCGTGATTTCAACGTTGGAATCTTCCAGAGCCCCTGATTGAATCAAACCCAGGGCTGAACTACCCGATGCACTCACGATGGGTGAACCGGACGCGGACGTTTCGATCCAGGAAGTGTCGCCACTTGCCTGTAAACCGGACGTGCTACCGAAACTTGCCAGCATCACCCGGGCTAGCTGCCTGGATTCCCCGTTGGTGTAGCGTGCGAATATGATGCCTTCTTCACTAACCTCGAGACCATGCAACTGACCTGCCGTATACCCATCCTGGGTAACCCGATTCACCGAAAAGTCGCTCCCTAGTTGAGAGGTACCCGTGAGATCAACGCGTACATCCTGTATCGGCGCACCATTGGCAGCACCGGAACCATTCAGCGGCGTCCATGCAGTCACATTGATCTCAACGGGTAATAATACGGGATCGAATTGTCCATTCGTTTGAAAATCGAGTGTCGTCGCTCCACCCTGAGAGACTCCATCGATGAGAGTAAAAGCCTGCCACTGGTTGGCTGTCGGGGTCTTCACGAAATAGGAACTCAGGACGTGCGGATTGCCCTGTCCATCAAAGATAGTCGTTGATGTTGAGTCATTAAACATGGCGGGATCAGGCGCTGTGGCCGGAGATGCGAACGCGTCGAACGGACCTCCCCATGCCACCAGTGGTGATGGTTTACGAGAGTCGAAATTAGCCTCGAATTTAATCAGATCGGTGTTTTTCGGTTGCAGCAGGTTCTGCTCAATAACGATATCCGTAACCTGACCAACCAGGCTGCCACTGGCAGTCGCCTGCTGACCCTGAAGTTTTTTCCCGGTCGTGCTGACGACAAACCCTTCCTTATCTACCTGGAAATTTCCTGCCCGGGTATAGGATATTGCGCCGTTCTCACTCAGGATAAAAAACCCGGACCCGTTAATCGCCATGTCCATGCCATCACCGGTAGAAGTAAGGTTTCCCTGGGTAAATTCCTGATCGACTCCGGTTAATGCAACACCTTTACCAACGGCGGTCTGCCCTCCTCCGACCAGGCTCTTGGAGAACACATCGGAAAATTCCGCACTGGATGTCTTAAATCCAGTGGTTGAGCTGTTAGCAATATTATTACCGATAATCCCCAGCTCGGCGGACGACGCTTTTATACCGGAAACTGCAGTATCAAATGACATTTCTTTCTCCTGATAAAATTTGTGCTTAACTAATGCTGCTTATTGAATTTGCCTGACCGCAGCCAGATCGAGCGTCTCCCCGTTAGTCAGGTTTACTGACACTCGTGCGAGCTGGTCAACCATAATGCTGTCTACGCGACCAAGTGTCTGCAGGGGCAGATCTCTTGACTCACCATTAATAAGCCCCCTGGCATGAACGAAGTAGTTGCCATCTGCGGCAGGCTCTCCGCTCGCTTCATTCCCATCCCATTCAAATCCGATCGCACCACCGTTCGTGCTGCCGAGATTCAGCGTCTTGACCAGCAAGCCGGTACCAGATCTGATCTCAACGACGAGATTTTCCACGGCGCCGTCGGTATCCACGAGACCGGCCACACCTTCACCGCTGGTCAGTGTCGAGATGTTGCCCGGTGCCAGCACATCCCGGCCAATGAGTGAGGACGCCTGCAGTAGCTGCGACTGAGTGACACTCTCAGCCACAGAACCAAACGAGGATTCAAGGTTCTGGATGCCGTCGACCATGCCAAATTGCGCTATCTGGGACAGAAACTGAAAGTTATCCATGGGTTTCGTCGGATCCTGATTTTCCATCTGCGCAACCAACAAGCGTAGAAAGTCATCCTGTCCAAGCTGCGAGTTCTTTGTGGCTGCGACAGATCCGCCATCAACGAGCGACGAGACTGCGGGATTTATTCCAATTTCTGACATCGTGTTGTTCCTTTTAAGTTCCTGGCGCACCAGGCGCTGTTGACTAATCACCCAGTGTCAGGGTGCGCAGCAGCAATTCCTTCGAGTTATTCATCATTTCAATATTGATCTGAAAAGATCGGGATGCCGCCATCATGGCCGACATTTGTTCAACCGCATTCACATTGGATACGTAAATAAAGCCTTCATCATCCGCCAGCGGATTTTGTGGTTCGAATCGACGCTGTGGTGGTGACGAGTCTTCGGCTATGCCAATCACTTTGACGGCGATGCTGTTGCTGTCAGAAAACTCGTCATACACTGATTGGAAAATTGGTGTCTGCGCACGATAAGTGCCTTCTGGTGTGCTCGATATTGATTCCGCATTCGCCAGGTTATTGGCAATTGTGCCAAGTCGGGCATTTTGTGCGGTCAATGCAGATCCCGAAAGGTTGAATACATCAAACAGACTCATGAGCTAATCCTTTTTTGAATTTCCGTGTTCTGGTCCTCATCAATCATCACTAGTCTCCCCGCAACGCGGACATGATTCCTTTGATATTGCCGCTCAGCAATCTCAGGCTGGTCAAATAACGTACTGAATTTTCGGTAAACGCAGACTGCTCAACTTCCTTTTCAACGGTATTGCCATCAGTAACTTCCTTGGAAGGAATTCGATAGGTGATAGCCAGTGAGCTATCGTTCGAAATTGTAAAGTGCCGACGGTGGGTGCTTGCCGGTGTAGCAAGCACCCCCGTCTTCGCCTGATTGAAGACTTGGCTAAAATCCAAATCACGGGCTTTGTATCCTGGCGTATCTGTATTGGCCAGGTTCGCAGCGAGGATTTCTGCTCGCTTGGCTCTCAGCAGGACTGCCGTGCTATGGGTATTTAATGCGTTGTCTAACCAGTTCATCAATTTACCAATCGTAGTTAATTGAGGCGAAGGACACCAAGCAACCCTCGTGCCAAAAGGTCTTAGTTGAACGTTTTCAATGAGATAGCAATTGTGATCCGAGGTTCAGCGTCAATAACACCTGCGCCAGAAGCCGTAAGCGGCAATCCTGTGCCCGACACTCCGGCAAGGTTCTGCCAGTTTCGTCTGTTCTCTTAATGCCGCACATCGTAGCCGCCACAGCTATACCTGACCTGCTCCTAATATTGAGGCTGGCACAGTAATTGCTTTTTTATTTCACACATTCAAATGACATCATTCCAACAGTCGGGATGAGTCGCACAGGATCGTCATGCATATAGTCAATAGAAGGTTTCAGCCAGAGTTGACGGGGACGGATGAATTCCGTGACGAGGACCATCACTCACCGACACGCAGAAACCAGGCGAGTCGCGGCGGGAATTTGACAGTATCAACGAGTTTCTCGTCTGTTTTATGTCAGTTCAGGCCGCATAAAAGAGGATACAGATTCGAATTTCACTGGTTTCGCCGCATTTGTTGGTTGGTTCTCGTTCATCTCGCGCTGGTATCCTCAGCAACAGCAAAGCCCGCTAATCCAGTGACGACCCAGTTCCAGTCCCATGAGACAATCCGGGGAGCGGCCATAAAGCATGTGCTGGATAGCCCCGAGGTCAGCTATTTGAATAGCGCTCAAGCAGTAGCAGGTAAAATCGACCCCCGACTCCGATTAAGGCAGTGTCAGCGCGAACTCGATGCCTTTCACCCGGTTTCGTCCCGACCGGGGGCTAAGGTAACCGTGGGAATCTCCTGTAATGATGAGGCGCCATGGACGCTTTACGTACCAATTGAGGTGACAGCAGAATATACGCTGCTGAGCCTGACGCGCTCATTGCCACGGGGTACGCGTTTAACCGCGACCGACATCACACTGCGCGCCGTCAGAATGCATCCCTTTGAACGGCCTTATATCGATTCACTGGATTTTGCGTTAGGTAAGGAACTCAGCCGGTCACTCTCGGCAGGTACTCAACTCACCCATAACATGGTGAAAGTACCGCGGGTGATCCTCCGAGGCGAAAGTATCACAATGATTGCCAAGAGCGGCGGCCTGGAAGTCAGGTCTTCCGGAAAAGCCCTGGAAGATGGTGTGGTAGGACAGAAGATCGCGTTGCAAAATGTCTCTTCCAGACAGAAGGTCGAAGGCTGGGTACAGAAGGACGGCTCAGTCCATGTTTTACGTTAGGATATCGCTAAAGAATTTGGCTAGCTCGACGATAAATAGCCCAGATGCAGAGGATCTAACATTATGACCATTGATACAAAATCCATTGGCGGTCACACCCCGGTTGTGACACCCCCGCCGAACCATGACAAATCCGCAGTGACCACTGACGGTGGGACGAAGCAGGGTAGCGCCGACAAGGTAACATTCACCGTCGGTGCAGAACAATTACGCCACCTCGAAAGCGCACTTCAGGGTTCGTCCGGGGTTGATATGCAAAAGGTTGAGCAGATTAAAGCAGCGATCGCTGACGGGACATTCAAGGTGGATTCAGAACAAATCGCCACCAAACTCCTGGAACTGGAAGCCAAATTAACCCGGTAAGCCAATATGAGCGAACATGAACAATTGCAGAGTCAGGTGAGGCGAGATCTCGCAGGCATTTTTGCAGATGAACTTGGCGCCTTGAAACCACTTTGCACACTGATGACACAAGAGTCTGATGCGCTGAAGGCGCGGGATGCAAGCCAGGTTCTGGTGCTCACAGTTGCCAAAGAGGCGCTGCTGCAACAACTACAGATCACCAGTACCCGACGCATACAAACGCTACAGTTGCTTGGCTTTGACGCTAACGCGCAAAGCCTTGAACAACTGCTCATCTGGTGTGATGCAGAACCTGAATTACGTGAATCCGCTGATACCGTTATGAGCCTCACCAGACAGTGTCACGAGCTCAACGTTCAAAATGGTATTCAGATCAACAAGAACCAGAAATTCGTTAATCGATCCCTGAATGTCCTTCTGGGCGTCGAAGATGTTGGTTTCGCGGGTTACACCGCGTCAGGTACCCGGTCCGAGGAAGGCGGCCACAGGACAATAACGACAATCTAACAACTCTCCTGGAGCATGGATGAGCTCATCGTCACAATATCTGGTCACCGAGACGCTCAGAAAAATTCACCTGTTAAAAGCGCTGGTCGAGAGCCGGCCCTTGCTGACTATTATTCTGCCCGGTTTTAAAGAGCCAGCCACCAGTGCCATTCTTGATGTGGATGAAAATCACATCATGCTGGATGAGTTAATTCCCCATTCAGCCAATATCGCGATACAGCCAGGGGATCCCTTCACAGTGATGACCAAACTCAAGGGCATCCCGATAAGATTCGAATCCCTGATCCACTCCCTGGACGAATCAACCGACGGTATCACCTTTTACACCTGCCGGTTACCAGAAACCCTCAGCTATCACCAGAAGCGCAAAAACTATCGCCTGACGAGCTATGGAGGAACAAGGCCATCCATCATCATAAGCTCTGCTCACGAAGCGCAAACCGATCCCGCTAAAGGACAACTGACTGGAGGCAAGGAGGAGGATTCTGATGATGGAGAGCTGTCCGGAAAGATCACCGATATCTCAATGGGCGGTGTCAACGTGGAGATGCAGGAGCTACCGGAATGGGCGCTGCAGGATGCCAGTGTGACGTGCACCATCGAACTGAACGAAGGGCCAAGGTTGCACTCACATGCCCGGATCTGCCATGTCAGATCACAGGTAAGAGGTCCGAAGGGAAAGGCGGCGCATCATGTAGGACTCGAGTTCTTATCGTTAAACGAGATAAATCGAAAACAACTGCAGCAATGGATCTTTCACTCAGAACGTAAGCAGCTGCGACACTAGTTTTATTCGCTAAGTTCCTGAACTCTTCCAGTCAGGATGTAACCGGACCCCCGAATCGTCTTGATCAACGAAGGGAAGGCTGGGTCAGTCTCAACCTTTTTACGCAACTTACTCACCAACACATCAATACTTCTATCAGTCGGCAACCAATCCCTCGATGCTATGCTCTCTGAAATCTGATCGCGCGTGAGTACACTGTTCGCGTTCGCAGCTAGTAGTGAGAGCAGCTGAAACTCGCGATGGGTCAACGGCATCACAAGACCTTCCTCGTCGTGCAGACTCCTGGTCCTGAGGTTAAGCCGTAAATTCTCGATACCAAGCAACGTGGGGGTTGCGTTCTGAGTTTCGCCTGATCTCCTGCGCCTCAGCACACTCCGAATCCGTGCTAACAGCTCCCTTTCATCGAAGGGTTTTTCCACGTAATCGTCAGCGCCGGTTTCGAGGCTGACAATCTTGTCCAGTTTTTCACCACTGCCAGTCAACATAATTATCCCGATGTTCGCATCGTTATTCCTGAGTTCCTCGGCGAGTTCGAACCCTGTAGTGTCCGGCAATCCAAGGTCCAGGATTGCAAGATCCGGTTTTTGATGGTTAAGAATCGCGCGCATGGCCTTGCCACTCTCAGCCACGATTACCTCGTAGCCTTCAAGTTGAAGGTATCGGTCAAGTATCGTCCGAATATGTCGATCATCGTCGACGACTAAGATTTTTATGTTTTCGGTTTCGTTATGTACCAAAATGCTCTTCCGTAAGCCGGTAACGGAATATGTTAGCAGCATCATCTAGGCTGATAAAGCACCAGCTTCAACGATACCTGCGGTCGGGAGGCTTTTTTAGATCCAGTTAATCGCCGGGAAGGGTGCTGCCGGCTTACCGATAAAGTAGCCCTGGAGCAAGTCGCAGCCAATATCGCGGCAGACATTGAGATCATCAATGGTCTCCACACCCTCAGCGACCACCAGGATACTAAGGTCATGACAGGCTTCGACCATGGACTCGACAACTCGACGTTTTACAACAGAGGCATGGATGTCAACTATCAGACTCACATCGAGCTTGATAATGCTGGGTTGCAGCGCAGCGAAGCATGTTAATCCTGCATACCCGGCCCCCATGTCGTCAACGGCAATACTAAAACCCATGTTTCTCAATCGATCAAGCTTCTCATCAATCTGAGGGACTCGGTCCAGCGATTCCCGCTCGGTGATTTCAAGCACGATACGACCCGCATTTTCACTCATCTCACTTTCGACTGAGCCCAGTTCAGGATCTAACAGGTCTCTTGGGTGGAGATTGAGAAACAACTTTACGTCTGACGGCACATCTTTCATCGGAGAAATCGAAATGTCCCTGACCTTGCGACCCACATCGAAAAGACGATTCAGGTGTTCCGCAACCTTCAGAATTGATTTGGGGAACGGCAGTCTTGCGTCGCCACTTCTCATCAACGCTTCATATCCATAGAGTTCACCTGATTGCGCAACCACTATTGGCTGATACACCATCGTCAACGTCTCAAGAGCACAGGCGAAGGCATCGGTCATACCGGCAAGATCTCCGGGTCGCAGATCTTCAACACCTGATAACTGGAATGCCTGACGTTTCAATTGTGCGATTCGACTGGTGAATACGGCCTGCTTTACCACGTTGCGCAGTTCCTCCGGATCCACCGGTTTGGAAAGATAACGAAACGCACCGAATTCGACTGCTTTCTGTGCAGTTTCGATTGATGGGGTCCCGGTCATCAAAATAATAGGCAAATCAAGATCAAACGCCCGGATTGCACGGATAAGTTCCACGCCGTCCATTGCGGGCATGATGATATCGCTGATGATTGCGTCAAATCGTTGTTGTCTGGCTTTTACCAACCCCACACCGGGTTCGCTAACCACCACCGATTCGTACTCGCCATCAAGACTAAGGATTCGGGCAATCAGCCTTGCGAGGTTCTTGTCATCATCGATAATAAGGATGCGTTTAACACCTGACGGAATATGGCCTAACGCTTGTTCCTCGCTGATCTGTATCGCTAAGTCTGGCATGGATTACCCTCGACTAATGGATTCGTGAGCTGCCGACCGGCAGACTGAAACTGAAGCGACTCCCGCCACCCGGTCGGCTCTGAACCTCGATCTTGCCACCATGTGCCTCCACAGCGAGTTTACAGAATGACAGACCCAGTCCGGTTGAGGGTTGGCGGACTTTGCTTTCCGAAACCTGCCCAAATTTCTCGAAAATCATTTCGTGATATTCCTCAGCGATACCCGTGCCTTCATCGGATACAACCACGCAGATGCTTCCATCCGCCTCGGATGCCTCGATGCGAATTTTCTCATCCACCTGGGTAAATTTCAGGGCATTGCCGACCAGATTAGCGACGACTCTTTCAATCATTTGTGCATCGCCCGTACACATTGGCAGCGTATCGCTGATAGCAACTTCAAAAGTTCTCTCCTGGGTCAGTGGTCGAAACTGGTCGGCCACTCGGCCAACGACGTCGCCCACTGAGAAGGTGCCCTCGTCCACACTCAGGGATCCTGATTCCAATCGACTTACATCAAGAAGATTGTTTACCATGAGCATTAAGGTGTCACTACATTCCGCAGCCGCGGCCAGGTCCTGAATACTTTCTTCATCCAGATCTTTTTCTGCGCGAGACCGGATCACATGGATCGCCATCTTAATTACCGAGAGCGGTGAGCGCATGTCATGCACAACCATATGAACCAGCGAATCACGCATCTCCTCAAGTTTTTTCAGATCATTGTACTGGTGCTCCAGAGCCGTCTGCAGCTGATGAATTTTCAAATGCGTCTCAATTCGCGCAGAGACCTCATCAATATCGAATGGTTTGGTGATGTAGTCCACACCACCCGCCCTGAATGCCTGGACCTTGTCAAACGACTCCGAGCGGGCACTAATAAACATGACAGGTACTTCACGAAGCACCGCGCTTGATTTAAACCGACGACAAGTTTCAAACCCATCCATCTCAGGCATGTTGATATCGAGCAGAATCAGGTCAGGAATCTCATATTCCGCCGCGCGGATAGCGAGCGCACCACTTGGAACAGGGCGTGGTCGGTGCCCTTGTTCCTTGAGCATCTGAGTCAATATTTCGAGATTGGCAGGTGTATCATCCACCACCAATATAGAAGAAGGGTTGCTTCCATTTTCCATCGTGTTTACCTTTAATTAAATCTGTCCCAACTACATTCCTGCTGTTCTCACCGAATCCGCTTCAGGAATTCCGCCCAACAGTGCCAGTAACTCATCGTATTTGTACGCCTTCGCCATGCGTGTCAATCCTTCGATCAGGGGCTGATCGACACCACTCAAGTCAGCCAGCACACTAAGCAATTCATCGATATCACCCTTTAGAATCGAATCGATAATCTTCTTAACGTGCGGCCTGCTGATACCCGTTAGTTGATCTGCGGAAATTCCGGCGGCACGTTTGGGACGGGCGCCTTCATACTCATAGCGCACATTCGCCAAACGACTGATCTCCGCCAATAGTTCTTCTTCAAGATACGGTTTGCGTATAAACGCATCGGCACCCGTCGCCATACACTCCCGATAGTCCTCATCAAAAACACTTGCTGTGATCATTACGACGGGCACATAACGGCCCTGTTCACTGCTTTTGATATGTCGCATGGCCTCAAGCCCATCCATTTTCGGCATTCGGCGATCCATCAACACAAGGTGCGGGTGGAACTCTTCGAAGACCTGGATCGCTTCAACACCGTCCATCGCGGCTCGAATCTCAAACCCAATCGACGACAAAAATCGTGCAGTCAGTAGATTGGCATCCGCATTGTCGTCGACAGTTAAAATGCGAACCGGAGTGCTTACGCCTTTAAGCCCTGTGACCCGTCGATTCTGTTCGACATCTGCCAGCCAGGCACCTTCATCCTCATCAACTTTCACCGGCACTCGGAGAGTAAATCTACTGCCGACACCTGGCTGGCTCTCAACCGATATGTCCCCGCCCAGCAGACGGGCATACTCCCGGCTGATAGCAAGGCCAAGCCCTGTTCCTTCCTTTGCACCGTAACTATGTTCATCATTGATCTGTTCAAACGGTTTGAACAACCGGGTAACACCCTCCTCCCCGATACCGGAGCCGGTATCGTCGACGCTAATCTCTATGATCTGCTGTTCCTGGTCTTCCGGCCCTGAGGTTATGAGGTTCACATCCACGTCGACCTGACCGTGAGCAGTGAATTTGATGGCGTTGGCAACAAGATTTACAACAATCTGCCGAATCTTGACCTCGTCAGCATCTATAAACCTGGGTAATCCTGGTCCTTCATTGATACGAAAGCGCAAACCCTTATCCAGCGCTTTTGGTAGCAACATAACCTCGACCGCATTGAGTAACCCACTCAGGTCAAAAACAGATTCCACCACCACCATTCTGCCAACCTCAATCTTCGAGAGGTCCAGCACATCATTAACAATGGAGAGCAGATGTCGGGAGCTCAGTACGATTTTTTCAAGATGCTCCTTCTGGTGTGTTTCCAGATCGGCTTCACGCAACAACATCTGCGAATAGCCAAGAATAGAATTCATCGGCGTTCGAATCTCATGCGACAGATTGGCAAGAAACTCACCTTTGCTGTTGCTTTTTGATTCGGCAAGCCGGCGCGCTTCCAGGTGTTCTTCCACCTGTTTCGCGACCCGTTCCTCGACCGCGGCCTCAATTTGAACTGAAGCGACTTCGTCCATCTGAGTGAAAGCACCAGACGAATCCATCGACTTCAGGTTCACTGAAGAGTAGCTGCCTCGTTTTATCACCACCATTTAGTTATGAAACCTCATTACACTTATCGAATGGATTGCCGCCAATTTAGATTGCAGAGCCCATAATTTCGTTTACCCACCTGATTCCATCCATATAGGCAGACTCATAAAGGTCAAAATCAATTTCCTCTGAAAGGTCATCCCAGCTTCCAGCTTCGTAGTGGCTCGCGTTTTTCAACACCTTGCCGATAACACCCTCACCTTCCAGAATTGCCGCACGGATATCATCACTAACGGGAAGCTGCTTCATTAGATTTTCCTGAGTGGTGTCCAGCAGCAAATGCAGTCCGGACATCGTGCCTGCCAGGAAGTAAGCACTTTTATTCCCGGGATCCTGCTGTCTGGCGACGGCTTCGCACATGCGGCCACGAATCAACATGGAACGTGACATCTCCATCGGTTTGCCTGACTCAACACTCGTTGAGATGACAATCGCCAGTTGTTTCACCTGCTCAAAACCCAACATAACGATAGTGTCGGCGATTGAAGTAACTTCCCGTACCAGGGAGTAAGCCGCCGAATTCACGATGCGGAGTAATTTGTAGGTAAGCACCGGATCCATCTCGACAATTTTTTCCAGGGCTTCAGGTGTGGTATTCGGGTCCTGAAGCTCAGCGATCAATTGCAGGACCGCCGTCTGATTAGCGCTGATTTTGCCGTCGCTCATCGCCCTCGGCTTACTGAGAAACTGTCCCTGAAACAGATCAAATCCCAACTCAACGCACTGTTCAAGGACCTCGACGCTGTCGATACGCTCACCCAGCAGCAACAGTTCCTCGTAGCAGCGCAACTGCATCATCTGTTCTTCAACCTGCTCCCGACTCATCCCGTGCACATCGAGTCGGACAACAGAAACCAAATTTATGATTTCGTCCGACAATTCGCTAAAACCATAATTACCAAGTACGACTTTAAAGCCCTGTTCTGTCAGATGTTTAAGGCAGGGAAGGAATGCCGATTCGGACGCACTACCCGCATCCAGTTCAACGTAGATTTCTCCCTCGTTGACACTACCGCGAAGTTCAGTCGCCGTGCCAAGGGGAAGCGCAATAAAGGCCGGTAGACGTTTGATTTCTCCGGCTTCAAAGACGCTGGTGTACTCCTCAAGCATAACCTGTACAGCAAACTCGCTGTCACCCAGCAAGGTACTGGCGGCTACCTCCACGTCTTTGTAAAGAATCTTGTAGGAAACAACCTTCAACTCGGCATCATAGATGGGTTGGCGGACCATGATCGCTGTCGGTATCGACTCAGCTTCTGTTTTTGTCAGCGCTCTAAACATTAAAATCGATACTCCTGACCTGGTTAACCAATGCCACTCCGGCGCCACTTGAGGGTCCAAAACAGGTACGCCCCGAAGGACGAAAGCTACGGGATGCACAGATGGACTAACGTTTTTATCGGCTCAGAGAGGGAAATACTTTAGTGATTGGCCGAGATAAATCCGCACAGACCGGAATTACCCGATGTTCTCTCGACAGCCTTCTCTAGCTCAATGGAGGGAGCGACAGGGACTGGAGCAGATCGTTCAACGCATCCACGTCAGGTATATCCGGCAAGACCCGGTAGACGCCCTGCAGATCCATATTCGACCTGATTGCGCCGCCGGTTTTGTCACAAAGAACGACAATTAATCCGGGTTTGATATCCAGCATTTGATGGGCGAGAACCTCCCCGCCCATACCCTTCAGGTTAATGTTGGCGATAACGAGGCTGAACGCCTCAGGACGTTGGCGAAACAACCCAAGTGCACCGATACCATCTCCAGTCGCAAGGACTCTGTAGCCACGCTTATGCAGCCTGGTATGGATACCGGCAACATCACTGACTGGATCGTTTATGATCATTACAAGACCGCCTGAAACCGCCTTTTCAAATCCTTCAGAGATCCGGGGGAACGCGTCCAGGTCGTTAAGTTCGGTTCGCGGCAATATCAATTTCCGCGTGCTGGAGGTCCCAGCATCCCTGCTCACCGTCAGTATCCCCTGATCCCGCGCCAGCAGGCTCTGGAGCACCTCTGTCATTTCGTCTAAAACCGGCAGGTTTGCTAACATTTGCTGTTTTCGGATCTGGTGATTGTCTGGTTCTTCCGGGGTTTCATCACGAAAAACAATTTCCAATTTGTCCGATTCCACACGATCAACAGAAACTGCGATCACGCCTCCGTGATTGCTGAGGTCACGGATGGCATCGAATAAAAGCAGAATCAATCCCAGCGTCACGCCTTCTATACCTACAAGCACCTGGTCGTCGGGAAAGGGTATCGATTTTATCAGCTGGACATCCGTAGGAAGGACTTCCTCAGACAGGTCCAGAGCGCCATCGAGCAATTCCGCAATAGTAATGATCGCAGGCTCCGGAGGAGATTCGCGTGTAAAAGCGAGAAAGCCTTGCACCAGCTTTTGCATTCGCGCCGTTGCATCCAGGAGCTCTTGCACATAAAGACTGGCTTCGTGGTCCGAATCGATAAGCCGCTGAGTGAGTTCCCCATAGCCAAACACGGCCGCGAGTATGTTGTTGAACTCGTGCGAGACACTTCGAGCAAGTATCTGAACACACATGAGTTTGTATATCTCGATCATCGCTACCAGCGCTTCCGGTTGTTCTTTTGCCTGACCGGTCGGTTTGAATAGAATCAGGTGGCTCGCCTCAGTATCGACGTCGCCGCCGTCAAGAGGAACCGAGAAAACCTTGAGATTCAAGCCGTTCCGCAAGCTCAGGTAAGGTGGCACGCCCAGATGTTCGGCAGTTTGTGCCCAGCCCCTGATCAGCTCTACATCATCGATTTCCTGGCCAAGCAATCTCGCGATGCCCGCAAAGATCTTCTGCTGTATATCATCACGGCCAGCCTGTTCGCCTGAAAGTTCTGCCTCAAGGTTCCATAGCGCAGCGAAACGGCGGTTGAAGTCCAGAATTCGACCATCGCCCCGGACAATCAAAATACCGTCCGATGAGACATCCATAAGCCTGCGATAGAGATCCACTACACCGTGCATAGCATCATGAAGTGCTTTTTTCTCTGCGACCTCGCGTTCAAGTTCCCGGCGACTCTGTACGACCTGCTGGGCACTTAACTCGAGTTCAAGATTGAGTTTCTGGATATCTTCAGATCGTCGTTGCGTAACTTTTCGCCCAAGAGAGTCGACCTGCTCGTCTTTTAAGAGAGCACGCACCTTCCAGTGATTATTCAGGTAATAAAGGTAGACAACGACGAGCAGTGTCAATATCAGCCAGGCGAATTGAAGGAGTCTCGTCGTTAGCATCGCATCGAACCGGGGCAGTTCCACTGCGATCCCCATATTCATAGTTCCATCCCAGTACCAGGCACCAACGACATCCTGGCCCAGGTAATTTCGGTATCCGCCGGTCTCATAGGCTGATTGGCCGAGTGTTGCCGAGGCAGCCATTCTCGTCAGCGGTTGTTCGTCGCGAGGAAGATCGGACACATGACCAGCGGTCAAGTCCCCGCCAGGATCACGTAAGCTCATGTTGAGTATCCGGGTCTTATGCGGTGCCCGGTCAATTCCCGTTGCATCAGAGATGATGATGCCATCACGATTGAATGCATAGATGTCTGTCTCGTCATCGATTGTTACTGGATAGGCAGTTTTCAGCGAGACAACGTGCGAAAAATCCCGTTCCGGGGCAAGGGCGAGCACCAGCACTGCTGGTGCGCCAGCCTCTTCCAATGGAATTCGCTTCGCGAACAACAGCAGCGGTGGCACCAGCTTTCTGCCGCTGCTCGAAGGTACAGCTGGTAACGAGCGCGGAAGTTGGACAGACACGCCTTCGGTATCCAGTATCTCGTCGACATCAACCAGCGGTAGAATAGCGTCGTTGCCAGCGTCAATTGCATGTCCGGCGCTGGTCAGTAATCCCGCATCCCGGGATACAATCAGGTAGGTTGCATGATTTCCGTGCGCCAGGCTTATTTGTTCAGCCAACCAGCTTTGTAATGATGACAATGCACCAGTTCGACACGATTGTTCACATTCCGTGCCCGACAACGCATTTATTGAGGTTACTAAAAAGGGATCTGTCGCAACCATTTCCATGTTGACTTGCTCTGCCTTGAGCCAGGCACGGAATGCACCAACCGAGCTGGAGAGTAGCAGTTCCAATTTTTCTTCCAGGCCTTGCTGATTCATTCGCTCCAGCAAGGTTCCACCCAGTAAGGACATCAGCAACAGGATGAAAACCACCACCTTCAGGGTGGCACCAACAGTTAAGTGCTTTAGCAAATTCTGTAGAACCCCCGTTTTCATCCCTGATGTGCCGAGTCGAGCGGGTCATCTCGCGATTACGTGCTGCGACCCTTAAAAAAGAGATCGGCACTAACTCTGGC
>JAJFKA010000077.1 GCA_021773555.1 Gammaproteobacteria bacterium
GACGCTGTCCTGAAACCGATCAACCAATCCATGGGTGAATTACCATTCACAATCTCTCTTAGACGGTACGTCGAATTGGTCAACTGGACGCTGGTCGCCCAGCAATCCACGAGACCAACGCGGTTCAAGGGAGTTCCGCCACCGGATCTGTGGCTGGGTCAGTTCATGCCAAAGCCGGGTCGCTGGCAACGGGCACTCGGTTCGGTTGACGCAATCAAGGACTACGCCCGGAAAATCGGTCAATGCTGGATCAGGACGTATTCCGCCACATAAAATTCTTTACCCGCTGTCCTGGTGACGTTAGCCGAGCCATTTCAAGAATTGTTTCTTAGCAAACTCGAACTAAGCCTTAATAGAATTGTTAGGATAGCCAGGTTCCGGCTGGCTCCATGTCGTTTGTCGTTTTGTTGCGTGTCCTGAATTCACGCTGAATTCACGAAAACATCTCGAATACCAGCGGCCCGGGTTTGCGGAGTATTTTCCTGGCTGTCCTCAAATCCGCTCTAATCCACGGCCCAAGGCATTCCATTTAGGCGGCCACGATCACGCGCACGGCATCCAGGCGCATTTCAGCTTGCTCAACTGCTTCAGCCAGCAACTGTTTGCGGAGAATCATAAACTCGAGTTCTTCGGTGCGGACGTTCAAATTCACCTTCCTTAGCTCCTTCAGGCGAACAATCTCGGCATTCAGTCGCAGATTCATTTTTTGCATCGCATTGTTTTTGATTTCTGGCAGTTTTGCGATGGCGTACTCCGTTGCTCGAGCAAGCATTCCACGAAGCCCTTTTTCCTGGGACACCAGGATCTGCTGTAGTGTAGCGGACGGCACTTCAAGCGGATCTTCGAATGGCTCGTACGGAAAACTATCTGAAAGATCGATGAACTCGGGTGAGATCACGGTGCGAACTACCCAAGGCGGCAGATATCGATCCACCATGATCTCCGCTGGCGCGAGGCAGCTGACGACATGCAAAACTTCCAGCAATAAGGTGCCACTTTTCAGCGCAGGATGTTTGACAGCCACCATGACGCTGTTCCCTGTCACATCTGTGGCGACCAGATCGAGTGCCTGTTGAACGATCGGATTTTCCCACGTGAAGAAGCCGACGTCCTCACGGGAAAGGGCAGTATCACGGTCATAAGTGATTGATATACCATCCTCAGGCAACTCTGGGTAATGGAAGTGATCCAGGGTCTCAAGGCTGACGGAAGTATTACGAATCATCGTCTCTGTCGGTTTGACGCTATGTACGCCGTTGCCGAGCGACTCTGATTCTAGCCCGAAAAGTAGAAATGATTGCTCCATGTATGCCTCCAGACTGCCGCCACCCTGGTGGGCTTCGACATCGGACACAATTTTGGCGGACAGTGCTGATTTATGTGAATTGATCTCCAACAATCTGTCCCGGCCGCGATTGAGGATTGCTCGCCGCTTCTGATTAATTGATGCCGACTTGGAAATAAATTCATCGATGTCATTTGTATTGGAAAACTCATCGAAGAGCTCATCAAAAATACCCTGGGCGACCGGATTCGGTTCCGTAAACAGGGAAAGCCCCTGGTGATACCAACGATAGAGACTTTCGGTACTTGAACCGCTGTGGAAAGGTATATGAATTGTAACGTCGTGCGTCTGCCCGATACGGTCAAGTCGTCCAATTCGTTGTTCCAGCAGGTCCGGACCGAGTGGGAGGTCGAACAGCACCAGGTGACTCGCAAATTGAAAATTACGACCTTCACTACCAATTTCGGAACACACCATCACTTGCGCACCTTTATAAGTCTCGGCGAAGTAATTCGCAGAGCGGTCCCGAGCAATCAGATCCATTCCCTCGTGGAAAACGGTGGACCGGATGATGGTCTGCGTCCGCAAGTGTTGTTCGAGTGTGACGGCAGTCGATTGCAAGGCGCAGATCACGAGGTATTTCTGCTCGCTAGTCGTCAGCGTATCAGTGAGCCAGCTTACGCGGCTATCGAAGCTGGTCCAGTTGGCCATTTCCGCTTCCGGGTAATATCCAGAAAGTCCCTCAAAGGCCGCGGGTCTAGGCAAAGGAATCGGGTTCACGAGGCGGATTGGAAATCCTTCGACCGAATTGCGGACATTTCGAAATAAGACCCTTCCGGTGCCGTGGCGGTCAAGCAGTGCCTCGATAAGTTCGGCGTCCTCATCACGCCTAATTTCCGGGCTTCCAGAGTCGCTCCCGGAATCACTAACAGCATTTCCTGGGTGTCCAAAACTATCCCTTCCAAAACTGTCCGAATCAGAATGGTTTGCTCCCGGTACTTCCTGGCTGTCCGGAATTGAGTCCGGAAACTGGTTTCCGGTATTTCCTGGGTGTCCAGAACCTGCCTGGGTGTCCAGAATCTGATTGATCGACTTGCGCGCGCTGGCACAGGCGGTTTCGTCTCCCTCGAGGAGGTCTTTGACCTGGGAAGCGAGTGTCTCGAATTTGGATTCTTCGGCGATGAAGCGCTCGAAATTGTGGTAGCGATGCGGGTCAAGCAGGCGCAGTCGTGCGAAGTGTCCGCTGCGACCTAGCTGTTCAGGTGTAGCCGTGAGTAGCAGTAGTCCAGTCGATGCCTGGGAAAGGTGTTCTACGGCCAGATATTCCTGGCTGACATTGTTGGGTGTCCACTTAAGGTGATGTGCTTCGTCAACTACGACCAGGTCCCAGCCGCTGTCTGCGGCTTCGTGGAGCCGGTCGGAGTGGTTGATAAACAGATCCAGCGAGCACAGCACCAGTTGCTGTGCTTCAAACGGATTGCTGAGTTCGTGATCGTCTTCCTCGAATTCCGGCAGGTTGTCGGCGACGATCTGTTGGCAGCGGTCTTCGTCCAGCACGGTGAATTGGAGATTGAAACGTCGAATCATTTCCACGAACCACTGAAAGGTCAATGCGGGTGGCACCACGATCAGCACGCGTCTGGCCCGGCCCGTCTGTAACTGTTGATGGATGATCATCCCCGCTTCGATGGTTTTTCCGAGGCCGACCTCATCGGCCAGTAAAACCCGAGGCGCAAATCTGCTGGCTACCTCGTTGGCGATATATAACTGGTGCGGAATAAGCGAAACCCGTGGGCCGTAGGCGCCGCGCGACTGTGCGGTGGCCAATCGCGCGATTTGCGTGAGCGTCTGGTAGCGCAGGTTGAACCATGGATTGTCATCCAGTTGATGGGTGAACAAACGCTCTTCCGGCTTACTGAATCGAACATTGGGATCCAGCTCGGTTTCCACAACAGCGGTGTTCGTGCCGTGGTAGTCACCGTGATAGATAAAAATGCCATCACGTTCGCTGATGGACACAATGGTCAGGACAACACCGTCCTGAGTTGCAACTTTATCACCGGGGTTGAACCTGACCCGTGTTAGTGGTGCCTGATCCCGTGAATAGATTCGCTGTTCTGCGACCAGATCAAAAAAAACTGCCACCTGCCGATGTTCCAGGCGCAGGATCCTGCCCATACCCAGTTCGGGTTCGGCATTGCTGATCCACTTTTGTCCTGCTTTAAACGCGCTCGTGACCATGTTTGCTATTCATGAAGGTGGAAAGTTTCCGGTAATTGAGTATGGTTGGCTTTTTACATTCAGGCTGAACTAACTATGACAGAGACCCCACTGGACGCACAAACCAGAATAGAGCTTGAGGCCGCGGCATTCAGGCACCTGATCCAGCATCTGGACGAGAATAAACAGGTCCAGAATATCGATCTGATGAATCTCGCTGGATTTTGCAGAAACTGCCTTAGCAAGTGGTACAAAGCGGCGGCTGAGGATAAAGGAATCGAGATTGATTATGAAGAGGCAAGGGAAATAATCTACCGCATGCCCTATAGCGATTGGAAAACCCGCTACCAGAAATAAGTTACCTGAACATTTTGAGTCTGGGCATCAGCACGCCTGGAGCACTTAATTGAGGACACCCAGCAAAGGACTCCAGATAGACAATTGAGGACACCCAACAATATTCACCCAATTGCGGACACGTAACAAAGGACCCCAATTGCAGACACCCAACAAAGGACACCAATTGCGACCAATTGCGGACACCCAACAAAGGACGACATTATTCACCCAATTGCGGACACACAACAAAGGACACCCCCAATTGCGGACACACAACAAAGGACACCCAATGAAACCCACAAGAAAAGTCCCAGCACTCCTAACAAAGGGATTACTGACAGCGTGGCTATCGATAGCCGTGATGACCGCAGAAACCAAAGCGCTTGCGGAAACACTGACAGAGCACCAGCAACTGGCGCTCGAGATATTCAGGCAGCTGGTGGAAACAGATACCACCCATTCAACCGGTGACACCGGAATTGCCGCGCAAAAAATGGCCGACCGACTGGTAGCGGAAGGCTTTCCCGAGCAGGACGTGCGGGTGCTTGTCAATGCACCCGGCAAGGGTAATCTTATCGCCCGTTTCCGGAGTCCCGATCCCGTCCTTAAACCGGTGCTGTTTCTGGCCCATATTGATGTTGTTGAGGCTGACCCGGCTGACTGGAGCTTTGATCCGTTCATATTTCGCGAGCAGGCCGAACACTTTTATGGCCGCGGTACCCTTGACGACAAGGATGAAGCAGCCATCCATATCGCGAATCTGATCTGGATGAAGCGGCATAAGTACGCGCCGAATCGCGATATTATTGTAGCGCTGACCGCCGATGAAGAAGGTGGACCTGAGAATGGCGTTCAGTTCCTGTTGGCCGAGTATCCGGAACTTGTCGACGCTGCCTTTGTCATCAACGAGGGCGGTGGCGGGGCAATCGTGAATGGCAAATACGTCACCAACAATGTCCAGACAGCAGAAAAGGTTTACCAGTCGTTTACCCTGGAGGTCACTAATCCAGGTGGACATAGTTCGAGACCCCGGGAAGACAATGCAATCTACCAACTCGCGGCAGCGTTAACACGAATTGGCGGTCACCGGTTTCCGTTTGCATTGAACGAAACGACCCGTGCCATGTTTGCGGCCTCCGCGGCAACCTTGCCATCAGAACTGGCGAAACAGATTCCAGGGCTGCTTAAATCGCCGCCGGATGAGGATGCCATCGCCTATCTGGAACAGGAAAGTTATGGGGCGTTGTTTCGCACGACCTGCGTCGCAACCCAGTTGCAGGCTGGCCATGCCGAGAATGCGTTGCCGCAACGCGCCCAGGCGACGGTTAATTGTCGCATTCTGCCTGGTACCGCACCGGATGACGTTCAGAAAACCCTTTCCCGGGTTGTCGCTGACCAGCAGGTTTCAATTACACCGGTTCAACCGGCGACGCCAAGTGAACCTTCTCCCCTGGTGGAGCATGTGATGGAACCGATTCGACAGATCACCGAGGATATGTGGCCGGGTGCCGCGGTAGTGCCTTCAATGAGCACGGGCGCAACCGATGGACTGTTTTTCCGCAACGCTGGTACCCCGGTGTACGGTGTGTCCGGAATTTTTTACGCTGTTGGGGAAAACCGGGCCCATGGACGAGACGAGCGGATATTAAAACGATCCTTCTTCGACGGCCTTGAATTCCTGTTCCGGCTGACAACCGCTTATACGTCCTCGACAGATGATGCGCCTGATCCGACCCGGCTCTAGATGGCGTGGGCTAACCGGCCTCACCTTCCATAATCCGGATTGAACCGTTCTGTTCGCTCACGAACAGACTGGTGATGTCCTCGACAGACCGCGGCCGACTGAAATAGTATCCCTGCACAAGGTCACAATCGTGTCGGCGAAGGAACTCAAACTGCTCACGAGTCTCGACGCCTTCGCAGATCACTTTGAGCCCCATGGCATGGGCCATCCGGATCATCACTCGAACGATCTCCTCATCATTTTCTGACACCCCAATACCGAACGTAAAACTCTGATCAATCTTCAGGATGTCGAGTGGCAGACGACGCAGGTAGTCCAGGGAAGAGTAGCCGGTACCAAAATCGTCGATCGAAATCTTTACGCCGGTATCGTGAAGCTTTAACAGTTCCTCCAGACAACGTTCAGGGTCTTCCATGACGCCGGTTTCGGTCAGTTCCAGTTCAACCACCTCGACCGGTATCTTGAAGGTGGTGAGCATTTCCTGGAACTGTTCTCGAAAGACACTGTCTTTCAACTGTTTTGAGGAGATGTTGATGGCGACACTGGGATAAATCCCCAGCAGTTCTTTCCACTGATTCACCTGTTCAGAGACGGTCGTCAACACCCACGAACCAATTTGCGTAATTTGGCCTGAATCCTCGGCAATCGGAATAAATATGTCCGGTGTGATCGGCTCAGAATCGGTCGGAGACCAGCGTATCAGCGCTTCCGATGAGTAGATTTTCTCCTCTTTAACTGAAATGATTGGTTGGTACATCAGCTTGAATTCGTTTTTCTCCTCGGCCGTGCGCAGCAGAATCTGTACGCGTTTTTTCTCCTCGGCACGCTGTTGCAACTCCGGCTGATAAAAGCGGAAAGTGTTGCGGCCCTCGTTCTTCGCGGTTTCGAGTGCCGAAACCGCCGCACTAATCAATTCATCCGCGTGCTGCTGCAGGTCACTAAGCACGGCGATGCCAATGCTCACGCTGGTAGACAGCTCCTGACCATCAATCGTCATGGGTAACGACGCCACGTTGATAAGGTTGTCCGCGGCCACCGTTGCATTTTCCGCATGATCCAGGTCCGTCAACATGATGGCAAACTGATCTCCGTGAAGCCGGGCGACGACATCGCCCTCCCTGACAGCCTCCTGCAGTCTTCGCGCGATGACCTTCAACATTTCGTCGCCCGCTGCATGACCCTGCTGTTCGTTGATCACCGTAAAGTGATCAGTATCCACCACCAGAATGGCAATGGAACGATTGCTGCGTTTCGTGCGAGAGATCGCGTTTTTCAGGACTTCCTGAAAATTAGTGCGATTCGACAGTCCCGTTAGGTCATCGTAGTTCGCCAGATACTGGACACGTTCCTCATTTTCCCTTTGCTGCGTAACGTTCTGGAACAACAGGACCGCACCGGTGTTTTCCCCACTCTTACTGACAGTTGCTTCGCACGAATAGTCGATGATAAAAGATTTCTTTTTGGCGGTTTGCCAGTTACCGGGGTCGTAGCTGAATTGCGGTTCAATGTCGAGCAGAGTGAGAACCTTCTGCGGGCGAATGCTGACAACTTTGTCGCCGTCAAGATCCTGATTTTTTGCAATCATAAAACGCTGGATATTGCTATCGATCAGATCCTCATAGTCGATGTCCAGTAACAGGCAGGCGCGTGGATTGGCAAAAGTGACGATGCCATCGAGATCAAGGCCCAGCACTCCCTCACCGGTAGAAGACAACAAAACGGTGAACCGGGCGTTAGATACCTCGAGCTCCTGTCGGGATTGTTCGGCGATGCGATGTAATTGATCGAGCGCTTCAAGGCTGACTACCTCCATTTCGCGCTCAGTCACTTTTCTGGATATGTATTGAAAAAAGAAGTTTACGATAAAAAACGAAGTACCCAGTAAAGCTACCTGGAAAAAAGGCTGGCTGCCCTCACTCACACCCACATTTTGCAGGTACAACTCGCTGGAAATAGTGTTAACAGAAGCAAACGCGGGGAACAGCAGGGAAGTCTGACCCGCCAGCAGTACACTGCCGAACGACACTGAAAATACCAACAGGTAGCCCAGGCCGCTCTCGACACCGCCGCTGGTAAACAACAGAATCGTCAGGAAGAAGATATCCAGAATGACAAGCGAAGTGACTGCGGTAGGACCGGTAATGCGTTCATTCCTGCTGACGAGCACGAGGAAGCCACTGGCGACATTGAACATCAGGTACGCGAGCATCACAGTCTGAAACAGGCCTGGCTCGATCGTGCCGACAAATTTCTGGTGAGGCACCTCATAGAAAAGAATCAGCAGGAGGAAGGATAGTACGATCCGGAAATAGTTGTAGACCCGCAGAACGACAGTTCTCTCCGCGTTCCACTTATCCTGACGGTTACTCCTTTGCTCCAGCAGGATGGTGCTGTCGTCCGGTCTCAGTTGCTGGTCCATTTATCTTCCGATTGTCGCTTCCTGCGATCCTTGCACGAACCACTAAAACCACTCTGGTTCGCGAGCAAATAAGTTTGATATTACCGCGCCATCCGACAATATCAAATTATGGCGACCGGTGGGCGCTTTATCTGGACGAACCTGAGGCAGAATCTCTGCGGATTTCCAGCCATGTGGAGATTCTGGGTGATTCGGGAAACCAGTTGCTCGATGCAAACCGGTTGAGTGTCTGTAACAGCCTTTCAGCACCTGCACTGTCCATGCGTGACAGGTCAGAATACTTGTGTGCGGCCTGGTCGAGTTGGCCAAGTCCCAGCAGGGCTTCCACCTCGTAGGCAAGTTTGTCGGTTTTGCGTGCGTTTGAACTTTCGAGCATCGCGATTGCCTCAGCATACTGGTGTGAGCGGATCATTGCGACGATGAGGTTGTGCTGCGCATCGGGCATCGAGGGCCGCACCGCGAGGGCACGCTGGTAGAGGCTGATCGCTTTGCCATACTTCGCGAGCGCTTTCTTTTTCAGTTTGTCCTGATTCTTCTTATTGTCGCTCATCAACGCCTGCTGCAGAAGTTCATCTGCCTGGTCTGCCTGCTTCAGGCCCTTCTGATATCGGCGGTTTGCGAGCTCAGTCGGATTGGAGCTCTTTTTGTCCAACCGGGTGCCGGTCGCGCCGAAGCTGTCACCTGCCTGCAGCAACAATATCAGGCAGGCAAAAACGATGCTCAATCTGGTTGGATTCAAACGGATCTCCTCAATTGGTAAAGCGTGTATGTTTGTGATGCGCGGTAACGAGCGTTTCGTGTACGCGGTGAAACAACCTGTCTACTCTCACGTTCCGCAATTCCTGCGAAAAGTTCATCCAGCCGCGAAATTGCGCCGGACATTCTAAGACAGGCAGTCAACCGGGGGCAATGAACTTATCAGGGGAGACAACTACGCTGCGAGGTATAAATGATTTAAAGCAGGATGACTTACCGTGTTCCTGTGGTGCCAGTGAGACTGTTAGACCGCCATTTTTGCCCTGATGACCTCGTGGCATTGATAGTCCATGAGTTGCAGGTCGTCCATAACAAAATCGTCGATGGATGTTTGTCCCCGGTCCCTGATTTCGAGACGAGGTGGCGGCAGGGGCGAACGTGCGAGTTGTGTCTTAACCTGATCAATCGCGTCCAGGTAAATGTGGGCATCACCAATGGTATGGATGAATTCTCCAGCCTGCAGGCCGGTGATCCTGGCGATCATATGTAGCAACAAAGCATAGGACGCAATATTGAGGGGTACACCCAGAAACATATCGGCGGATCGCTGATAGAGTTGCAGTGAAAGCTTGTTATTGGCCACGTAAAACTGGAAGAAAGCATGGCAGGGCGGCAGGGCGACCTGATCTGAGCCTACTTCACCCGGATTCCAGGCGTTCACCATAATGCGCCGCGATTCCGGATTCGTTCTGATGGCATCAATGGCTTCCTGCAGTTGGTCAAGCTCTCGTCCATCAGCGGTTTTCCACCTGCGCCATTGCGCACCGTAAACTCGCCCCATGTCGCCGTCATCCTGATCAGTTCCGAGTCGCTGGAGATAATCCTGGTAATTGGCATCCCAAATTTTGTTGTGCCGATAGATTTTTTTCAGGTCATTGATATTGTTGGACCCGCTGATAAACCACAGAAGTTCTGAGGACATGACCTTCCAGGCGAGTTTTTTAGTGGTGAC
>JAJFKA010000078.1 GCA_021773555.1 Gammaproteobacteria bacterium
GCGGTCCGGTTTTTCCTTCCAGCATATCCACACCAGCCATTCGCAGGCCGAGAATTTGTGCGGCGCGAACCGCGGTTTCGGTATATTCGTCAGTGAGCTGTACAGCTTCCGCCACGCCGCCGCGATGAACATTGCTGCGGAACTCCTGGCCCTGGGCGACACGCCGCATAGCGGCCACAACACGATCACCCACGACGAATGCTCGAATGTCCTTGCCTTTACTTTCGGCGACGAATTTTTGGATCAACACGTTCTGCTTCTGGCTTTGCAGCAATTCGATGATGGACTCCGCCGCTTTCAAAGATTCTGCCAGAAGCACGCCGATACCCTGGGTACCTTCGATCAGTTTGATGACAACCGGTGCACCTCCGACTCGCTCGATGGCGGGAAGCACATCCTTCTTGTCACGCACGAAGGTGGTTCGTGGGATGCCAATATGATGTCGACTTAGAATTTGGAGACTGCGTAGTTTGTCCCGGGAATTCGTAATACCGTGTGCGGTATTAGCGCAGAAAACGTCCATTTCCTGAAATTGTCTGACCACAGCGGTACCATAGTAGGTGATTGACGCGCCTATTCTCGGGAGCACCGCATCGTAGTGGCTCAGGGGTTCCTGACGATAATAGAGGTCGGGTATACCTTGTTGTAAATCGATTGCGAATTTTAGCGTGTTCAGCACTTTGACTTCATGGCCACGCTGCACGGCAGCTTCTTTTAGCCTGACAGTGCTGTAGGCACGGGGCCCACGGGATAGGATAGCGAGTTTCATCTTGCGCCTCTTCGATTATGTTGCGTTTAGTCTGGACGGCTTTTTTGGCCATCGCGGGATGCAATGGGAGAGTCCCCGCTCATCATCCGCACTGGAATTTTCTGGATGATCAGGGGGAGCTTTGCGAAAAACGGCTGAGTCTCCGCTGAACATCAAAAAAACCTTTGAGTTCACAGCTTGCACGTCTCCCCCCGACACTTCAAGCAGCCAGATCAGGCACCATCGGGAACGTCTGCGTCATGGCAGGTCATTGGCTGCCTACTTGCGCTCGAGGTGCAGGACCAACTCATCATTCAGCCAGTATTCGACATACTTCGCTTTGGTCTGCACGCGATCAGACCAGACGTTGTTGCCACGGAATCCGGTTGAGACCAGATCAACATTGCCGTGAAACCAGGGGCGATAAAAATCCTTGTTCTTATCGGAGATTCGCACCGTGATGGGTTCACTGGTATGTTCGGATGCCAGTTTGATCCAGACATTTTCTTCATCGGTCCGCAGGTCAGTAACCACGGAATTGTTTTGGGTCAGTATGTTAAACAGAGACTCGGCCCAGGAGGATGTACTGTGAAGTCCGAGTATGAGCATCGCGATAATAACAACTAGCTTTTTCATTCCATTTTCCTTTATTGGATATTTTTTAGACGGGTGAAAGCCTTCGAAACGGCGCTGGAACGCCCGCCGGTGGGTATGATTTTATTTCCCATCCATTCGTTCCACAGGGTTATGACTGTCCGTTGCCTTGAAAAGTCACAGGGTCACGACTTTTTTTCTCAAATTGTTTCCGCCTGCTCGAGGCGAATACCGAACCCTGGACAGGTGAGTGTATTACGTGCCAGCGCTATTCTCTTCCGAGCCCAAAGGAGCAGGCAGGTTGGCAAGTTGATGGGTTCCCGCGTAATATTTGGTCGATACAACGGATAAGGAAGCCCTGGATGCCCGCTTACAAAATCACGGTAAATGGTGAAGTGAAAACCCTCGAAGTTGAACCCGACATGCCACTTCTGTGGGCGCTGCGCGATGTGCTCGGATTGGTTGGCACTAAATTCGGGTGCGGTATCGCGCAATGTGGTGCCTGCACCGTGCATGTGAATGGCAATGCGGTCAGGTCCTGCTCGGTGCGCGTCGCTGATGTGGTCGGCCAGTCGATCATCACGATCGAAGGTCTGGCGCAGGGTCAGCAACTGCATGTTTTACAGCAAGCCTGGATAGATGAGGATGTCGCACAATGTGGCTACTGCCAGGCAGGGCAAATTATGTCTGCGGCTGCGCTACTCGCCCGGGAAGACAATCCGACCGATGAAGATATCGACAACGCGATGGCAGGTAATTATTGCCGTTGCGGAACCTACAATCGAATTCGTTCCGCCATTCATAGCGCTGCAAAAATGCGGACAGCGACTTTTTATAACGCCGCAACGGAGGAACTTGTATGAGCGATTTGATTGAATCTGTTAAGGCCGCTGTTTCCCAGCACAAAGTTAACCGACGTGGATTTCTCAAGCTAACCGGAATTGCGGGAAGTGGATTTATCATCGCGTCGATCGCGCCTTTGATAATGGCCGAGGAAAACCTGGGCACACTGGTAGGCTCGGCTGAATTGAATGCGTTTGTCGAAATTTCATCAGATGGCACGATTACTATTTATTCCTCGAACCCGGAAATGGGGCAGGGAATCAAGACCGCATTGCCAATGATCATTGCCGAGGAAATGGGAGCCAAATGGGAAGACGTCAAAGTATTGCAGTCTTCGGTTGATGCAACACGATTTGGTCCGCAACAGGCAGGTGGGTCCACCACGGTTCCACGTACCTTTGACCAGATGCGACGTATGGGTGCTTCAGCGAGGGAAATGTTACGTAGCGCTGGCTCTGAGGCCATGGAAGTTTCCAGAGACGAATTGAAAGTGGCGGAAAGCAAGGTGACACATACAACCGGAAAGTTTCTTACCTTCGGTCAACTGGCAGCTCTGGCGATCAGGCAAAAGGTTCCAGACGAGGACTCGCTCATGTTCAAGGCGCGCGAGGACTACACCATCATTGGCACCTCGGTGTCTGGTGTGGATAACATGATGATTTCTACAGGACTCGCCTTGTTTGGCATCGACACGCGGGTACCCGAAATGCTCTACGCCTGCTATCAGAAGTGCCCGGCGATTGGTGGAAAAGTGGTTAAAGCCAACATTGATGAAATCAGGAAATTACCAGGCGTCGTTGATGCGTTTGTGCTGGATGGTAATGATGATCCACGCCAGCTGTTGGATGGTGTAGCAATTGTTGGCACATCGACCTGGGCGGCATTCAGTGCGCGAAACAGCCTTGAAGTGCAATGGGATGAATCATCGGCGTCGAAGGATAGCTGGTCAGGACTGGTCGAACGGGCCACCCAATTGCATGGAACCCGCGGTAAGGAACTGGTGATCGACAAAGGTGATGTAAAAGAAGCCTACGCCAATCCGGAAAACACCACGCTGGAAGCGTTTTATGAGTATCCGTTCGTGTCGCATTTCACCATGGAGCCGATGAACTGCACGGCGCACTATCGAAAAGGAAGTGACGCCAGTAATGACTCGCTTGAACTGTGGCTACCCACCCAGGGTCCGGCACGTGGCTACCAGATCGCGAAATCCATGTTTGGACTTGAAGAAGATCAGGTAACCATTCACATGATGCGCATGGGCGGAAGTTTTGGTCGCCGTGTTTACTTCGAGTATATCGCCGAGGCGATTGCGATTAGCAAACAGGTCAATAAACCCGTCAAGCTCACCTGGAGTCGGGAGGACGACCTGCATCACGATTTTTATCGCAGCGGTGGGTTTCAATCTGTGAAGGGATCAGTCGACAAGCAGGGCAGGCTGATTGCTTTTGAAGACCACTTCATGGGTATGAATTACGACGGACGACCGGTTTCGGGTTCTCGATTCCCCGATACGGAATTTCCGATTTTGAATGTTAAAAATGCCCACGCCAGTAAGACGTTTTTCGATATAAAGACCCCTTGCGGTCCCTGGCGGGCGCCCGGCTCAAACACCACGGCGTTTGTCGTTCAATCGTTCCTGGATGAACTAAGCCATGCCGCCGGGCGTGACTATCTGGAGTTTCTGCTGGAGATCATGGGGGAACGTCGCTGGTTTGAGGAGGGTAATGTGCGATCCCTCAACACCGGGCGAGCGGCGGATGTGATCAAGCTCGCCGCGAAAGAGGCAGGTTGGGGCAAAAGTATGCCCAAAGGTTCGGGGTTGGGGCTCGCGTTTTACTTCAGTCATGCCGGACACATTGCCGAGGTGGCCGAAGTCAGTGTCGATAAGAACAGGCATCTGACTGTCCACAAGGTTACCGTCGCGGTCGATGTGGGCCCGATTATCAACATGAGTGGCGCAACTTCTCAGGTTGAAGGAGCGGTGATCGATGGATTATCAACCATGATGGCGCAGAAGATCACGATGGAGGCTGGACGCATCCAGCAGGACAATTTCCACAACTATGAAGTACTGCGTATTCCGGACTCACCGAGAGTGGATGTGCACTTTATCCAGAGTGATTTTGGGCCAACAGGGCTTGGCGAGCCTGCCTTGCCGCCACTGGCGCCTGCCGTTGGAAATGCGATCTTTGCAGCGACAGGTCATCGAGTGCGCAAGATGCCTTTATCGGAGCAAGGTTACACGATCTAGGTTTTCCCGCCGGGTGCAGATACCACAAGTTTGAGGATCTCTCTGGTGATGTTTGGTTCAAGACCTTCAGTGTGGCCTTTGTCGAGCCTGACGATATCTGCGATGACGCGCCCGTCCCTGGCACCCGGGAAAATATAGACTTCCGCTTTACCGGGTTTTGCAGCGAATCCCCAGCCGGCACTGGATTTTCCCTCGCGTAGTGTGTCGTGAATCTTGCCGGGTTGTGCGTCCACCACATCCGGGGCACGCTGCCTGGGTCCAGCGCCATACTTCTCAGCCCAGGGTGAGGTCTCCGGTAATCTGACCATCTCGTGTTCTCCGCTTGCAAAGATAAAAGAGATGTCAGTGTGCGCCCCGGTGCCGGTCCGTTTTTGTCGCTGCCAGGCTGTTGTGGCCGGTGATTGCCGAATGGAGTCCGGGTGTTCGATCTACTCGGTAAGCCAGTTGCCGAGCGACCGTGTATAACAAGATGATTCACCTACTGTATCGCAAACACTATCAAGTCAAATCCTGTGCTATGGCATATTATTACCCTTTGAAAATTTCGGTGTGCGACGTTGAAAATTGTCGAAAAGGCGATCTGGTACATAGAAAGTCACTGCTCGGATTCGATTAGCCTGGATGAACTGGCAGACGTGACTGGTAGCTCTCGATACCATTTGAGTCGAGCATTCAGTTATCGCATAGGTGTGCCAATATCCAGGTACCTGCGAGGCAGGCGGTTGTCGTTAGCGGCGCAGGAATTGGCCGCTGGAAAGAATGACATCCTGGACCTTGCACTCTCCCTTGGATACAACTCCCATGAGGCATTTTCAAGGGCGTTCAAGCAATGGTTCGGACAAACTCCAGAGGGAATCCGGGCTCTTGGTCACACTCGCAATCTAAACTTACTGGAGGCAACCAGAATGCAGTCAACATCGTTGATCAAGCTGGCAGAACCAGACATCGTCAAGCAAAGTGCAATGTTATTGGCTGGCTTGTCGTGCAGATACGCTGCCGGTAATAACGCAGAAATACCACGACAATGGCAGGCGTTTGGCGCTCAAATGGCGGATATTCCCGGTAGGATCGAAGCAGATGCATTTGGGGTCGTCTATAACATGGACGATGAAGATGCCTTTGAGTACCTCACAGGGGTAGAAGTAGTGGGCTTCGAGGACGTCCCTGCTGATTTCACGCGACTCCGACTGGAGAAACTGAACTACGCGGTTTTTCGACACGACGGCCACGTTTCGGCGGTGCAGGCGACCTGTCATGTGATCTGGAACGAGTGGTTACCCAATTCGGGTCAGAGACCAGCGAGCCAACCATTTTTTGAGCGATACCCGGCTGATTTCAATTCTGCGACAGGCGAAGGTGGATTTGAAATTTGGTTACCAATCGAAGGCTAGTGTTAACCCATTCCTCTTGGGATTGGGATCGGCTTTATCCCCCGACTCTCCTGCGTTCGGGTTGTGTTGCCCATAGCAGCAGTTCGGTAGCACCGGGGAATTTAGGTTATGACTTTCTCTGAGCAAGATTACAATTAGGGTAGAATAGCGCGGATTAAACCAAGCGGTCCCTATGAACAATCTTTTTCGGGAACTTCAGGAACGAGGCGTTATTCGCGTCGTGGGATTGTATGGCGCGATTGTCTGGCTTGCCCTACAGGCGTCTGATGTTCTGTTCCCTGCTTTTGATATTCCTGATTCTGCTGTTCGAATGCTGTTATTCGGCGCGCTCGGACTGCTTCCAATAGTCACCTTACTCGCCTGGTTCTATGAAATTACGGATCATGGGATCCAACTCGAAACCGAGGTCAAAGTTACCGGTGCCAAACGGCTCTGGTCTCGAAACGAAATTTATTTTGTCATTATCGGGGTACTGGCGGTCGCGTTATTAATATCTGTGTATCTGAATATCCAGGAATCTGATTCTGAAGATAACATTCCCGCGGCCTTTATTTCAGTGTTGATCGCTGACTTCGACAATCTAACCGGCGATCCGTTGTTTGATCACTCTGTAGAGGAAGCGCTTACGATAGGTGTCGAGGGCGCATCCTTTATCAGTTCCTACAATCGCCATCGGGCGGTGGAGATTGTGAAGGAGCTGAACGAGGGAGTTGAACTCAACAATGAAAATGCCCGACTGGTAGCGATTCGAGAAGGGATAAATCTGGTTTTGCTGGGCACTATTTCTTTCGATGGGAGAGAGTATTCCCTGGAACTGAAAGCCGTAGAACCTGTTTCCGGGGATATGAGAGCGGAAGTCGCCTCGGTCGCGGCGGGAAAGCTTGAAGTGCTGCAGGCGGTGAGTTCACTAGCAACTCAGCTCCGCAGTGAGTTTGGTGATGCAGGTCTCGATGAGGCAAAGCTGGTTAGTGGCGAAACATTCTCAGCCCGGTCGCTGAAGGCAATGCAATTCTACGCAAACGCGCAGCAACTTGCCCAACAAGGCGACCATCGGGGCGCCATTGGTCTTTATGAAGCCGCGACAACAGAGGATAAGTTTTTCGGCCGTGCCTATTCAGGCTGGGCGTTAAGTGTTTTCGAGTTAGGTCAGACTGAAGAGGCGGAACGGCTTTGGGAAAAAACGCTTCCACTGCTGGATGGGATGACGAGTCGAGAACGCTACCGAACGCTTGGGGTCTACTATGCGCACGTCTCACGTAACTACGGGAAATCCGTGGAAAACTATGCACAACTCGTTAAAGAGTTCCCCGCGGACAATGTCGGGCGCAGCAACCTCGCGGTAAGTTATTTTTTGAACCGGAATTTCGATCAGGCGCTGAAAGTGGGTGGGAGTGCTGCAGAACTGTATCCAAATGAAAAGACAGTGCAGTCAAACTACGTATTGTTTGCAATGTATGCCGGTGAATTCAAAAAAGCGATTGAGGCCAGCGAACGATTAACTCAAACGAGTGAGCCTTTATTCAAGGTATATCTTGGCCTTGCTGTGGCGAAACTGGTCGAACAGGATCCGATCGCAGCGCGTGCGGCCTATGAAGCTATGTCGCGTCTCGGACCTGCCGCCAGGAGTCTCGCTGAGCATGGACTTGCAGATGCTGCGCTGGCCATGGGCGAGGAGGGTAAAGCTATCGCTATTCTCGAGACAGGAATTACTTTCGATGAAGCAGACGATCGGCGCTACTTTCTTGCATCAAAACTCAATCTACTCGCTATGGTGTTGCTGGATCAGGCTGAAGTGTCGAAGGCAGAGGCTGCTATCGACCGCGCGCTTGAAGCATCTTCAGCCGTTGCGCCCTCGGTGACGGCCGCGATGCTTTACGCGCGCATGGGCGCTTTTGGTAAGGCTGACGATATAGGAAGGAAGTTTAGAGCCCGGTTGCAGTCCGAGGAACGCGCGTATGGAGACCTCATCGAAGGTTGCATTTCACTCACAAAGGGTGATGCCGTGGCTGCAGTGGATGCGTTCGCGAGTTCGATCAACAAAACTGATACGTGGCTCGGGCATCATTTCCTTGGCAGAGCCTACCTCGCTGCAGATGTGCCCGCTGAAGCGCTCACAGAATTTGAACTGGGTGTTAGTCGCATCGGTGAGGCGACATCAATTTTCCTGGACGATATACCGACCTTCCATCGTGTAGCGGAAAATAGATACTGGCTGGCGGTAGCGCAGGTGCGACTCGGGATGCGCAAACAGGCACGGGAGAACCTTCAAGTTTATCTAAAAACCATGTCTCCGGAAGCGTCAGGCGACATGGTCGTCGATGCAAGAGCGAAACTTGCGGAGATGAGTTTCCAGGGAAGCTCTGACTAAGTATTTTTTTTGGGACATGGCGAATCCCCCCCGAGGTTTCGAGTATGGATTCATGCAGTCATCGCGGGGAAAAGTGGTGCGGCATTCCGATCTCAATCAGAGTCGTCCTAATTTAGAATTACCCGCCTGTAGTCGATGAAACTATCCGTAGCTCTCGGGATTGCGAGCTCGTAACACCCCCCGGCTAAACTTTCTCCTGCAATTGTACTCTGGCCGGTTTGCCAGTTTAGTTGCCAGACAGTTGAGGAGTAGCGTAGCGAGCTTTTCCCCGCATCAAGATCCACGACCTGAGGACTACCGTCACTGCAATTGTCGCCGAGGTATCTCATCACAAGTGGTGCAGTCCCTTTTCCGTTTGGTTTATCGATAATGTCGGCACTGGGACCTGCCACACCACCCGCGCCGTATCCCCAGCGGAAATTGAAATTGCTGCCGAGACTCCCGACTGCAGAATCGATTGTTGGGTCAAACCAGATGATACTTGTGCTTACGGTAACGTTAAAGCTGCCGATAGTGCTAAGCCCGGCATCATCCACGGCAACACAGCTAACGGTGGTTGTTCCGACACTGAAGAAGCTATCGGAGGCCGGAGCGCAGTTTACATCGACCTGATCGTCGGCAACGTCAGTTGCAGTAATCGTGTAGTTCACGATAGCGCCATCCGCTGTGGTTGCGAGCACCGACAAGTCGGGTGGGAGCAACAAGCTGGGAGCCGTTGTATCTTTGATAGAAATAGTGGTTGTGGCATCGGCCGTATTCCCTGACGTGTCCTCGGCATGACAGTTCACAACAGTTACGCCGATCGCGAATAGGCTACCGGAGACGGGTACGCAGGCAATTGTGGGATTTTCATCTGCAACATCGGTTACCCCTGCGGTGTATGCGACGAGGTTCCCGGATGGGCTCTGAGCCTCCAGGACCATGGAAGCCGGGAGGGTTATCGTTGGCGGGGAACTGTCGCCAACCTGAATCGTAAAATTCGCGGTGGCAAGGTTACCGTAGGAGTCACTCGCATAACACGACACTGTGGTTGCTCCGAGTCCGAATACAGACCCTGAGGCGTGCGAACACGTGGCGAGCAGATTTGCGCTCACTGAATCCTCAACCTGTACGGTGTAACTCACGGATGCACCAGTAAAGCCTGTGGCTTCAGCATTCACGATTCCCTGGGTCAGTATTACGGGTGCTGTCGTGTCTTTAACTTCTATCTGAAAGCTTCCGCTGGTTGAGAGACCGGCATTGTCGATTGCGTTACAGTTGACGTTAGTCACTCCCAGAGGAAAGACCTGACCGGATATCTCAGAGCAAGTGATCTCGACATCTTCGTCAGCAATGTCGGTTGCAGTGACCGCATAAGTAACCAGTGCGCCATTTGCGTTAATCGCCTCTGCAAGAATGTCGTCGGGCAAGACCAACAATGGGGCGGTGGAATCAAGGACCGTTACGTTGAATTGGCCGCTGGTAGCGTTACCGGCTGCATCCTGGGCAGAACAACTGACCAGATGATTTCCGATGCTAAAGACTGAACCAGATTCTGGAATGCAGGTAACCGCCACGATCTCTTCAACAATATCCACAGCGGAAATCGTAAAGTCGACCGTTGCGCCCGTCGGACTCGTGGCTTCGAAGGTGAGGTCGGCTGATAGTGTCAATATCGGTGCGGTTGTATCCACAACCGAAACGCTGAAGGATCCTTCTGAGACATTTCCACTGTCATCAATGGCGTTACAGTTAACGACTGTGGTACCCAGCCCTAAGAGTGAGCCGCTAGTCGGATTGCAGGAAGTAACGGGATCTGGGTCCACGATGTCAGACGCCGTCACAGCATAATCCACATTGGCGCCCACACTACTGGTCGCTTCAGTGGTCACATTGTCCGGGAACGTCAGAAGTGGTGCGGTTGTGTCTACAACCGTAACATCGAACGTGGCGTTAGTTGAATTTCCGGCATTGTCGGTAGCCTGGCAGGTTACTGGTGTTGTTCCGAGAGCAAAGGTCGCGCCTGCGGCTACCGAACATGCAATATTCACGTGCAGATCGGCTGCATCAGTCGCGGTCACCACGAAAGTAACCTCGGCTCCACCGATATCGGTAGCTTCGGCCAGGATCGGGACAATTGGTATTGTGAGCACCGGAGCAATTGTATCCTGGACCCTTACATTGAAACTGGCGACTGCAGTATTACCCGCGTTATCAGTCGCGCTACAATCGATCATTGTTAATCCGATAGGAAACAAAGCTCCAGATGGTACGGAACAAATGAGTGAGACATTTGTATCGGCCACGTCCTCAACGGTAGTTTCGTATTCAACCAATGCTCCGCCGACCTCGGTTGCTTCTGCGATTACGACGCTGATCGGAGCTGTGATGATTGGCGGTATTGTGTCTCGGACCATTACTGCAAAGGACTCCTCAGAGGTATTTCCACTCACGTCACTGGCCACGCAGGTAACCTGAGATTCACCAATGTGGAAAATACTTCCGGAGGCAGCACAAATGACTGTTGGGGCAAGATCTACCAGATCAGTTGCGGATGCCCAACTGGAAAATTCGATCACGGCGCCCTGGGGAGACGTTGCTTCGAACGTAGTTCCGGTTTCAGGTGGCACGATGTTCAGTATTGGTGGTTGGGTATCAACGACTAGGAGTGTGAACATATCGGTTGCCGATTGGTTACCTCCTGAGTCTTCGGCTATACAAACATTCGGATGACTGCCCAGAGGCACCAGTGAACCTGGTTCGAGTGTACAAAGGACAGGTACGGACTCGCCATCCCCTTCATCAAATGCCGTGGGTTTATTAAAACTGACAATACCGCCGTCCGGACCGATAGCCTCGATGGCCGGTACGTTGTTCACCGTAATTGGTGTTAACACGGGACCAGTAAAGTCCGGTTTACGCGATGTCATTTCAAACGGCTGATCATTGCAAATACCATCACTGTTGCACGCTTCTGAATTTACGTATACACCCGCCCGACTCGAGTGCAACCGCGATGGATCGGTGGCGAAAATCCGCAGGGTTACGTTTGCAACTTCGCCAGGTGCCAGCCAGTAACTAGCCAGGCCCTGCACAGCCGGTTCCTCCGGGTCGGGATTGAATATGGGTGGCTGATTGGGTGGATTGTAAATATTTACGACCACCTGATTGTCGCTGATCACAACAGGTAAACAGTCTCTGGTTGTTTGACGCAGATAGGGTTTGCTTACGATCAACTGGGTTGAACTATGTTCCTCAGGTCCAGTGATATAGGGCTGTGCCATATAGCCTGTGGTGGTGTTTCCATCGTTTCTGACTTGCCAGGTGACGTCGACATAGCTGTTGCCTGAATTCGTCGCCAGTTCAGGGTTGGCGAGGTCAGGATTCTCGATGTCGGCGTAGTCAATCACAGCGTTGATGAGATCGGGGTTCATCAGGTCCGGATTCAATAAATCGGGATTTAAAAGATCAGGATTGAGAAGGTCCGGGTTCGATACGAGGAGGTTCCGGAGATCCGGATTTAACAGATCGGGATTTAGCAAGTCCGGGTTTAGAAGATCGGGATTGAGCAGGTCGGGATTGAGCAGATCAGGATTCAGCAACAACAAATTGAGGAGATCCGGATTCAACAGATCGGGATTTAACAAGTCCGGGTTTAACAGATCGGGATTGAGCAAATCGGGATTTAGCAGATCAGGATTCCTCAGGTCAAGATTGAGCAGGTCCGGATTTAACAGATCGGGATTGAGCAGATCGGGATTCAAAACGGCAACGTTGAGCAGATCAGGATTCAACAAATCTGGATTTGCAATCAGCAGGTTGAGCAGATCAGGATTCAGCAGGGTGGGATTTGCACTCGCGAGTGCCTGCAGTTCCTGATCGTTCAGCGTCGGATTTGCCACCAGCAGATTCATCAGGTCGGGATTCAACAGATCGGGATTCGCAATCAACAGATTCAACAGATCGGGATTAAGCAGGTCGGGATTCGTCAGGATCAGATTCAATAGATCAGGATTTAACAAATCAGGATTCAGCAGATCGGGATTGAGCAAATCAGGATTCAGCAGATCAGGATTTTGCACCAGGATGTTGATCAGATCAGGGTTCAGCAAATCGGGATTTAACAGATCTGGATCGTGGACTTCGCGGCTGAAAATGTCGTTCACCGTATCAAAATCCGGTTGTTCCAGATTACCACCCAGCAGCAGAGGATCGTTGTTCAGTCGAATAGATGAAATCACCGTGCACTGCCCCGCGTCAGGATTTCCAGCCTGGTCAGCGCCGCAAATTGCAGCGGTCACAGGCACCACCGGTAATGCAACACTACTGGTGACAAACACAGTTCGGACAGCGGATGATCTGGGGTTTACTTTCACCCAGACACTGTCGAGCACTTCGATTGGACAGGTGGCCACTTTGGGGTTTTGTCTGAACGAGGCGACACCACTACAGTTGTGATAATCCGATGGCTGCGCGGTAATCTGCAAACGAAAAAATTTGCTGTCGAAGGCATTGTTTTCCACATACACCGGAAATGCTCTTTGAACCTCGCCGGTAACCTTGACTGCACCGGGATTCTTGAGTGTGGCAACAGGATAAAGCGGTGCTGAGTAGATATTTTGATCCCGACTGCGATCCGCTTTCACCGTCGCCGCCGAACACTGAATCTGCTGGTCATCAGAGACATCCTCAACAGCCGGTGTTGAATTGTTTACCTGTTCCCCGGTAACCGTGGAAGCGTTGGCGGTAGTTTGACCGGCAGGCGTGTATGGACTTGGTCCGTTGAAACCTGAGTCGTCAGCGGAACCCCATGCATTACCACGCACGTCACGATTGTCACCCCAGGCAATGTGGAAAGTAGGTGAACCTGGTTCCGGCGCCGTGTTTGAGTTCACCCAACGGCCCGCATCGTTTCGGGTATAGGCTGGTGCTGTAACAGAGAGGTAGTCGCCAATGAACGGTGCCGTTCCCTTTTGGAACAGCCTTGCGTTCACCAGATTGAACTGCATCTGTTGCAGACCCTTAATAGAGCCGTCTGGGTTCGCGACGAGAGCCCTGGTGTAATTTGATATCCTGGTCGATGAGGTGAAACTGGTGTTACCACCACTGATCAGCCGCGCGGCGCGTATATCGGTAGTGTGACGATACAGGGCCTGGCCCTGTTTCCAGAAATCGACGATCAATTGCTTGTCGATATCGAGCAGATCCGCAATATCATCGCGACTATCAATCCAGGAAACAACAACCTCACCACTGGCACCGAAGGCGGATGGCATGAACTGATGACCCTTCGCGACATCTTCCAGCACGCTCGGGGCCGACCAGGCCTTTCCGTTGTTACCGGTCACTGAGTAGACAATTCTGCCAAAGCTTGGATTAAAACCGTTGTTTTCATCGCGCAGGCTGCATCCGGCTTGATGACCACTTGCTGCGGCGAATCCTCGATCAGACCAAAAAACATAGAACTTATTGCCATCAGCGGCGATCACAGGAAATGCATTGGTCCTGAACGAGACGATGTCAGCAGGTGCAGGTGGAATGCCGTTTAATGTACTCTGATCAAATGGACACATATCCTGCCAAACAACCTTTGGCTTGCCGAAGCGCTTGCCCCGGTCACTGGAGCAGGCGTACATAATCGAGCTGGATTCGTTGGTATCATCAAATCGGCGCCAGACCGCACAGACATCGTCACCGTTTGAGGCAAGATTAACGCCTGAACTCACTCCGGTGCTCTCTGTCAACTTGGTCG
>JAJFKA010000079.1 GCA_021773555.1 Gammaproteobacteria bacterium
CCGCCTCGTTTGCGGTCCTCATGATAAGCCTCCATCTCATGCAGATAATTGAACCGGGTAACGTCCTTAGCGCTCTTATCCGGGACGAACACAAACGTCAGGCGGGCGAAGTCGAAGAAATGCGCAAATACGAATGGCGCACGCGGGTAATGCACCAGCGAAGTTACTATAGTCAACTTAGCATAGTGGACTGACTGCAGAAGCGATGAGGTTTGCGCAGCTTCATCTGCTGTGTGTGCGGTATCGACAAGCCTTGCCAGCACTCGCTGGGCGTCGATTCCTTCCCGGGCCAATTCGGCTTCAACGTAAGCGTGGTGAGGTCCGGCGACCCCGTATGCGAGTTCGCCGCCGGTTATCACCACCTTGCTGGACGAATCTTCACGGAGCATGGTTGCCGCCTCGATCACTCGCTCCCTGCCGTCGGGAGAAAGACCTTCATCTGTGTGGAAGGATGCGAGCAGCAGTATAACGTTCACAGCATATCCGCTGTATTGGCGAGCCACACCGTGGGGTCCCGCTGGTGATACCGACGTTCGGACGGCTCAATGTGGTCCAGAAATTTCTGGTAAATCGTTGCCATTCTGGCCGCCGCGATAGGCGTGACAAGTTCAACCGCCTGTTCAACGTCAGCATCGGGCAGCGCGGCTTGCCAGCACTGGTTCCAATGCTCCCGGATTTCGTTTACCGCGGCCGCGGGCACTCGATCCAGCAGGGCCAGTTGATCCAACAGCGGGTGTCCAACACCACAATCACCCCAGTCAAGCAATGTCAGATTATCAGGTGTGCCACGCAGATTACCCGGGTGAAAATCACCGTGAACAAAACTGTTGGCGATACCGCATTCCGCGAGTGCCGCAAAACGATCCTCAAGACCTGCTATGAATTGCCAAAGCCGCTTCGTGTGTACCACTCCGAGTTCTGGCGCGCGACGTTCAACTACATCCCTGATCTGCCGCACAAGCTCGTTACCCCGCCAATCCGGCAAGCCAAGATTGAGCAGTTCGGTGTCGCGACGACACCAGCGTATTTGCATACCGACCAGCAGGCCGATCATTTGCTTTATCTCTTCCGGGCCAGCGTCATAGCGATCATCCCCCGGGATTGCTTCGAACAACAATCGTGGTCCGGCAGAAGCGATCAGAATTGGTACAGATTCGTTTTCCAGCGCCTTGATGATTGCTCCTTCATGCTGAAAAAAGGGAGGTATTACCTTCAGCCAGAAATCTCTTCCACCGGCCTTAAGTTGCCAGATACTCGACAAATTCCAGCTTCTAACCTGCCTGGCCGGTCCAGATTGACTCAACCCTCGCGTGTCCAGTATCTCATATGCCCACGCAAGGTCGCTGGCAGGCCCACCGGGGCGCGCATAGCCGAGACGCCGCGGATCTTCATCCAGCTTTCCTGCCCAGGGTGCCAGCGGAAGATCTGGCGGGTTGTCGCCTTGCAGCTCAGCCAGGTAAGTCACGTGTCCACCATGCGGTTCGGCCTGTTCGCTGTCCAGCAATCTCAGGACGGTAACATCGATCTTGTCTCGTCGCGCAACCGCGGTCACGACATCACCGACCTCCTGCCACCAGGGCGTATCGACATCAATATCAGCGAGTGAACCGAGCACCTGGCCGGACCTGCCGAGCAGGACCACGCGGGCGCTCCTTCGCGGTGGTTGGGTTTCCACTGAAGTTGAATTCACGGCGCTCCCTTGACCCATGATTCGATTCGGATATTTCTAAACCGAATCTCACCGCCGTTCGCTTTTTGAAGCGCGATATATCCCTGTTGATGAGCAGCGTCCTGTAGTTGCGCAGTGACTTCTCCATTGACGCTCGCAGTAATCCGGTCCCCCTGGGCAATGATTTCGTAAACACTCCATGTTCCGATTGTGTCGACATGGACGAGCGGCGGAGAGATGTGCCTGACAATAGCCCCGGTGCGAAATTCGGGATTAGGATGGTTATCCCAGATATTGATTTCGTAACAGCTATCCGGAGAAATGTCGCGGTGATCACCACAGCGAATAAACACTCCGGAGTTCACTCTTTCATCCGCACGGAATTCCAGGGTCAGCCTGAAATTCCGAAAGGCAGTATCGGTGACCAGCGTACCATCGCCGCTGCTGTGATCGGCCAGCAATTGCCCGGCTTCCACCCGCCATTGTGCATCGCCAAGCTGATGCCAACCCTGCAGGGTCTCGCCATCAAACAATTCAACAGCGGACTCTCCGGCAGTGTGCTGTGTACAGCCGGAGAGCAATCCAGATAACAGGTTCAGGGCAATCCAGCCCGGAAGCATTCGTTTCAACACCAGGGAATCGCCATCGTGAGTCCAGTCATGGTAGTGCAGTTCGAGGGTCGGGCTTGATTGTCATCGCGCTTAACGGGGCTGTCAACCAATCCAGGGAGAATGCAATCGCGTGATTCAACCAAACGCCAACGATCAATCCCGCGTGGCTGTACTCATTTCAAAGCCCGGACAATGAAGCACCAGGTCCCCGGCAGGTGCAGCAATTCTACCGACCGTGCACAATAGATGGCTGCGAGGGGGGGGGCGCGGGACTGAATCTTAAAGTGGTACGCGCAGCCTTCGAGACAGATCAAAGAAGTGAAACCAGGTATGTACTACAGAAAATTGTTATCGGGATGCCAGTCGTTAAGCTGCGCCCAGAGTTTCGCTCCCCGATAGATAGTATCCATGTAAGGGTCCTTAACACGATAGTAGGCGTCTGCATCGTTTTGGAAGTGACTGGCAAGTTCTTTTTTGACCTGCTCGTAGGCGTTACGCACCAGTTCATCGCTGCGAAGGTAGTCACGGAACAACAGCGCGTATTCCTGATTGAGCCGACCTTGTTCACGGACGTGGATATGGGTCCTTCTCCGGCCTGGGGCCTCACGAAGAAATCGTTTCTGCAACTCCATCGAATTTTCCGAAACGCCTGTTAACAAGTCATTGTTGACGGACTCCCGCAATCTGAATCCCGCCGCCTGAAGCTTCGTGAGGTAATCAGTCTGGCTCAGGTCTCTGACAGTGAGTTGGATATCCAGGATGTCCTTGGCTGCCAGATTCGGAACCGCTGTTGAGCCAATGTGGTCGATTCGAACAATCTCATCAGCAACGGTTTTCCTGATTTCCCTCGCCACCTCCGCGAATTGTTGTTCCCAATCCGCTCGATAAGCCACTATCACTATTTCACTCATCCATGTGACTCTTCTGGTGTAAGCACTAGTCTGCGAGCCACTGCTGACAAATTTCCTTTGATCTGGCGGCAGGGTCGGTACGGCAGGCCGATTTTATTTTCTCGGCCTGTGCATTCGCGCGCCTGGCTTTCTCAAGCATCCGAACCATGCCAGGGTGAGTGCACAAGCTCGAATCTGGCAAACGAACGCAGTACTGTTCATAGGACTCAGTGGCCTCGAATTCCGGAAAAAGCGGTTCAGCTGGCATCAATTCTTTACTCGTATTGTCTGTCGAAGACTCGATAACACTAATCGAACCTGGTGCCTTAACGATCGGTTCAACTGCTTCCACTAACGAGGCTTCCGCTGGTTCTTCCTTTCCTGGACCTTCCTCTGCTGGTTCTTCTTCAGCCGATCCTTCTTCAGTTGGATACCGAGAAGACTGAGTCACGGGTTCTCGCAATCGCCACGCATCAACCTTAAAAGACTGCAGTTGCGATTTCTCGATTTGCGATTCCGGAATCAACACCCGGTACAGCTGTTTGTCTTCATCCAGCTGAATGATCACCTGCGCTCCCAACAGTTCGGTCAGTCTGACCTTTTCGGCAAGCGCATTTTTTTCATGGACATAGCTACCCAGCACCCAATGTGAATCGGTCGCTGCCAGACTGTCAACGGAAAACAGGAATAGCACAAACAACAGAACTGTCGAACATCTCGCCATCAGCACACTTTTCTGGTGTTCCTCGGTTTTCACTCATTTTGCGCACATTCAGGCAAGTGTCCAGATCAATTCCTGCCGCATGGCTGTCAGGTGTCGTTCTTTTCACTCGCTGTCACATCGCGGTAGAGCTTCCCCCTGGCCCTGACGGGGTCAAGCAGAGACCAATCGCCCTGCTCCACTTCAAATCCGTTAGGAAAAGGTGGCCTTCTCTCCATGCCAAGTGATTTCATGACACGATCATCACGGTAGTAACAACTTGCGACCAGGCTGGTCAATGCTTTGATAAACTCCCTGTCAGCTGACTTGAAGGTAGCCATTAAACCCGGCAGATCTTCACTTGCGGCGTTGACGAGGCGACAATTGAACGCTTCCTGCGCCAACTCCTCCAGATTATCCAGGCCACGCTTCAGAATTTCTGCCTCATCACCGATGCTCCCAGCAATATCGTTAAATATCTTTTCATCATCCGCACCGGGAACCTGATATTCATGGCTTTCGGGAATCATCAACCCGACAACCACCCTGAGACCGGCGAGCAGATCCTTCGAAAGAATTCCATTGGTTGCGTTATCGGTCGATATCAGTTCAGTCATCGCAGTGCTCAGTCGAACAGATTGTCCAGGCGTTTTTTCATGCTGTCGGCTACATAAAGCGCCAGCGCCTGGATTGTTCGCGTCGGATTCACGCCGGCAGAAGTGACAAAAATGCTGCCATCAACGATGAACAGGTTCCTGACGTCGTGGCTACGCCCCCATTCGTTCACCACAGACTTCTCAGGATCGGTGCCCATGCGCGCTGTACCCATCAGATGCCAGCCACCGGCACCAATCGGCGCCTCGGTCATCACGTCTCTCGCCCCTGCGGTTATAAGCAGTTCCGTCGCTCGGCTAACAGCGTGGCTCAGCATCTTGCGGCTGTTTTCGCTCAGGGTGTAATTGATTTTTGGCGCGGGGATGCCATCGGCATCCTTTAATATCGGATCTAATGTCACCGTATTGTGTTCTTCCGGAAGGTCTTCACAAATTGCAACCATACCGGTAACTCGATTAAACATACTCCTGATTTGTGCGTGATGATCCGCACCCCACGCGACTCTGCCCGACAGCATACCGGCGATGGCGGTGGCTACTGGTCCGCGGCCGCGTACAATTTCATAGGTATAGCCACGCACAAAGCCTCGACTGGCGTCCGTTTCATAAAATTCCTGACTCCAGATACAATTACCCGGGCCCCGGTATCCGTCCTGTTCCTCATCAAATATGCCCTGAATTGATGCATAAGGATGAAACATCAGGTTCCTGCCAACGAGACCGCTGGTGTTTGCAAGTCCATCGGGAAAACTTTCGGACCTGGAGTTCAACAACAATCGTGGCGTACCCACGCCATTGCAGGCAAGTACCACCACGTGTGCTTTCAGTACCTGCTCGGTCCCTGCCTCGTCGTAGTAGATCACACCAGTGGCTCGACCCTTTTTATCAACGGTGATTTCCCGAACACGACAACCGGTACGTAACTCAACTCCGGCACGAATCGCTGCTGGCCAGTAAGTGATGTCGGTGCTCGCCTTGGCCCCCTCAGCGCAACCGCTGGTACAGGCTCCGAGATTCACGCAACCAGGACGACCATCGTATTCCTGACTGGCAATGGCACTGTCTGATGGCCACCAGTGCCAGCCAAGTTTGTTGAAGCCGCGCGCAAGTGTCTGCCCAGACTTGCCAAGCGGCAGTGGTGGCATGCTGGATTGCTTCGGAGGATAAGCCGGGTCACCGGACAGACCGGAGACACCCATCATCCTATCGTTCTGGTTGTAGTAGGGTTCCAGAAAGTCATAGTCAATCGGCCAGTCTTCCGCGACACCGTCCAGGGATTTAACCCTGAAATCCGAGGGATGGAAGCGTGGAAAATGTCCGGCGTAAAGTACCGTTCCTCCTCCTACGCCATTAAAATTTGCCACTGAAATTGGTGAGTCGGTAACGTTAATCGGATAGTCAGCCCTGGCCCGACGTTTGTTCGGATTGATATTAAAATCACCAAAGTGCCTTGCTTCCCAGTCCCTGCCGGTACTGGGATACTGCGCAGGATTCGTCCAGTCACCTTGTTCCAGGCACACGATTTTCATGCGCGTCTCGGCAAGACTAAAGGCAACGGCCGCTCCGGAGGCACCGGCTCCTATGATGAGCACATCAACCGGGTCTTTCTGCATCAATTCACCTCGCCCCATCCAGACGATCAACAATCGCACACCGGACACGGTCCGGTGCAGAACGAATCATGTAATCATCTGCCTGATCAACCCACTTAACCAATCCATCGGCGCCCACCAGGAAGGTCGTTGGAATCGGCAGGTCAACAATCATGCCTTTTTTCGGCGCCACATTGCGCGTGGTACGCAGATTGTAGAGGTCAGTGATGCGAAGGTCGGCGTCACTTAAGACCACCGCATCCAGTCCATGTCTGCCACGTCCGGCCGCACTTTGAGTAACCGTATCTGAGCTGATCACCACGAGCCTGATACCCAGATTGTCCAGTTCCGGTTTTAATTCCTGCCATCGCCGCAACTCGGCGACACAATAAGGTCACCAGTGCCCCCTGAAAAACTTAAGCAGGAACGGCGTACCTGCGAGATGGGCAAGGTCAAACGGCTGGCCGCTATCGTCCGCGGCAATAAAATTTATTATTGAATCGCCGGTGGCAACCGCAGGTGCCTGGGCGTTCTGGATTGATTGCAGTCTAAGCGCTGGAAGTATTGTTCCCAGGAGCAACGCGAATGCCGCTGGAACCTTGCCAATCCAGCTACTGTCCAGAAAAAAAGTAAGCAAACCAAGCCCGGCGGCGAGCAACATCACCAGAAAATAGGGCGCACGCAATCTCGGCACATTAACCTTGAAAACCCTCGAGAAAAACAGACCCATGACAAGCAGGATCAGAACACCTGCTGCTATGCCAACTATATCTCCTTGTATCATCAATGTTCCTTATCCGATGCGCATCACACTTCGGAGACGTTATTTAACAGGCGAGCGCGCTCGTAAAGTTCTGGCCCGCTGATCAGGTCCATCATGGCACCAACCGGGTGCGAGAAAAAGATAAGCAAGCCGATCCTGCCATGGTTGGACACCATTATGCCCTGATCAACTGAACATTGACCAAACCCGACCAATTTGTCATGTTCCTTGGGCTGACTCGATTGAAGTACACTACACCGACTCCGAAGAAGGATTGACCATCAACATCAACAAAACCCGATTACTGACTATCTGCCTGCTCGCCACGCTTGTTATCTCAGGCGTTGTCACCACCATGGGGTTGCTGATCCCCGGTGCGGCGCAACAGTTTGATGTGGATGTTACCTCCATGGCATCTCAGTTCACCTGGTTTACGGGTGGTGTTTTTGTTGGCTACATTCTGGCATTTTTCGTGTTTGACCACCTTTCTATTAAAACTGCTCTGATCCTGAGCTACCTCGTTTGTTTCGCTTCGCTGATGCTGGTTCACTGGACCACAAGCTATACATTTCTGGCAGTCTGGCTCGCACTATTCGGCATTGCCATCAGTGTCGCCACCTGTGGGTCCGGTACGTTAATCACGCAGATCTGGTCTGCCAGAGCGCGACAAACCGTACTGGTGGCGCAGGACGCGATGTTTAATGGAGGAGGAGTCATTTTCTCCGCAATTGCAACCTGGTTTATCACTCGAAGTTTTCCTTTCAGCAGCACGTATCTGGTGATTGTGGGGCTGATTGTTATCGTGATGTTGCTGATTTCGATTTCCAACTTTCACAAGGATCTCCAGGTAGAGGCTGACACCAGTGAACACCAGAAGACAGAATGGAACGCGGGGATTATCCTGATTGGAATCAGTCTGTTGCTGTTTATGATGGCGAAGATCTCCATCTTCATCTGGGCGCCGCAATACGTTGAAAACAAATTCTCGGTCGGCGGCAGTGTGTCCGGACAATTCATGTCCAATATTTTTACGGCAGCGCTGATCGGCTCATTGGCAGGGACCTGGCTGGTATCCCGCGTTAATGTGAAATACCTGCTCTACACCTTCGTGCTGATCTCGGCATGTTCGGTCTCAGCGCTTACTCTCGCGCCCAGCATTGACGTGATTTTATTGCTGGCTTTTGTTTACGGCATTTCGGTCTCTGCGACGTTCAATGCCTATGTGGCTTTTGCCTTAACCTTCGTTCGCATCCCAACCCACAGAAATATCGCTTATCTGCTGATCATGTCCGGCCTGGGATCATCAGCTGCACCATTTTTCAGCAGCCGGGCCGTGGTGATGGGTGGTGAAATTCAAACCGCACTGTTGTTTTGTTTCGTCACTTTGCTGACGGTGATTGTCACCCTGGTCGCCGGTGAACTGCTCAGCATGAGAAACGCAAAAGTGGCTCTGACTATTGAGGGCGCCACATAATGGCGATGGCAAAGCTACCACTCCTTAAGCCAGACCGACTCGCCCCTCACGACGGCAGCCTGTTGAATGATCCATCAATCTATGGGTTCAGCATTCAATCCTGGATAGACGCGACTCAACATCTTGGTCCGGTATTCGAACTGAAACTCGGTGGACAGAACTGTGTGGTCATTGCCTCAACCGAAGCCAATAAACAGGCCTGGCGCACGCCGGAAGACTGGGCCTACCGACCAACAGACTCGGGTACTTTCTTCCGTAACCAGATGGGGGACGATCACGTTTCAGCGCTGGATGCTGAGCCACATCGCCGATTGCGGAAACTGATACTGCCTGCATTCGGTGCTGCGGCCATGTTACGCGGCACTCCGGATGCCGCAGATCATTTTACGACAACGATGGACGAAACGAATGGCACGACGACGGATCTGTTTGCCTTATTTTGTCGAATGTATACAAATGCACTGACCCATACTCAGGTTAAGGCACCGGTTACCGCGGCGCTCATCCACAAACTCTGTGAGTTTGAAGAAGCTTTTATCAATGGCGCCCAGTTGAGTCTGGCCGATCAGGATCTCTGGTTTGCCCGTCCCGAATACCAGAAGCTTAAAGCGGAAGTTTTTACCTATTTTAACGATACCGCGGCTGACCGCCTTGCCGGTGTTCGAGCAGGTGACTCATTTGATCTGCTGATTCAGCGCGAAGCGCCCGAGGGTATGCAGGCGCTGACTAAAAGTGAACTGGCAGAGGCGGTTTATCTGCTTTCGGTCGCCGGGGTTGGCAATATCGGCAATATCCTATGTCCGCTCTTGTGGGCAATTAAGGATAGCCCCTGGATCGGTAGACTTCAGCGCGAAGTCAAAGGCTTTAACGTGGACCAGTTCAGCAACATGAAATCATTCCCGGTGACAAAGGCATTGATTTCAGAAGCTGAGCGTTGTTTCGCCCCTGCGCCGATTGTACCGAAGCGAACCACCCGGGAAGTCGAGTTTCTCGGCACCCGGATTCCCGCGGGTACATTAATTCTTCATCTGCATGCACTGGCTCATTTTGATGCTTCGCGATATGAGGATCCGCTCACTTTTAATCCGCAACGCTGGCTGGATGAACAACCTGAGAAACCCAACGCCTTCGGTGGCGGCAAACACCTGTGCCTCGGGATGGGTGTAACCCGGGTCTATCTGCCGCTCACCCTTGCATGTTTGTTTTCACAATTTGCGCTGGAACTCGTATCCCCTCCCCGGGCAGTTCCCATCAGCACGAACTTCTCGGTGTCACCAAAAACCACTGAAATGATCGGTGCCATTTACAGACGGTAACCGCTGAACGATTCGCGAAATTAAAGAAATTATGTATCGCTGCCGATAATCGCCATATACAGGCACCACAGACAGGCACCGCCGCACACTCTATGCCAGTTCACACTGCACTATCAGATCCGCCGCAACCACAGTTTGATACCAGCATCTACGTTGCGCGCCAGCCCATTCTTGACCAGTCTGGTGATGTATTCGCCTATGAGTTGCTGTTTCGAGATGGCATTACCAGCGCTTTTCCAGAGATTCATGAAGATCTGGCTACCCAGTCGCTGCTGCTCAGCAGTTATGTCGACATTGGCTTCGATACGATCGCCGGGGACAGCCGGGTGTTTGTCAACTTTACCAACGAGACACTGACCGCACTGCTGCCGCAACTATTTCCCAAAGAAAAACTGGTGATCGAGATACTCGAGAATATCGATCCCACACCACAGCTCCTCGCGGCCTGTGTCAAATTGAAGGAAATGGGCTACATCTTTGCACTCGATGACTTCAGATATGAACCCCGCTTTGAACCGTTAATCGACATCAGTTCTTTCGTCAAACTCGACTTCCTGATTACACCAAGAGACGAAATCGAATCCCTGGTTGAACGATTCAACGCCCGGGGCATTCCGCTGCTGGCGGAAAAGGTCGAAACCCAGGAACAATATCGCTGGGCTGAAGCCGCGGGATTCAACTATTTCCAGGGCTACTATTTTTCCAAGCCTGAGGTGATTACTTCCACAACAATGGGCTCGGCCAAGATCAACCTGATGCAGATTCTGGCCGAGGTCGTTAACGAAGATTATGACATTGAGAAAATAGAACAACTGGTCGCCAGGGACGTATCCATATTTTATAAACTGCTCCGGTATATTAATTCTGCAATGTTTCAAACGGCCAGGGAAATCACTTCCATCAAACACGCTGTCCTGCTGCTCGGTAAAAAGGAATTTCGCAGTTTTATTTCACTGGTGCTCGCGGGAGAAATGGCTTCGTCGAAACCGCTTGAGCTCACTCGGCTCGCCCTGATACGGGCGAAATATTGTGAACAGGTCGCGGCAACCGTTGCTGCCGAAAAAGATCACTCGGTGTTTTTTCTGCTGGGACTATTTTCTTTTCTTCCGGCGATGCTGGACAACGATATGGCAAGTATCCTCGATAACCTGCCACTCCAACCCCGACTAAATGAAGCACTGCTCCAGGAATCAGGACCCCTGGCTGACTACCTGCAACTTGCCAAAGCCGTTGAGCGAGGACACTGGACCGCGAGCGAGACCTTACACGAGAGGATTGGCATTACGGATCATCAATCCATGAGACGGTATCGAGACGCGATTGGCTGGGCCGATAGCATGATTGCTTTCTCGCCCCGATAGAGGATCGTCCTATCCTGAGCTCTTCAGGTCCGCGTAGACAATCTCCATGGGTAAACCCATGGCATCAAATTCAGCGGGAACGGGTAGCGAACAGAGCCGATACCGACCCGTCACTGCCCCGACCAGGGCATCAAGGACGTCATCACGTGCTACCTCTTTGCGCAAATACTTATCCAGCGCCTGGCTGACAAGCTCATTTGTCCCGGGGAAGTGATTCGCGAGGATAGCAAGACGCGCACGAAACCCCTCTTTCGTTTTCTTCGAGGCATCGGGACCCTGCTGCAACGAAAGCGCGCGAAAACACACCTCAGGGTGCATTTCACGTGGCAATGAGGGCGTTTCAACACCGCGTAAAAATTCATCGACCTCTCTGATTTTCGGCAGAATGCCCCAGGTCTGCCGCGAGAGATTCCGCCCGGTATTCATAAAGTTAGTGGCACTCGCTTCGCTATAGGTCTGTGCTGCGACCGCCGCACGGCAGGGCACGGGAAATACACTCGAACCCTTTCCCGGACCAAGCCACTTCCTGGCCGCTTTGTCACAACGACGCTCATTGGTCGCACAAGTGATCAGGCCGATCGGAATGTCAATCAATACGGTATCAGCTGGTCCCTGGATCGCCGCTAATTCGCTAATGTTTGTAAGTACACCAAACGACCATGCTGATGGACCGAGCCTGACGTAAAACCATCCGGCTCTGCATCCGTCGATTCCAATGGATGCACCTGCTATTTTTTTTCCCGTTCCTGACATCGTAAATAATCGTGCTGGTTAATTCTGCGAACAACCAGTATAAGTTATTGCTTATGTCGATCAGAAATTCCACTGCAACCCACCGCGGGGCATTCACCGAAGGGTCAATTCATCGACATGTATTTCGTCTTGCCAGTGTGATGATCGTTGGATTTCTCGCCATGACACTGGGCCAGCTGGTAGAGATTTTCTACATCGGGATGGTCAGCAGCACAGCACTCGCCGCTATAACCTTCACTTTTCCCATCGGCATGTCACTGAATGCTATGACCCGCGGTATCGGCATTGGTGGTTCATCCCTGATCGCCCAGGCAATGGGTTCAGGAGATCGGGAGCACGCCGCACATCTCGCCAGTCATTGTTACCTGCTGGTGATCGTGTTCACCGTGTCGTTGTCAGTTAGTGGTCAGTGGCTGGTGCCGATACTCTTCCAAAGTCTTGGCGCACGCGATGAAGTGCTTCTTCTAACCATTGATTACTTCCAGATCTGGTTGCTCGGATTTCCAATGATGGGGATCGCCATGGTTTCCAACGGGCTTATCCGTTCTTTCGGTAACGCCATCGTACCTGGATACATCATGACAACGGGGCCTGTCATTCAGGTATGCCTCGGCCCGGTCCTGATCTTTGGTCTCATGGGTGCTCCGGAACTCGGGCTCGAGGGGGCAGCCTGGACATTCGTCGTCAGCACCACAGGACAAGTTCTCGTAGCAGGCTACTGGTTTGTCATCAGAGAACAACTGCTACGCCTGTCGCTTACATCACTCTGGCATTCAAGTTACAACATCCTGCACGTGGGCATACCCGCAGCCGCGACCAATCTGATTCAACCTGCGTCAACCGGCGTCGTTACCTGGTTGCTGGCGGGGTACGGGGTGTCAGTGGTCGCGGGATTTGGTGTTGCCAGTCGGATTGAATCTGTTGTCGGCATGGTGGTCATTGGCATTTCTACCAGCGTCGTCCCGCTGGTGGGTCAAAACTGGGGCTCACACAAGTTCGATCGGGTTCATGCGGCATTGCGCACCTGTTATCAGGCCTGCCTGATCTGGGGCATCCTGGCAGCAACAATAATGTGGTTTGGCGCCGAGTACTTCATCAGCCTCATCAATGATGATCCGGCACTTGTGGAGACCGCAGTCACCTTCCTGCACATCATTCCCTTCAGTATTGGGTTCATGGGACTGATTACAGTTGCAACCCACGCTTTCAACGCCTTACGCAAACCCGGTCCGGCGCTGGCATTGTCGGTCACGCGACTGCTTGTTTTCTATATTCCACTGGCGCTGATCGCTGATCGATACTTCGGTTACGTGGGGATTTTTGCGGCAACCGCGCTTACCAATGTCATCGTTGGCCTCGTTGCGGTTAATTGGAACAAGAAGGTGCTGGCAAGCGAACAAATCCGAATAATGAAGGATGGCTTGCCTACTTGAGCTTTCCTGACTCAAAAACCGAACAAATCCGCCTTCGTGAATTAGGCGGGCTAGTAACCGTAGGTGTAATAAGTCGGCACCCATATCTCATACCTGGACTGCAGAAACTCCACCAGATCAATCAATTCCTGAACCGACATGTATTCATTGTAATTGCGCATCTTCGACTCGCCGTCGAGCGTCACCGTGGTGGGATCGCTGCCTCTGGAGAGTTTGTGTGAAGGATTAATGATTGAAGTGACAAGATCACCGTAACTCGCGACCCGGGTGGTCTTACCGCCAAGAAAAACATTGGTTCCATCCGGATCACCGATGAAATCAATACCTTTCACGGTGTGGCAATCATTGCATTGCATCAGGACGAAGGTCATCTTGCCCTGTTCCACGTCACCTTTCGGCAGGTTGAACCCTCTGCCTTGTTCATTACAGGCAGTAAGTAATACTAAAGAAAATATGATCGTTGCGTATCTTGACACGATGACCTCCTCCGACAGATGGGTGAATCGCTATGCAAACGTTCGCCATACTATTGTGAAGGACCCATTGCTCTTACACCATGATTCAAATCAATTCAGCCATATCAGGCAGAAAGCCGTTGTCTTTACCCCGCCTGTCACAACATCTGTATTTCTGGCATGCTTCATTCACCTATATGTGGGAAACAACGGAGCCGAAACATGGCGGACACGCCTACAGACGAACAGGAACGACACCGCTTACGGACTTTACATCTCTACAACCTGCTTGACACCAAAGCCGAGGAATCACTTGACGATCTGACGCACCTCGCGACCATGATTTTCGAAGCGCCCATCAGCCTGATCAGTCTGGTAGATGAACATCGCCAGTGGTTTTTATCGAAAGTGGGTCTGGAAGTGCAGGAGACCCCGCGAGAATATGCCTTCTGCGCACACACAATTCTTGGCAATGAACCAATGATGGTCGAGGACGCCACCCTCGATCCAAGGTTCGAGAACAATCCGCTGGTGCAAGGCGAATATCAGATTTTATGCGGGAACACCTCTCGAAGTTGAAGGCGGCCATCGGTTTGGTAGCCTCTGTGTAATAGATCGGATACCCCGGAAACTCAGTCCACAACAACTGAAGACTCTGCGGGTTCTCGGTAAAGCGGTCGTTACTCAATTGGAATTGAAATACGCTCGTGAACAATTGAAAAACTTTGAGCAGTTGTTACCTATGTGTGCCTGGTGCAGAAAGATAAGGCTGGAGACCCGGGGCGAAGTCACCTGGCAAAGCCTTGATGAATACGTCACCAGCCATGCCGCTGTCTCGCATGGGATTTGCGAGTCCTGTTTAGAAACATTTGAATAACGTTGTGTTCGGCTGTTAACGAATCGCACCCTGGGGTTTTGTCTGCCACCAGAATTGGGTGAGGCGAGCATCGCCAGTCTCAACTTCGTTAAGCGTCAAGGCATCGAACAATCGTCCGTTCAACATCACCAGACTGATCTTATCGGTATTGCTAATGTCAGTCATCGGATTAGCCGCCAGAATCACGAGGTCTGCAAGCTTACCAACCTCGATGGAACCAATGTCTTCATTCATACCCAGATAATGCGCCGGATTAGTCGTCGCTGCAGAAATCGCCTGCGAGGCTGACATACCGCCACGCACCATACTCCACATCTCCCAGTGTGTGGCCAGGCCCTCTCTTTGGCCATGCCCCCCGGTGTTCACCAGTACACCCGCTTCAAGCAAGACCTTCGCTGCTGCGGTCGAATCGTCATCGCGGTAATCACTCTCCGGCGCCATGGGTCTGCGTACGGACCGGGGTTGCAGCACAATCGGCGGGACGAAATTCGAAAGGATCGGATGTTTCCAGACTTCATCCCGCTGGTAGTAGTAATCCTCAGAGGTCAGTCCACCGAAAGTAACTACCGTGGTCGGCGTGTAGCCTGCTTTAGACTGACGCCAGAACTGGGTTACATCATCGTACATGTTCAGGGTCGGCACGTTATGTTCAATGCCCGTGATGCCATCCGCGATGAGGTTCATATCCTGATGGTAAAGCGCCCCTCCTTCAGCCACCACCATCAAATTTTCCAGCCGTGCCGCTTCAATAACCTGTTGGCGCTGTTCGCGACGAGGCTGATTATAATTTTTGACCGTCAATGCGCCCTGCGCTTTCAATCGTCGAACGGCTCGTAGTGCATCGTCAAGAGAATCAACGGGGATGTGACTAGTGCTTTTTGCGCCATAGATAATTTCCCCGGTGGAAAAAATCCGCGGTGACAGGATAACACCCGCGCGCGCATATTCGGCTGCTGCGAATACCTGGGTCGCCCTGCTTGAGGGATTGTGTAGAGTGGTGACGCCAAGGGCGAGATGCGCCAGCGAGCTCCAGTTTTGTTGTGGGATAATCTGACCACGCGCATATGATCCGTGCGCATGTATGTCACTCAGACCAGGGATGATGGTCTTACCCGTGAGATCAACTACCTTCGCGCCGGGAGGAATGGCTACCTCGGCCGCCGGTGCGATGGCGGAAATCCTGTTCCCGGCGATGACCACTACTGCATTTTCGATGACCTTGCGGTCTCTATTCATTGTAATAACGCGAGCGCCCGTAAAGACAACCAGTCCGGACGGCTTGTTGGCAACCACTTGTTGGGAAAGATTTTCTCGCGTCAACACCAGGTTCCCAGGATCGCGCAGCGCTGCTTCGACATCGACACTCACCAGATTCGGGCCAACAGACCAGCTAAGGGACTTTGCGTCACCTGACCAGCTCAAGTATGGGCCGCCAATCTCGCTGACCCGACTGGTCGGCATCGCCTTACTGTCAGTGGCAAGCGTTATTGGCCCGCCAGTTTTTGGCAGGATCGACACATAGACATGATGATTTTCAGTAAACGCGATGTATTTCTCGTCCGGAGAAACAACCATTTGGGTTGCCAGCTCACTGTTGGCTATTTCCCGGACATCATGTCCGTCCATGGTCATCGATAATAGCCTCGTGCTGGCAACATCCGAACCACGACCCACCGGGCGTCCTCGTTCCTGCACATGAAGCCGGACATTCAGTCCAGAGCGCGGCCTTGTCCCTTGATGCGAAATAAAGCTGGCAGACTTCGCTTTGATATCAAATCTGTAGATCCCTGGTTTCTGACCCCACTCCGGATTCAGCAGGACATCCCCGGCAAGCTTACGGTAAAACAAATGATCACCATCAGGAGAGATCGACAATTCCGTCAACTGTTCCCTTTGTTTATTTAGCTGTCGTGATTTACCACCGCGAACACTGACACTGTGCAGCGTGGTCAGATTCGCATCCTCCCAGCGTAGAAAATATATTTTGTCCCCCGCTGGAGACCACACGGGTGAATACTCCAGTCCATCCGCAGAATCGCTTGTCAGGCGTCGAGGCGGTTTGCCCGGGGCTTTGATGAATAGCCGGCCTAACGACTCAAACAAGACAAGCTGCCGGTTCGGTGACCACTGTGCAAATCGGACCATGCGCGTCGCAAACCGATCCGGTGCAACGTCAATGGAAAAGCGGGGGGCCGGGTAAATGTCCCGGGTATCCTGGACGGAAAAAGGTACATTAGTCTTGTTACCTGTTGCGATATCCACGCGCCAGATTCTGCCCCCGGTCCAGAGTACGATTTCCTTGCTGTCGGGGGTCCAGTCCATATTCGGATACAGGCCGTGAACAGCCCAGGTTTCCTGCATGTCCTGGTCCAGCTGATCGAGCAGCATGGTCTCTGTACCGCTGGCGAGATCCATTAGAAACAGACGAGATGCTGCTCTGACGCGTTTAACGTAAGCCAGAGTCTTACCGTCCGGTGACGGTGTCGGGCGAACGGCGCCGCCAGGTCCCCCGACGACAGTCTCAGTGTCTCCGCTGGGAAAATCGATTTTTTTAATCTGAAATATTTCCTGATTGCTGTCCTGGTGATAGATGAAGGTGTCTCCGGGTGTTGCATTCTGGCTGTAATACAGTCCGCTCCCATCAGGCAGGAACATGGGTTCGCCCAGTTCTTTCTGGAACACGGGCGATGGTCTTTGTACTATCGCAACACCTTTGTTCTGTTCATTCGCGTTGACGTGATACAGCCAAATCTCACCCGTACCCAGAGAGCGGGATGTGGTGAAATGCTTTCGCGCAGCAATAAACCTGCCGTCGCGGGTCCAGGCAGGATTGTTCAGCAACTGGAAAGATTCATGAGTAACCTGCTGCAACTCACCGGTCTCAAGGTCCAGAACCCAGATGTTATCGCCCCCGGCACGGTCGGATGTAAACGCAATCGATCGACCATCAGGGCTGAAACGAGGCTGCATATCCCAGGCATGGCCCTGGGTCAATGATTCTGCCTTTCCGCCGGACAGGGGAATTCTGTAAAGGTCACCGAGCAGATCAAAAACAATGTGTTTACCATCCGGTGACACATCGAGATTCATCCAGGTACCTTCCTCCACATCTAACACCGCCTTGCTGGCGTCTACACTATAGTCGGGGGCACTCACGTCCCAGTGTTCGACCTGTTCAGCCGCGCCGGTTTGCTTAGCCCAGGTCGCTATCAGAATCAGCAGCAAGATTTTATTCATTACAGTTCTCCATGGGGCTCATATTTGTGTCGATATTCAGGACCTAGAATTGCCATCATCACAGCGTCCACGTATTCACCTTCCCAGAGGTTTTGCTGGCATGGAAGTCTCTTGAATGATCCGTTCTAACTGACCGAATGATGCTGCGCCTGCGCGGCGGATGCAAATACACGCGAATCGGCCCGCTCGCTATGATATTTTGCAAACAAACCACACAGGAGCCTGACGATGGCCACGGGCACTCATGACTATGGAATAGATCCTCGTAACGAGACTATCCTCATCAACATCAATGGGCAGTTAGTCCATCGCCGGGACGCGACCGTGTCGGTTTTCGATTCCGGATTTATCCTCGGCGATGGTGTCTGGGAGGGTGTTCGACTGCACAAGGGCCGGCTGCTTCACATTGAACAGCATCTCAAACGCCTGTACGACGGCGCGAAAACCCTGGATATCGACATCGGACTGACGAAGACCGAGCTTATCGATCGCCTGGAGGAAACCTGTTCAGCCAACGAGATGGACAATGGCGTGCATATTCGACTCATGGTTACGAGGGGCATCAAGGCAACGCCTTACCAGGATCCGAGAGTGACTATTTCCGCCGCGACCATTGTTATCATTCCGGAATACAAATCACCGCTGGATGAAACCCTGACCCAGGGCATACGACTGTTTACCGTGCACGTACGCCGCGGCTATCCTGATATCCAGGATCCGAAACTAAACAGCCATTCAAAATTGAACTGCATCACCGCCTGCATCCAGGCGACCAAAGCCGGTGCAGATGAGGCATTGATGCTGGACCCGCATGGCTTTGTCGCGACCTGTAATTCCACCCATTTTTTTATCGTTACGGAAGGCGAGGTGTGGACTTCGACAGGAGATTATTGTCTCGGTGGAATAACTCGCAGAAATATCATCAATTTGTGCAAGAAATTCGAAATCCCCGTATTCGAGAAAAACTTTTCGCTGCATGATGTTTACAACGCAACAGAAGCATTCGTGACCGGCACGTTTGCGGGTATCGCACCCGTCATCGAAGTAGATGGCCGACAAATTGGTGACGGCAATCGCGGTGCAACCGTACAACACTTACAGCAACGCTACCTCGAGAGCATAGAGGAATGACCTTGCGCCTTGCCATGTGGTCAGGTCCGCGAAATATCTCAACGGCGATGATGCGTTCTTTTGAACATCGCCCAGATTGTAGCGTAGTGGACGAACCTTTCTACGCCTGTTACCTGGCGGCAACCGGAGCCGATCATCCCATGCGTGAAGAAGTGATCAACAGCCAGTCGACAGACTGGTCAAGGGTTGCCATGGAGTTAAGTACTGGCTTGTGTGAGGCCGAATTGGTTTACCAGAAACATATGACTCACCATATGCTTCATTCGGTTGATCTGGACTGGACTCACCATCTGCACCACTGTTTTCTGGTCCGTGATCCGATTAGTGTTGTCAGTTCCTACGTGCAGAAACGCGAGGCCGTGACAGCAGATGATATTGGCATCATCCGCCAGTTGGAGCTCTATCAGGAAATCAGCCAGTTGACCGGACAGTCAATCCCCGTCATCGATGCCAGGCAAACCCTCGAACGTCCCCGGCACGTTCTGGCTGCGCTCTGTGAAACGCTTGGTATCTCGTTTTACGAAGAAATGCTGAGCTGGCCGCCGGGCACGCGCAAAAGCGATGGTGTCTGGGCAAGCCATTGGTACTCTGCAGTTCAATCCAGCCAGGGATTCAGACCATTCACAGAAAAGCCGGTCCGGCTTAACCCGCAACAGTCGCTGGTGGTCGAACAAAGTCGCGCAGCCTATGAAAGCCTGCTATCGAAAAATCTGATCTCGTGACAACGCTTTCATTGAAGCGAAGCGCACGAGTTCAGATCTCCGATACCGCGCAGACTGAATCAGTCGATCCAGAAGGTCGTTTTTCTCACGGCGTCGTCCAGGTTCAGAATTTCGTCAGCGTTTGCCAGAAACTCATCATATTCAAAATCTGCACCCATGTTGACGCCCTTGTTTGCGTAAACTGCATCTGAAGCAAACCGGCCCCTGGCTGCCTGGATGATGCGACCATTGGGCGCATCTTCACCTGCCATGTAGAGCACCGCCGGGCTGACCAGTTTTGGATGATTGGTTTCATCGGGATTATCAGCATCAATACTGCTGCCGGGGACGCTCGCCGTCATTCGAGTCGCAGCACCAGGCGACAGACAATTCACATGGATGTTATGGGATGCACCTTCTCGCGAAAGATTGTTCATCAGGCCAACCATGCCCATTTTCGCAGCACCATAATTTGCCTGACCAAAGCTACCCAGGATGCCGGAGACAGAAGACGTAAAAATTACCCGCCCGTAGTTTTTCTCGTACATAATCGGCCACGCGTGCCAGGTTACGTAGGCGCTGCCGTTCAGGTGCACATTGATCACCAGGTCCCATTCGTCCAGCGTCATCTTCTTGAACGACTTGTCCCTCAGAATACCGGCATTGTTGACGACGATATCCACAGTGCCAAATTCTTTCACTGCCGTCTCGACAATGCTTTTCGCCCCATCACGATCAGATACCGAGGACTTGTTCGCAACAGCCTCGCCACCGGCGGCACGAATCTCTTCGACAACGACATCGGCCGCATCACTCTTACCTGATCCGTCGACTGAGCCACCAAGATCGTTGACCACAATTTTGGCCCCATGCTCTGCAAATAACAGCGCGTGTTCCCGGCCAAGACCGCCACCCGCGCCTGTGATAATCGCTACTTTTCCCTCTACACTCATCATTGCTCTCCAGTCATTGTTTGAACTAATTTACTCATCCTGCTTCCAGCGCCATCAGGCAACCCTGGCAGACCTCTCCAGATCGGGTGAACCGCTCACCCGTGCTTTATCCACCTGGCTGAACACCAGGGCACCGTCTTCGATCGGTGCATTTCGAATCATCTTCTTGTCCAGGGTGTAATCCTGGGTATTTTGCCACGGCGCTCGATCACCCTGTTTTGGAAACAGGTGCATCAGGCGTTGCATATAACCAGGTGAAAAGTCGTCGATCCAGGGCTTAGCCGGCATTTTCCTTTCTGCGTCGGTCAGTGTGGGCGTACAGATCTGTGTGCCGGTCTCACGAAGTTGGTTAACGACACGGCAGACATATTCAGAAGTCAGGTCCGCACGCAATGTCCAGGAGGCGTTGATATAACCGAAGGTTTGCACAAGGTTTGGCACACCGGAAAACATCATGCCCTTATAAGTGAAGGTATCCGGAAAATTCACTGCCTGACCATCGACACTAAAGGCAACACCGCTGAGCACGATCAGGTTAAGCCCGGTCGCGGTGACAATAATATCCGCCTCTAGTTCTTCTCCGCTCGAAAGCTTCAGCCCCTGCGGTGTAAAACAATCTATATGGTCGGTGATAACCTCGGCCTTGCCAGCCTTGATTACTTCAAAAAGGTCTGCATCCGGTACCAGGCAGAGTCGCTGGTCCCAGGGGTCATAACTGGGAGTGAAATGTTTGTCCACGTCATAGTCGGGACCCAACTGGTCTCTTACCATGTCAATCAGCGCTTTCTTGACCTCTTTCGGCCTGGTTCGGGTGCGGTGGTAAAAGAATCGCCCAAGCTGCACATTTTTGAATCGGGTTGCGGCGTAAGCCATTTTCTCCGGCAGGAACCTGCGTAGCATATTCGCGATGCCGTCCTTAGCCGGCCTCGACACCACGTAAGTCGGAGAACGCTGAACCATGGTCACCTGTGCACCCTTCTCAGCCATGGCAGGCACCAGGGTCATGGCAGTGGCACCACTGCCAATGACAATCACTTTTTTCCCGGAATAGTCCAGATCTTCAGGCCACTGCTGGGGATGGACTATCTGCCCCTGAAACGAGTCCCTCCCGGTGAAATCGGGCGTAAATCCTTCCGCGTAGTTGTAGTAGCCACCGCACATGAACAGGAAATTGCAGGAAATTTGTGTCGGCCCTGACGCCCCTTGTTGTGCGACTTCAATAGTCCACCGGCCACCGGTCGAAGACCACGAGGCGGTTTTTACGGCATGTTCAAAACGAATATGATCTGTTAACCCACGTTCCTGCGCTGTCTCGTTGACGTACTTCCGAATGGCAGGCCCGTCTGCAATTGCTTCGGCTTCCTTCCAGGGTTTAAAAGAATAACCGAGCGTGTGCATATCACTATCGGAACGAATACCAGGGTAACGAAACAGGTCCCATGTGCCACCAATGGCGGCACGCGCTTCGAGAATTGCGAAGGTAGTTTCAGGACACCGGTCCTGCAGGTGGGCGGCGGCACCAATGCCCGAAAGACCCGCGCCGACAATAATCACGTCAAAGTGATCCATGGATTTTCTCCCCAATATTTCAAGACAACCTGCCATCGAAGTATCGCTATTATCCCACGCCTGCCTGATCATGTGACAACCATCAACCGTGGTGATGATGACCATCGACACCGTGGCTATGACGATGAGATTTCTCGTCATCCGTCGCGGCTCGTACACTCTCAATCAGCAACTCAAAGGTCAGGGTTTTGCCTGAAAATGGATGATTGGTGTCCACATCGACATTAAACTTACCGACCTTGGTGATCACCACATCTCGAGCTCCCTCGTGGGTGTTAACCTTGACGGTCATTCCTGATAGGTAACGTTTTTGTTTTGTCAGCAGGTGTTTTACCGGTATACGCTGGGTAGCATTCGGGCGCCGCAACCCATACCCGCGTTCGGGTGGTAGGGTGACTGTCAGCGCTTCTCCCGAATGTTTACCCACCATGGCTTCCTCCAGCCCGCGAAGGATATTGCGGTAACCATGCAGATACACCGTGGGTTCTCCCGCAGGACTGGACTCAAGTATGTCGCCTGACTCGTCTTTCAAGACGTAGCTGAAGGCAACAACCATCCCGGAATCGATTTGCATGTCTTACCCTTGTTTTTGAGCAGGAATAAACCGCAGAGCATAACAGACCTGCGCAAAAACCTACTGCCTGGATTCGGCCAGCAACAACTCGATCTGGCTGACGAGTTCGCTGGGCCGAAAGGGTTTCGCCAGGTATTTGACGGGTCCATCTCCACTCTTAAACCAGTCGCTGATATCAATATCAGAGTACCCGGAGATGAACAGGATGGGAATGTGCGGATAGTTCTCTCTGATCTTGTCCGCCAGTTCGGTACCCCGCATTCCTGGCATCATGATGTCTGTGATCACCAGCGCCGGTGCTACATCCTTGATTACCTTGAGGGCTTCCTCCCCGGTCTTTGCACCCGTTGCCTGGAAACATTCCCGGTTGAGGATTTTGTCGAGTAGATCGTAGATTTTGGGATCGTCTTCCACAAACAACAGTGCTACATCTTCGCTCACCTCTACGGGGTCATCTGCCGCCGTGGATTCATCCATAACCGCTATCGGGAGGTAAACAGACACCCTGGTTCCTTCCTGCTCGTTTGACTCAATCCTGATTGATCCACCCATCCGGCGCACGATGCCAAAAGCAATGGTGAGTCCCAGACCTGCACCAGGTTGATCCTGTTTCGTCGTATAGAATGGATCGAACGCCTGTGCCAGTCCAGATTCGGAAAAACCGCGCCCCTGATCAGCAATGCTGATAAACGCGTAGTTACCGGGAGATACTTCAAGTCGACGTGCGGACTCGCCCACCAGCGTCAGGGCATCAACTTCAATGGCTATTCGACTGCCAGCAACGGAAGCTTCGGTGGCATTAGTCACAATACTGGTCATCACCTGGTTTAACTGCGCCGGTGAAAGATTAACGCCGAGATTGGCACCGTGGTATTTAACCGCGACCTCGTGACCCTGGCCGCCAATATTGAACTTTAACATTTCCAGTTTTCGCAGTTCTGTTTCCAGATCAACTACCTCTTTGCTGGTGGGTCCGCTGCGACTGAACGCACTAAGATCTGCAGTCAGGGACGCCGCTTTTTCCGCTGCGGCGAGAATATTTTCCCGTTCCTCTCCGGGGGGCAGCAGGTCAGCAAAACCGCTGATTACCATCAGCAGGTTATTAAAATCATGCGCGATGCCAGCAGCAAGCGCGCCAATACTCTCGAGTCTCTGGGTTTGCAGAAAATGATTCCGGTCCCGGCGTTCATCCTCAATATTTCGACCCGCGAGCAGCCATTGATCGACTCCCTGGGCGTTTTGATCCGGAATTCCGAAAACTTCCAGCCAAAGCCACTGGCCTTTTTGATGACGTAGTCGAACCTCCGCGTGGAATCCCCGGTCGGCACCTTCCTGGATTTGACTGAGTACAGTGCTGATGTCCTCGGGATGGACAAATTCACGTATGTTCCGGTCGCGTAATAGTTCATCCGGGTAACCAAGCAGGTAGTTGATGCCCTGGCAAACTGATATCAGGCCCTGGGCATCGACCTGCACTATTCCAGGAAAGGTGCTTTCGACGAACTGCCGAATCAGATCACGCTGGCGAAGTAGTTTTTCATTGGTTTCCGCAACCTCAGTCACTGCCTGAGCACGGGTAAGTTCCACGATCAGAGCCGCAATACCCACGACTACAGTGACGATAGCGATGCTAAAGCCAAGTCCTCGATTCAGTTCCCCGGCATCAAAATACAACTGTGCTAATACGCCGACGCACAACGCGCCGATAACCGTCCACGCTATCCCGGCACGGGCGCTGATCAGGTTAGTCGCCGCAATCGGCAGTGTGATCACCACAAGCATTGCGTAGCTTATCTCGACGCCATAGGGAATCAGAAGTTCGATAAAAATCAGCGCCATGAAAGCATGGCCCGCCAGAAAAACTGAACCGCTGATCCGAAACAGGAGATAAATGGCAGTCTGGGGCACCAGGGTCAGTAGCACCAGCTGCGCCGGGATAGATTCACCGAGATAGAAATTCATGGCGGCGGCAAGCAGACTGCTGAGATTCGCAATGCCCACTGCATAGATGATAAGACGGGACTTACGCCGGGTCTCTACACTGTCATGCTGCAGATTTGCAGGGATGAGACGATCTATATCAAGCATCGCTTACCTTCTGGTTAACGGAAAACAATCCTTTAAACAGAGAAGGCCGATCGCAACATTCGGACGCCTACACTATTTTTCCATTTTCGTAGAGTGCGTCCTGCTCAATGCAGCCAATTAAGCCTCTTTTTACAGCGTGGGTCAAAGTTTTCTGGGTCAGAGCGGGAACTTAGCGGAACTCACTCAACCGGTAACAAGGGGTGGAATCGGGCAGTCAAGTGCAGCACCGACAGTCTGGATTAACTCCGCTTCGATGGGACTGACTTTGTCATCAGCCGCTATGATTTTCACACAGGCTTTCAGCAGTTTTGGTTTTCGCAACGGTTGCAGATCAGCAAGCGCATCAAGCGCACGATTAAGGCGGGAGAAACTAAGCTCGATCGCAGGCATCAGGTTTAGCTCCAGCCCCAGTTCTTCGCAGCCCGCTTGAAATGCCTCCTCAGGCTCGACTGTACTGCCCAGGTCACAGTGCGCCAGCATGGAAAGCAGTATTTCCAGATCTTCTCGCAATTGTTTCAGACGTTTGTTTCCGCCGATGCGTCGGCGCGGATAAAACGCGTCGTTCAGGTGCCTGGTCAAATACTTTTGCAGCGCCCACTCCGATAGTTTCATGCTCCCATCGGCCTCAATCAGGACATTCACATTCCGAATAAATATCGTATATTGCTGCTCGGTCAACTGCCGAAGTGCCGAAATGCTCATCTCGAGTAACGGTAGTCGTGCTGCTCTGCTGATTTCTGCCGCGTGTACCTCCATACCTGCCAATGCTTCAATGACAAACGGGTCGGCGGACTGGTCAAGATGAGTCATCTGCAGGGCTCTGATCTCGGGATTCGCATCCAGTAACATCAGGTATATCAGCGCTCTCGCCGAATAGGGTTCGTGGGCAGCCTTGATGAATATTGCGGGTATCACCGAGACAATGTTCCGGGCATTGGCAAGCTCAGCTTCGCCGGGATTTCCCACCGTATTGACGGTTTTTTCACCGCGACCGGACGCACTCCCTGAAGCAAACCCCATCTGACCCGCTGTCACGAAATCGCCCTCGGGTCTTTCGGGTTCCTGCTCGTTGACACTCTGATACTGGCCATCCCAGGTCGGATCAATCCGCGCAATTCTTTCATCCAGTGGCGGATGCGTCGCTGTCAGGTTGCTAAATGAGACTTTGACACCCTGGCAAAACAGACTGTGGCTCATTTCTTCAGCCTCGGCATGGGCGAGCACAGTGCCTTGTCCATAACCACCAATCCGTTTCAACGCACCGGCAATACCCTGCGGATTACGTGTGTACTGCACCGCCGATGCGTCCGCCAAAAACTCCCGCTGGCGACTGACAGCCGCCTTGATGAGGTTTCCGAAGAACAAACCAACATAGCCAACCGCCATCATGCCGATGCCGATCACCGCGATACTCCCCTGACTCTTGCCGCGACTACTACCCCGACCGCTGCCGGATGACATCAGCAAACGCCCCGCGATGGCCAGGATCAGGATGCCGTAAAGCACGCCCATGAGCCGAATATTGAGCTTCATGTCCCCGTGCAGGATATGGCTGAATTCATGAGCGATAACCCCCTGCAGCTGATCCCTCGAGAGATTTTCCATGGCGCCCACAGTGACCCCGATCACCGCGTCTCCGGTCTGGTAACCTGCGGCGAAGGCATTAATGGCCGTATCCTGTATCAGATAGACAGGCGGCACCGGAATCCCTGACGCGATAGCCATTTCCTCCACGACGTTCAGCAGCTTGCGCTTATGAATATTGTTACCGGCATCGCCCAGCAACTCGCCATCGAGCATTTCCGCGATTGCCGGTCCACCGCGCTTCAGGGAATTCAGTCTGAACAGGCTGGCAATGCCGATGAGCATAACAACGACTATGGTGGTGCCTAAAAACAGGTCCCAGCTATAGAATGTGCCCGGCCGAGTGGCACTGTAAGAATCCTGATAGTTAAAAACCACAAAAACCAGCAGGTTCGTCAGCAATACGAGGGAGATTACCGCAAGCGCAAACAACAGCAGCAGCCTGTTGGTATTACGTTTCGCTACATCCTGTGATTCAAAGAAATTCACAGCGGCGCCCGGACTCTGCCTCGCCTAGAACGAGACGCCGGGCACGTTCTGAATCTGCTCGGAGTCGGCAAATTCGAGTAGTGTGGCATCCTGGCTATGACCAAAAGCACCAGCCAATACAATTTGTGGAAAGGATTGCCTGTAGGTGTTGTACGACATCACCTGGTCATTAAATGCCTGACGAGCGAATGCAACCTTGTTTTCAGTACTGGTCAATTCCTCACTCAGGTTCGCCATGGTTTCATTGGCCTTGAGCTCGGGATAGGCTTCCACCGCGATATTAAATCGACCCAGAGCACCGGCGAGCACTCCTTCCTGGCTCGCCAGATTTTGGATGGCACCAGCATTGGCTGGGTCTCTCGCGGCATCTGCCAGCATCGATGCTGCCACATCCCTGGCTTTAATCACTGCCTCGAGTGTTTCACGTTCGTGACTCAGGTAGCCCTTCGCGGTTTCTACCAGATTTGGGATCAGGTCATAACGTCGTTTCAGCTGGACCTCGATCTGGGCGAAGGCATTCTTGTATCTATTCTTCAACGCAACCAACTGGTTGAAGATCGAGATCGCCCAGATCACCAGGGCGCCCGCGACGACCAGAAACACAATCAACGAAATATCCATAATGTCTTCCACCAGATGAGATGCCTACACGTTTTAATGCACCGACGCGTTATTTGCAAACCAAAGCAGGCAGCCTTAAGCCAACCGTCTGTATTTCATTTTGGCTAAAGGTTAAAGTCCCTCGGATGGAACACCAGAACCCTATTGCTTTTGACAATACCTACGCGCAATTACCCGGGCGATTTTTTTCGCACCAGCGACCAACAAAAGTGCAGCATCCTGCATTGATCAGAGTCAACACATCCCTTGCCACCCAGCTCAACATTGATCCGGATTGGTTGTCTGGACCGGAAGGTATCGCGATGGTTGCCGGTAACCAACTGCCAGAGGGATCAGAGCCTATTTCTGCCGTCTACGCCGGCCATCAGTTTGGCAATTGGAATCCGCAGCTTGGTGACGGTCGAGCGGTACTTCTGGGCGAGGTAATGAGTCGGGAAAAGCTTCGTTACGACATTCAGCTTAAAGGTTCCGGGCCCACCCCATACTCACGTGGGGGTGATGGTCGGGCGCCACTCGGCCCGGTGCTGCGTGAGTATATTCTGAGTGAGGCGATGTTTGCCTTAGGAATACCCAGCACCCGAACGTTGGCGGCCGTCACTACCGGCGAGGAGGTCTATCGCGAAGAACCTCTCCCAGGCGGCGTGCTGGCCCGGATCGCGGGCAGTCACATCCGTATTGGTACATTCCAGTATTTCGCCTCCCTGCAGGATAACGAGGCTCTGAAGCTGCTGGCGGATCACGTCATTGCGCGTCATTTCCCGGAAATTTCCGCCGCGCCGAACCCATACCTGGCGCTCCTGAACAGCGCAGTGGCGCGCCAGGCGAGCCTGATCGCCAGCTGGCAGCTGGTGGGCTTTATTCACGGGGTCATGAACACAGACAATGCGCTGCTTTGCGGTGAGACAATTGACTATGGGCCCTGCGCATTCCTCGACCGCTATGATCCAGCCGCAGTTTTCAGTTCCATCGATTCCGGAGGACGTTACGCCTACCAGAATCAACCAGGAATCGCACACTGGAACCTTATGTGTCTCGCCCAGAGCCTCCTGCCACTGTTCGCTGACGATCAGGAGGTTGCACTGAAGCATGCCCAGGAGGCCATTGATACTTTTCCCGAATTGTTCTGGGCAGCTTATGACGAGGGTATGAACCGGAAACTGGGCCTCAATCGACTGCAATCCGGAGATCGCGAGCTGGGGCAGGAACTGCTGACACTGATGGCTGCAGAGCAACTCGATTTTACCCTGACATTCCGCTTTCTCTCAGCCTCTGATTCCATTGCTGATGACCGGCACGCGAATGATGAAAATCACACAAGTCTGGCGAACCTGATCAGCTTACCGGCAAGCCTCTCACCCTGGCTTGCCCGCTGGCAGGCACGACAACTCGAGGAGTCGACAAATCCCGATGAACGCAGGACTTTGATGCAACACGCAAATCCCCTGTACATCGCCCGAAATCACCGGGTCGAGGAAGCCATTGCAGCCGCCGTAATTCTAAAGGACCTTGCGCCATTCAACACCCTGGTCGATGTGCTTGCCAGACCCTTTGACTTTCAATCGACACACTTAAAGTATGCCGAACCACCCGGTCCGGATCAGATCGTACGCAGGACATTTTGCGGGACATGAGTTTCGCAGGTTTCTGCAGCCTGAGGACGTGATATGAACTTAAAAGACAAAGTGGCTATTGTTACCGGCTCATCCTCCGGTGTTGGCGCCGCCACTGCACGATTGCTGGCCAGCAAAGGCTGTCGGGTTGTTATCAATTATGCGCATAGTAAGGACGCTGCGGGTAGTGTCGCAGGTGAATGCGAGGCTTATGGAGTTGAAACCCTCATCTGCCGTGCCGATGTGGCGGATGACGATGATTGCAAGTCTATGGTTGATCAGGCTCTTGCGAAATGGGGGCGGCTTGACGTACTCGTGAACAATGCGGGAACTACAAAATTTGTCCCCCATCACCAGCTGGCAGGACTCGACAAAGATGACTTTTTTCATATCTATGGCGTCAACGTCGTTGGACCCTATCAAATGGTGCGAGCCTGTGAGCAGGCGTTGCGGGCAAGCGGTGATGCCTCTGTCGTGAATGTAGATTCAATCGCCGGGGTTCGTGGCATCGGCAGCTCAATCGCTTATGCGGCATCGAAAGGAGCGCTGCTCACCATGACCCAGTCGCTTGCCAGGGTAATGGGGCCGGAAGTCAGGGTTAATGCTGTCTGTCCCGGTTTCATTCAGGGGGATTGGCTGGCAGAGGGTATGGGTCAGGAAACCTATGACAAAGTACGATCAGCGCTTGAGCAGGCGGCGCCGCTCAAACTGACCTGCACGCCGGAAACGGTCGCAGAATCAATTCTGGCGTTTATAGAAGGTCACTCTGTGGTTACGGGTCAGCATATTATTCTGGATGGCGGACACTACCTTATTTAAACCCGCCACCAGACCTGCCTCGCTGCGCCTGCCCTGACGTCAGTTATTCATCGGCTGACTTTCAGGCGGCCTCAGCAATGCTATTCAGCAGTTCTTCATCGACTACCGGCAATGCGGTTAACTTCGCCTCATCATCTACCAGTTCCTTGAGCTGCTGGTACTGACTCTCGCTCAGCTTCTGCAGTTCACGATAGTTCTCTGCCAGTTTGACCGATTGCGCCAGCGTGGCTTCGAGCTTCTCGGTACGTGACTGGGATTCATGCAGGGTTTTCTTTAATGCTTTCGCCTCGTCTTCCGCACGCTTTCTCGCGGTGGCTTCATCAAACTTCTTTTTATTCAGGCTCTTCAATTTCTTGACAACATTCTCCGGCGTATCCGCCAGGGTCACATTGATTTTCTTCAAGGCTCTGGATCTTTCTTCCAGCTGTTCATTCGCCTTGATCAGCTCTTTGGCACTGGTTACACGGGTCGTTTCCAACAGCTTTTCAGTGGTTTCCCTGGAAGCGCGCAACTCGGCGATAGTAGCCTCGGCCTCGGCCAGCGCGGTTTCGGTAGTGGTCAATCTGGACTTCATCTCGTCAATGGCCGACTGCTTCTCAATTTTGGCTGCGGCGATCATGGATCCCGCTTCCTTGATTTTCCTGATGCCAGCTTCAATCGCTGTTTTCAGCTCTTCTTCACTGCAGTCCGCCTCAAGCTCCAAAGCATCGGACACGGTTCGGATCAGTATCTGGTTACTGATCGCCAGTTCTTTCCATACTTTCAAATCTACATTTTGGTCCACATAGGTCTCCTGGTGGGTCAATTGGTACGTCAGCGATTGGAATCAGGGAAAATACTGGTTGCTTGGCCAGATTGGTAAGTTTGCATCCGAACCTGTTCAGGTGCTCAGATCAACTCGCCAAATGAAGCGACAAATGCTCGCCGCCGTGTCCGCAGCCAATGCAGTGACGTGACAAAAAAGTGAGCCGCATTCTACTGATACTGCGCCGTGAAGTCGATTCTTATAGACTTAATTTTATCTTATTGGTTATCCGGTATCACTGGCAGTGATTGCGACGGACCAAACCTGTCCTTTCTCGCGCAGGAATCACCTCGCCCATCCGATTATCTGCCCTGGGGACAGTTGCATGCGATTCTCTCCAAATTCCGGTTGCCAGGCGGCCCATCTTTGTCACTGGAAAAATTTAACCTGGGTAGATTTTGCTGTGAGCGTCGCACTCAACGAACTCCGGAAAAATATTCTCTCGCCTGCCAGATCAACAATACTTTAGGTATTTTGTTCAGGTAAAGTAAGCGAAATACCAGGACCATTTGGACAGCATGACCAACACTCCCGCGGACTCGAATACCATCCTTTCCAAAACAACGATCTACGCACACGGCAGCATTGGTATTCCGTTAGCGGTCATTGGCTATCCCCTTGCGATCTGGATACCAGCGCATTATTCCGGAGGCCTCGGTATCAGTTTGGCAACCGTCGGTACGATCCTGATGCTGGCACGGTTCACCGACGTCATCACCGATCCCATCATGGGAGAAATTTCAGATCGATGGCGGACGCGATTCGGTCGCCGCAAACCATGGTTGTTAGTCGGCATGCCATTGATGATGCTGGGGGTCTATAAACTATTCATACCACCCGACGACGTTGGCATCTGGTACTTCCTCGGTTATCTGACGCTGTTTTTTCTGGGCAGTACCATCATTGCTCTGCCGCACCGGGCCTGGGGAGCCGAACTCTCTCCTGATTACCACCAGCGCAGCAGGGTTACCGCCTCACGCGAGTTTTTTGTACTCTCGGGACTCATGCTGGCAGCATTCGTGCCCATGCTGGTTGAGGTTACCGCGGATGGCAGCGGCACAGTGGGCCAGGTCTTTTCGATTATCTGGCACGACGCGATTGGTGCGTTTACCGGGGAACTGGCAAACAAGGAAATCGTCAGTCGCGCCACGCTCACGGGCCCGGTACTCAGTGGCCTGGCCTTTACAATCATCGGGATTCTACCCTTCTGTGTATTTGTCGTACTATTCTTCGTTCGCGAACCGCCTCCAGCACCTAAAGAAACGGTTCCACTGAAGGAAGGTTTACGGTATCTGTGGAAAAACGGGCCCATGCGCCGGGTTCTGATCATCGCTCTGCTAGTCGTGTTCGGGGAGGCATTTCGCAATGCCGTTTCATTGTTTTTTATTCGTGACATCATCGGTATTCCAACCATTGGCGCGGCCTATTTTTTTTACTTCGTCGCCGGGCTCGGTGCAATTCCATTCTGGCTCTGGTTAGGGCGGAAAATTGGCAAGCATCGCGCCTTCATGTGCACGTTGATCACTATCTCCACGGTGAGTTTCGCCAACCTGTTCTTGTCTTACGGGGACTTTCTGGCTTTTTTCCTGCTGTTTATTGTCAAAGGTTTTTGTTTTGGCGGCTTGCAGTTCCTGCCCGTGGCAATGCTTGCAGATGTTGTTGATGTGGATACCGCTCGAAGTGGCGGGCGCCGTGCTGGCACCTACTTCGCCATTCTGGGTCTCACAGAGAAGCTGGCTGTCGCAATTGGTACCGGCGTTTCGCTCAACGTGGTTGGCCTACTGGGATTCGATCCTTCCGGCGGAATCGCGGCGAGCACCGAGATGGGGGTGTTGAGCCTTAGACTGGTTTATTGTTGTGGGCCTATCGTTTTTTTTGGTCTCGCCATGTTGTTCATCTGGTCCTATCCATTAACACCACAGCGCCACGCACGCCTCCGGGAGCGCATTGCCAAACGCACTATTCGACTGGCAGCGCGTGAAACTTGAAAAAAAGGAAATTAATCCTTGACATAAGCAGGCTGACGCGTAAACTCGTTTTCAGAGTCAATAGATGCGCCACAAGCATCTATTGACTTTTGTTGTTTCCAGGACTAATGTGCGCCTCTTCCGATCACATCTGAATACGAGAGGCGCTTCTATGAGATTCGTTTTCTTCCTTGTCCAGGTTCTGACGCTCGTCAGCCCACCACCTCGTTCAATTCCTCACTCGTTAAAAGCCGGGATCAAAGCGCCTCCGCTTTGCTAGTTTTCTGACCTGTTGCATCGTCTCACGCCACACTCAGTCACTGGGAATCCGTATGCCGCAAGAACTTGATAAACGTAACGTCGCTTCGATAATCGATGAACTTCTGGATAGCCCACAACTTCCTGCATTGTTAGATGAACTTCCTGCGCAAACCATCGCCCACCTGTTGGCGGTGACAGGGATAGAATCACTTGCCACTAACATTCCGGTACATAAGCTGGAAGCCGTACTCGACATCCAGCTCTGGCAGGCATCACCCGGTGAGCAACAGGCACTTGACCCGGAACAGTTTCTCCCCTGGCTTGAGAGTTGGAACGAAGCAGGATCAGAATTTGTAGCATCGAGGCTCGAGGCGCTCGGTTCCGAATTCGTCGCCGTCTGTTTCGCAAGGTATCTGTCCGCAACCGATACGAGCCTTGTGGGCATCAGTCAATCGGGACACGAGTTTGGTGGCTATGACGTCGTTCCGAAACAAGCCGCCGATGAAGGAGTGGATGAAGCCTGGTTTATTCTGCTCGAAACACTCCAACATTTACACGCTGTCGCACCAGATTTCCTGACGCAGGTCTTGAACAGGTGCAGCTTCGTGCGCAGCATCTTGCGCGAGGATGTATCGGAACATGATATGTATGGTCACATTCACCAACATCTTGAGGAAGACCGCGAGCTCAAAGCGGAACAGGCGGGATTTGTAACACCGACGGATGCCTTCGCTTTCCTCACCATATCCCGCGATAGTGATCCAGACGAGGTCCTCGAATCAGTTGCCTACGATGAGTTGAGCCGTCGTTATTTCCGGCCCAGGGCGCTGCGGATCGATGCGGCCGATACACCTCTGGTAATGACATCGCAGGCCGACTTGTCTGCATTGAAACAAACTCTCGGTGAACTTGGCATCAGCGGCGTACCAATCGCCGGACTACTCAGTCATGACCGCAGCGAGGCCCCAAAAACGTTACTTGATACTGCCATGACTGCTCTGGCAGAAGAGTCAGGCGATCTGTTCCAGCGGCGCAAGGACGAAACTCTGTACCTCGCCAACGTGTTGATTGCGGGTGTTGGTCTGCGCGGGACCGCCTTCAGCGAAGCCAATGCGGTTAAAGCCGTTCAGGCGACCTGCAATCTGGGCTTCGAATATCTAATCCGGGAAACCGGGCTGGCGCGCGAGGAGGCTCACTTCGAACTGTTAAGCGCAGAGCCGGGATTGATTCGACCCTTTCAACTGGGATTCAGTCTACTCAACCGTATCCCGGTCGCGGCTGCCAGCGCAATCGCCGATTTTCTGCGCGACAGTCGGACCCATTCAAGGCTCAAGCGTGTGCCCTGGATCGCGTCACAACTCGATCACCTGTTGCCGGGACACACCTTTCTTAAAAAGGTGGAAGAACGCAGGTTCGAAGATCTGAAACCAGACATACAGTTACTTGCCCTCGTGCTGGACAACGTCACCATACTCTGCCTCGAACTCTTGCTGGACCCGTTCCCGGTATTCCCGCGCATTCTCTCCATGGAGCCAACTCCGATGCGTCTCGATCGCTCACTTCGTTTTGTTCGCGACCTGGAGGACCTCGCCCGGATTGAATTGTGTCTGTCCACCTTGACCGTGGATATGTGAATACTTACTAACGTCAAACGACGGTGACAGTACAGGCAGACACCAAAAAAAGGAGACGCCATGAGCATGAGAACCGTGTCAGACCAGAACCACGGATGGCAATTTCAGATCCCGGTGATCACGCCCGGTGGCCAGGTCACCGAGGTAACGCGACACGAAAAACAGGGTTCGTTACTGGCCCATGCGCACAGCCCGGACTATTTTGAGCTTTATTTTGAACTCGTCTCCTTTACCGGGTCAGTGCCTGCCAGATCGCTAATTCCAAAATTACAGGGACAACTGAAAGATCAGTTTTCAGAAGTCACGTTCACGGAGATCCGGCAGGGGGATCTGCTCGGTTTTTCCACCACGGAATTTACGTTTTCAAGTACCGAGAAAACCCGCCGTTTCATTTTTGTCGACGGAAACAAGCGAACCTACCGGTTGATTTACAATCCGCTCTCGCCCCTCAATGAAATCGTGCTTGATTCCGTCAGGCTCGAGTAGAACACATTAGTGGCCACTTACAGCCCACGATAAAGCTGGCCGGCGTAGGCCCCGGTATGTTCGTTGTTGCTGAGAAATGGTTGCCCGTTGACAATGACCGACAGCATCCCCTGCGCATATTGTCTCAGCCGCTTTGCACCCGACGGTAAATCGTAAACGACCTCGGGCATACGCGCACCCACGGTCTCAGGGTCGAACACGTTTATATCCGCATTCATGCCAACACGGATAAGGCCACGGTCATGCATACCGAATTGCGTCGCAGTGTTGTAGGTTATCTCGCGAACAGCCTGCTCGAGTGTCAGGGCCTGCTGCTCACGCACCCAATAACTGAGCAAATGAGTCTGCAGCGAGCTGTCCATAATCTGGGAAACATGCGCGCCGGAATCAGAGAAGGTCACCGCTGAACGCGGATGCCGGATCATCTCAATGACGTCGTCCTGATACTCATTGGCAACCGGTTGGCGGAAGAACTGTTTGAAGTCGCTTTGCAGGCCAAGCTCGATCATCAACTCAACCGGATGCATATTTTTTTCAGCCGCGATGTCTTTCAGCAGCCGTTGCTGTCCCTGCATGGAATCAACGACATAAAGATAGTCATAATCGGGTGGCCGCGCCTCGACGCCTACTATCTTCGGACCCTGGTACTTACCGGAGGCTACTTCGACCATCCGTGCTCGCAGTTCCGGGTCCATAAACTTCGCTTTCTGTTCTGCAAGGGGTAATGAGCGCACATCCCGCCAGACATCCCAGGTATCAAATGGCATCTGGGTTGCAAAGGAAAGCAGCGTATTGAGTTCTCGGGAGTGAACCTGCGCAAAAATCCGCCCACCGGCAGCTGCGGCTTCGTCCAACAAATCAAAGTAGGGTCGCCACAGGTCCCGACCATACCGGGTACTGAACATTCCCCAGGTCTGAGGGATGCCGGACTCCACGGAAAGGTCCCTCAATCGACCGAGGTATTCTGCAACCCGCTCAGGATTACGGCCCGGAGATTCACCTGCAATCTCAAAGATCCCCCGACCAGTTTTTCCCATTGCATTGACAATGGCTCTGACCTCTCCCCAATCAGCGACTCGACTGGCCACTGGGCGATCATCTGCGGTGATATGGTTCGGTGTTCTTGACGTTGAAAATCCGATCGCCCCGGCCTGAACGGCTTCCACCACCAGGTCGGACATGGTTTTAAGCTCATCGCTGCTGGCCTGCTCAGAGAAGGCCCGTTCTCCCATCACGAAGGTTCGAAGCGCGGAATGTCCAATGTATCCCGCGTAGTTAATCCCCTTGGGCAATGCTTCTATGGTATCCAGAAATTCCGGATAACTGGACCAGGACCACTTGATGCCAGCCTGCATCGCCTGGGGGGAGATGTCTTCGGCTCGCTCCAGATTTCGAAACACAAGATCCGCATCGGATTCCTTACAGGGGGCGAGGGTAAAGCCACAATTTCCCATGACAACGCTGGTCACGCCGTGATAGCAGGAGCAGGAGCCCACATGATCCCAAAATATCTGAGCATCCATATGTGTATGCCCATCGACAAATCCAGGTGAAACCATGTGGCCTTCAGCATCAATGGTCTCTCTGGCTGAGGAGCTGATCCGGCCAATGGCTGCAATCTTGCCATCCAGAACTCCGACATCAGCCCGGAAGCGGGCTGAACCCGATCCGTCAACAACCGTACCGTTTTTGATCAACAGGTCATAGGTCATCGCTATCCCCTTCTATTTTAAAATGAAGTCATCATTTCTTTAGCAGTTTGACTCACCACCATACACTCTCTATACGCTCTTAAACAGTCATGAACAACAGCCACGCGGCGCCGGGCAGTACCGGTCACAAACCCCACGGCAACGGGGCGGAACCCACGGAGGCTTCCAATTTCCGATCTGGATGTCCAACTTCACAACACTTCCAGACCTGAGCCGCCAATCTCTATTTCGCTGGTTTATACGCCGGTAACGCCGCCGAATATATCGAATGCAGCGCGTGGAAAGAATGAGTTATATTCGATCCACATCCATGCAACAGGAACCAGGAGAGACAGCTATGTCCGATGCATTACAAAAAGCCTTCGAGGTCATGACCGCAAGAATTGGCGAACAAACGTCGCAAAGTGAATGGTTCGAAATCACCCAGGATCGTGTTAACGACTTCGCTGATGTAACCATGGACCATCAATGGATACATGTGGATGTTGACCGCGCGAATGCCGGTCCTTTCGGTGCACCGATTGCTCATGGGCAATTAACCCTGTCCATCATGAGCCACCTGCCACGAGCCGCCGCCGCTGCCACCAGTGGTCCTGCACTCGAAGGGCAGAAATTGGGCATCAACTATGGCTTTGACAAGGTACGCTTCCCTTCACCGGTACCCGTTGGATCGAAAATCCGAACAACCAGCACACTAAAACGCGTGGAGATCAAAGGTGGCATGCTGGAAACCATGAACGAGGTTAAGGTCGAAATCGAAGGCCAGGAAAAACCTTGTTGCGTTGCCGAAAGCCTCGGTCGACTGGTGTTCTAGCCCGCATTATTCATGAAAGGAATGGATTTTCTGGCAATTGTGGCGAAATAGCCGTAGCTATGTCTTGAGCGATTTTGTTCAAGATTCGAAGGCAGAATTGTCTAAAAAACCATTCAGACACAGGCTGCCCAGAGACCGGAAAGCCAGTACAGCACCGGCACTTTTTCAGTTCGCGTCTGAGGTGGCAGAAAAACCGAAATAGTCATCTCGCAATTCACAGTATCCGATTGATGCCGGAAGCGTAGCTGGTTTCCACCGAAACACTTTATGTTTTCTATTTGCTCCATTTCCTGTTAATTCTCCACCGACGTTCTTGTCCGGTCGAGAGCATAGCGCTCATCCAGATTTTTCCTGATGTCCGCGTAAACATCCCTGGTGATCTTGTAACGCCTGATCAGGCTAATCGGGATAAGATGTAACAGCGGCACGCCAATGCCAACAATCAGCCCCAGTCGCATGATGGTTTCCGGGTCCACATCGGATGGCAAGGTGTTAGTCGGAAACGCGATCAAGGTAATAATCAAACCACCCATCACGATGCCCAGACCTGAAATCGCTTTACCGGAAAAAGACAGTGCCGCCGAAAACATGGCTTCCTGTCGGAATCCTGTTCGCAACTCGTGATCGTCGAGCACATCGGCGACGATGGAAGCTCCAATAATTCCCTGGATCACCGCGATACTTGCGCCAAATCCTCCTGCCGCCACCAGAATCACCAGCAGCATCGGGTCGCCGTTGTTCGGAAGCACATCCAGAAAACGCAACAGCACCAGTATAATCCCATCAAACAGGCTCACGGTGGCGCAAACAAGCATTATACTTTTCTTGTCCCATCGACGCTGTACAAATGCAACCAGCGGGAAGGCTAACACAGCACCCAGCGCTGAAAGCACAAACCATCGCAGGTCTTCTGTTCCCAGTCCCCAGAAAAATGTCGTCATATAAATACCAATATTCGCGGTGGTACCGCTAATCGCCGAGGACAACAGAACGATGAGGAACACCAGCGCAAACTGCTTATTTTTCAGAGCCCGGATTAACTCCCGCACAACATTTATAAAACCAAACCGAACTGGAACGTTTGAATGTTGACGCAGGAATGGAATCTCCTTGCGCGTCAATATTGTTGTCAGCAGGGCGCCCGAGGTCAGCAATATTCCGGCACATAAAGCCATCAGCGGATAACCATCCGGATTAAGCTGGCCCACCGGATACTGATCGGTACCGGGCATCACAAATGTGTAAATAAACAGTGGAAAGCTGACACCTATGGTCCAGCCAACAGCAAACCTGTAGGACATGACTGAGGTCCGCTCATGGTAGTCATCGGTAAGTTCCGCAGCAATGGCGGCCCAGGGCACAAAATAAAGGGTCATCATGCCCCGGGTCAGTATTGTAAACCCGAGCAACCAGGCAAACAGCATACTCTCACCCAGACTCACCGGTGGAACAAACAGCGCGAATATACCGATCCCAAGGGGAATCGAGGCAATTAACATTAACGGGTGACGGCGGCCCCAGCGCGTCTTCAGGTTATCAGAGAGTGAGGCTACCAGCGGGTCGGTCACCGCATCGAAAACAATAGCCAGTGCCAGTGCGATTGAAACCAGAAACGCATCCATGCCGAGAATCTGGTTGTAAAACAGCAATGTAAAGGTGTTGAACACCCAGTTCTTGACTGTGTCGGGGATCGCGCCAATGCCCTGGGAAAGTTTGGTTGAAAAACGGAGTCTGCTGGTTCGCTCGTTTCTTACATAGTGGGGTCGATCTACTACTGACATTCGCTAACCTTTCTGTGCTGCCGTATTAAGTGCGTGAGATAACCAGGCAGACTCCATTGTGCCTTGTGGCGAGTAAGAAGGTATAGAATTGTTCGCCGCATATCGAGTAAATTCCACGGCTTCGAAGGGAGAAACTGCGAAACATGTCATCGATGAATGAAATTGGATTCTATACACTCGCCGGTGCACCGGAATCACCACGGGACCTGATCGCAGAAGTGACCGCGGCGGAGAACATGGGAATCGGTGCGTGCTTCATTTCCGAGCGCTTTAACATCAAGGAGGCGGCAACCATCTCGGGTGCCGTGGGAGCGATTTCCAGCAATATAGGTATTGCAACCGCAGCGACCAACCAGAATACCCGCCATCCGATCGTGACCGCCGCCTACGCATCGACCATGCATTTTTTGACCGGCGGTCGGTTCAGTCTGGGTCTCGGGCGCGGTATTGATCCGATGTTTGATGCATTTGGACTGCCACATATCAAAACTTCCCAGTTGGAAGACTTCGCGGATATCATGCGCCGCCTGCATCATGGTGAAACGATCATTGGTCATGAAGGTCCGGCAGGCTCCTGGCCGGTACTCAGACTGGACCCTGGCTTTAATGAACATATACCCTTGACGCTAACTGCTTTTGGACCCAATTCCCTGGCCCTGGGTGGTGGTGCCTTTGATGCCGTTGTCCTGCATACCTTTTTTACCGATGAAACCACTGCCCGGGCAGTAAAAACTGTAAAGGATGCTGCGGAACAGGCGGGGCGAAATCCCGACCACGTGCGGGTCTGGTCGTGTTTTGCAACAATCGGGGATCACCTTCCCTATGCAGTCCGACTGAAGAAGACCGTTGGTCGTATGTCGACCTATTTACAGGCCTATGGTGATTTGATGGTGAAGACTAACCAATGGGATCCCGCAGTGCTCAAGCGCTTTCGTGAGGACGATCTGATCGCTAATTTTAAGGGCGCCCTGGATCAGAAGGCGACGACGAACGAGTTGGAACAAGTAGCTGAACTCATCCCTCCCGACTGGCTAGGGGCGGCAGCCACCGGCTCTCCTGACGAGTGCACCGCTGCGATTCAGAATCAGTTCGACCTTGGTTGCGACGGAGTCATCCTGCACGGCGCGTCGCCTGATGATCTGGCGCCTATTGTCGATAACTACAGACAGTCCCGGGATGCGGACAAGTTCCGGCATTTACCTTCAAATCCAGCGCTGGCACCCGATTAGTCTGACGAGAACTCAGGGGTAAAACGAATATTGTCCCGGTTAAGTCCGTCAATGACCACGGACAAGCCACCAGACTTGATCATCCACTCCAGTCGGTGATCCCGATACTCCCGCTTGAACTGATATCATGGCTGATTCTCTTAAAATCGACCGGCAGATTATTGCTATCCGTGTTGCGGATAAACCCAGGGATGCGAAGCCGACAGACCGCCATCGACAGGTATCGCCTGGCCGTTAACGTAGGAAGCCGCATCACTGAGTAGAAAACAGGCCATCTCGGCGATTTCCCGCGGTTGTCCAAAGCGCGCAGTCGGATTGACCTGCCCTATTCTACCTTCCGTGCCCCGGGTTCTGGCACGATCAAAGATTGGTGCGGTCATGCCGGTTTCAATCAATCCCGGACAGATCGCATTGATGCGCACTCCTGTCCCATAAAGTTGATACGCCACTGTTTGCGCAATGCTGATCACTCCGGCTTTGCTGGCGCTGTAATCAACACCACCAGCATTGGCACGTAACCCGGCGACACTGGCGGTGCAAACAATGCTGCCGCTCCCTTGAGCCGTAAAATGGGGTACCGCGTGCTTGACACAGAGGAACACGCCGATGGTATTTACACCCAGGGTGCGCTGCCAGTCCTCGGGTGTCAGCTCCAGAAAAGGTTTGCCACCACCTCCTATTCCGGCATTTGCATATATCCCGTCAATGCCGCCAAACTCATCCACGCACGACTGGATGAAACTATTAACCGCATTTTCATCCGCCACGCTCGCCTGAATTGCGATTGCATTACCGCCTGCGCCGATAACCTCGTCCCGCGTCTGCGTTACCGCTTCCGACTGGTCAACAGCAACCACACTTGCTCCCTGGGTCGCTGCCAGCAGACAGCTTGCACGGCCGATTCCACTTGCCGCACCTGTTATTACAATTCGCTTTCCCTGAAGCTGGGTCATCCGGATTCCTGCCTGTTTGTTAGTTGATCGGTTTATTAGTTAATCGGCTATTCGTTGATAGCTAATCAGTTGCCTAAGGAATCTCTGATTAAGTGCTTTTTTCGCGATGACGGCGTTGAATCCGTACTCGAAACCTCGCGAATTTAAAGCGTATTCGCGATTTTCTCCGTGCGGATTCGCCTTGTCCTCACAAAAAAATCTACTTAATCAGAGCTTCC
>JAJFKA010000080.1 GCA_021773555.1 Gammaproteobacteria bacterium
GACTTCAGCTTATAGATGCGTGCCCGGGAAAGCAGCGCATTGTTCAGTTCGAATGATGGGTTCTCTGTTGTCGCACCGATAAAGATCACGGTGCCATCTTCGACAAAGGGTAAAAACGCATCCTGTTGTGACTTGTTAAACCGGTGGGCTTCGTCGACGAACAGCAGGGTTTTTCTGCCGGTAGCGCCGCGTTGCTGGCGTGCGATGCCGATTGCTTCACGAATGTCTTTCACACCGGCCAGAACTGCAGAAATTGACTGAAAATGAATGTCACAGAGTTCCGAGATCATCCGTGCCAGCGTCGTTTTACCGACTCCCGGCGGACCCCACAGGACCATCGAGTGCAGGCTGGAGGTTTCGATCGCTTTGCGCAACGGCTTGCCTGACCCCATCAGGTGTTCCTGACCGATAAAATCATCCAGGCTACGGGGCCGCATGCGTGCAGCGAGCGGCTGATAAACATTACTGTCGTCAAAGAGTGACATGGTCCGATCCTGGTTTGCCTGGCGGCCTGACCATCGTTATATGGGTGTCAATGCCGACCTCGTCTATCGATCATCAATAACATCGACATCGGCGGGTATTTCAAAAACAAACTGATGTGCCGCGATAGTCTCGTTGATCAGTACCTGTCCGAGATTGATTGTCGTCAACTGGCCGTTTGCTGCATTAATCCGGATCGTGTGCGGGATCCCTGCGCGAAAATCCAGCGAAAGCGAACTGAACAGGCTGCTTTGTGTTCGTGGTTCAAGCAGAAAATATTCGCCAGCCTCATCAAGATACCCAGACACTGTGTAAGCCTGCTCGATCTCTTCAGAACTACCAGCGAACAACAGTACGGGGACCTGATTAATATCAGTGTTCAGTTTGCTGATGATTACCTGCTCGAGTGCCTGATCATAGACCCAGAAATCGGCCCCATTCGAAACGAGGGTCTGCGCTGAAGGTTCAATCGTAACAAGCCTGAAGCGGTTTGGCTTGGCGATCCACAAACTGCCAGTCTGATGGGAAGTAAATCCGGTGCCGGCGTCGACGGAGATTTGCTCAAACTGCCCTGACAGGGTTGCAATATCAGCAAGGTAGGCCGATAGCCTGACACTATGCTCAGCGGACCATGCTCCGGAGGTCGCGGACATCAAGGTCAGCATCAGTGGAAACATCATCCATTTATTTTGAGGGCGCATTAACCAGCACCTCACGAGAACCGTTGGTGCTCATTTCACTGACGACACCGGCCTGTTCCATCGTCTCGATCATTCTGGCTGCGCGGTTATAGCCAATCCGTAGTTTACGTTGTACCGCGGAAATAGAAGCTCGACGAGACTCTGTCACGAACAGAACCGCCTCATCGTACAACGCATCCGATTCACCATCATCTTCGTCCGATGAGTTGCCTGAGGTGCCCGGCATCAGATCTGCGTCGCTGCGACCATCCAGGATCTCGTCAAGATAATTCGGTTCACCCAATTCTTTCCAGCTTTCCACGACCCGGTGGACTTCATCGTCGTCAACGAAAGCCCCGTGCACTCGAATCGGAAGTGCGGATCCTGCCGGCAGGTACAACATATCACCGTGACCTAACAGTTGTTCGGCACCGCCCTGATCAAGAATCGTTCGAGAATCGATCTTGCTGGATACCTGGAAGCCGATGCGGGTGGGAATATTGGCCTTAATCAAGCCGGTAATCACATCTACCGAGGGCCGCTGAGTCGCCAGCACCAGGTGGATGCCTGCCGCCCGCGCCTTTTGCGCAATCCGGGCAATTAACTGCTCTACTTTCTTGCCGACGATCATCATCATGTCGGCAAATTCATCAATTATCACCACAATAAACGGCAAAGTCTCAAGATTGGGTGCCTGTTGTTCATCGTCATCAATCAGCGGATCAGGCAGCCAAAGCGGGTCAGTGATCGGCGTGCCCTCTTTTTCAGCATCTTTAACCTTGCGGTTGAAGCCCCCCACGTTACGCACCCCCATGGAAGCCATGAGACGATAGCGCCGCTCCATCTCAGCGACGCACCAGCGCAGAGCATTAGCCGCATCCTTCATATCCGTCACGACAGGTGTCAACAGATGCGGAATACCTTCATAGACGGCCAGTTCGAGCATTTTGGGATCAACCATAATCAGGCGAACGTCTTCAGGTGACGCCTTGAATAGAATTGACAGAATCATGGCGTTCAGCCCGACCGATTTGCCGGCACCCGTTGTCCCGGCAACCAACAGGTGTGGCATCTTTGCCAGGTCGACAACCACTGGTTCGCCTGCAATATCGTGGCCAAGGGCCAGCGATAATGGCGAACTCGCGTTGTCGTACTCCTTTGACGACAATACCTCACTCAATTTCACAATTTCGCGATCAACATTGGGAATTTCGATGCCGACCACGGGTTTACCCGGAATCACCTCAACCACGCGCACGCTGATTACGGCCAGTGAACGCGCCAAATCCTTGGCAAGCCCGGTGATACGGCTCACCTTGACTCCGGGTGCCGGCTGGATCTCAAAGCGCGTAATGACAGGCCCTGGATAGACAGCAACGACTTCGGCCTCGACACTGTAATCCCGGAGTTTGAGTTCCAGCAGTCGCGACATGGCTTCCAGATCGCCAGGGGAATAACCGCGATCATTATTAACAACCGCCGCGTCCAGTAAATGTAATGCAGGCAGACCATCGACAGCGTCAATCTTGAACAGATTACCCTGGCTTTCGCGAACCACGCGTTTGCTAACTTCTTTTTTCGGTTGTGGAGGCGCTTCTATCACCAGCGCGGGGCGATTCTGGTTTTGCTCTACATGGCGTTCCAGCGCCGCTTTCCGGGACTGGGTGGTCTGCAACAATTCGGCTTTTTCTGCACGATCTTTACGTATTCGCTCCCAGACCTCGGCACTTCGCGAGACGATTGCGAGCGCGAGTCTGCCAGTGCCGTCCATCACACCCAGCCATGAAACATCGGCAAACGCGGTGATACCGAACAGGAAAAGCGCAAGCAGAATCAGCGTTGCACCAATGTAACTGAATATTGGTACCATTAATTCAGCCAGTTCTGTGCCGATAATGCCGCCACTGCCTTGCCTGAACTGTGCGCCGATGTCATAAAAGTGGAGGGCTGCGATACCGGCACCGGCGATCAGAGTCAAAGTGAGCCCCGTTAGCCGAAATGAGAAAAGCAGCCAGTGAAAGTTGTACGCGCTTTTTCGGTCCCGAAACATCTGCCAGGATTGGAAGGCGAGCATCAGCGGGAAAATGTACGCCATATAACCACACAGGGTGAGAAAAACGTCCGCTATCCAGGCGCCACTTAGTCCCACCAGATTGGATACCTGTTCATCGCTTCCAGTATAGGTCCACCCAGGATCATCGGCATCGAAGCTGAAGAGGGCCAGGCACAGGTAAATGCACACTGCAACCAGCATGATCAGTCCACCTTCGCGCAACCGTGGGTAGAGGTGCGCGAGGGTATCTTCGGTCTCGGGCTTTCTGCTTTTGGCTTGTGCCAAAGGGGTGTACTCCCATTATTTGGCGATGAAATTCGAGCGTTTACAGGCGCTAACCGCCAGCGTATTTTACGTGTCCTGCACCATGCTAAAGTATTCTTTAAATATCTATAATAATCAAACTGTTACATCATATATCCAGAACTGGGTTTTAGAAAAGCTTTTATTCACTTTATGCCAGTTGAATCTATCGACCCGGGGGCTCTGTGCTGTATCATGGCGAATTTTTAACAAACTGAAGTCTGCGGCGAGCGTCGGCCGTCCTGGTTTCAGGTCAACCAGTCACCAGAGGAATGAATGCAGGAAATCCATCACAAACTACTCATTCTCGGGTCTGGCCCCGCAGGATTGACCGCCGCTATCTACGCAGCGCGCGCTAACCTTTCGCCTGTTGTTATTACCGGTATCGAGACCGGCGGCCAGCTGACTACCACCACTGACGTTGATAACTGGCCTGGTGATTGTGAAGGCCTGCAAGGTCCGGACCTCATGATCAGGATGCAGCAGCATGCAGAGCGGTTCGATACCAGTATCGTCTATGACCACATCAACAAGGCTGATCTGTCCGTTCGCCCTTTTCGGCTGACCGGCGATCAGGCGCTATATACCTGCGACTCGCTGATCATCACGACCGGGGCTTCAGCTCGCTATCTGGGGCTGCCGTCGGAAGAGGCATTTAAGGGTAGAGGCGTCAGCGCCTGCGCTACATGTGATGGTTTTTTCTATAAAAAGCAAAAAGTTGCGGTTATCGGAGGCGGTAATACAGCGTTGGAAGAAGCCTTGTATCTGTCCAACATCGCCGAGGAAGTCACCATGGTCCATCGCCGGGACCGGTTCCGCGGGGAGAAAATCCTGCAACAGCGCGTGCTCGAAAAGAACAATATAAAAGTCCTCTGGGATCATACTCTTGATGAGGTTCTGGGTGATGAAAGCGGCGTGACCGGCATGCGCGTTCGCCATGTAAACGGGCCGGAAACCCAGGAAAAGTCACTTCAAGGGGTTTTTATCGCCATTGGGCACACGCCCAATACCAGCATATTTGAAGGTCAGCTTGAAATGAGCGGTGGTTATATTGCTATTCACTCCGGCCTGGGCGGTAATGCAACCGCAACCAGCATCCCTGGCGTGTTTGCCGCTGGTGATGTTGCCGATCAGGTCTATCGACAAGCGGTGACTTCGGCGGGATTCGGCTGCATGGCGGCGCTGGACGCGGAAAAATACCTTGATGAGCTGATTGCCTGATCCTGCTCATGGGAACCGTCGCCTGGCTGGATACAGCAATAGTGTTCCCGTCGATCGACAATGCGTTAGCCGAGCCAAACGGTCTACTGGCAGCAGGCGGGGACCTTTCCGTCGAGAGACTGATCCATGCCTACCAGCGCGGGATATTTCCCTGGTTTGAGCAGGATCAGCCAATTCTATGGTGGTCCCCGGAGCCACGCTCTGTGGTGATACCGGGCCATCTCAAAATCAGCCGGAGTCTGGCAAGGACCTTGCGGGGAAACCGGTTCGAGGTACGTTGCGACACACAATTCTCGGAAGTCATCCGCGCCTGCGCAGAACCACGAAGTTATTCAAACGAGACATGGATATCACCAGAGATGATTGACGCGTATATCCGGCTTCACCACGAGGGGTATGCGCATTCAATCGAGGTTTACGCCGCGTCCGAACTCGTCGGTGGCCTGTATGGCGTATCACTTGGCAGAATGTTCTTTGGCGAGTCCATGTTCCACCGGGTTACAGACGCATCGAAAGTTGCCTTTGCCTATCTCGACCGGCTGATGCTCGACCTTGATTGCCCACTGATAGACTGCCAGATCCCCAACGCACATCTTGACTCACTGGGCGCGAACACGATCAGCCGGTCGGAATTTAAGCGATACCTCGCCCAAAACGAGCTCGAATCGAACCCCATTGACTGGCAACTGGTGCCGGAACACCTGCCATCATGGTAAGTTAGGCAGTCACGGTACTGAACCTGCAGCCCGAATTGTGAAATGACATCGCTTTCCGAACTACGATTTTTCACCACACCTGCCCATGATTGCAGCTATCTTGCCGGGGAAAAAGCAAACACGCTGTTTGTCGACCCGCTCGCGCATATTGACACAGATGTCTATTCAGCTCTGTCCGCAGTTGGCTTCCGCCGTAGTGGCAGTCACATCTATCGGCCCTACTGCCAACAGTGCAATGCCTGCATTCCAGTGCGAGTTCCGGTAGCGCATTTTAAACCAAGGCGCAGTCAGAAACGCGTATTACATGCCAACAAAAATTTGCGGGTGCGGAAGTTAAGACCTCGATTAACCGATGAATACTACCGACTCTATGAACGCTATATCAATGCCCGGCACGGCGACGGCGACATGTTTCCCCCTGATATCGAACAGTTTCGATCGTTTCTGGTTGACGGACGGTCTGAGGCAATGTTCATCGAGTACCGGGAACACAACCAGTTATTTGCCATCGCGGTGGTCGATCAACTTAATGACGGCTTATCCGCAATTTATACCTTTTTCGAACCTGAATTTGAGAGCAGGAGCCCCGGAGTGTTTGCGATTCTCGATCTGATTCAGCAAACCAGGGCATTGGGATTACCCTACCTTTACCTGGGTTATTGGATAAAACAGAGTCAAAAGATGAACTATAAAATGGACTACCAGCCCATGGAAACATACCTCGACAACCAATGGACAGTGGCGAAAATCAAAAATAGCGTAGAAAATGAAGAATAGGAGCGTCTACGTGCTTTGCCATAGTGGGGATTATCAGGCACAATGCACGCCGTTTTACATCGTGGCTAAGCGCTGGATACTGAGGAGTTGAATGGCAAAAGAAGAACAAATACAGATGACCGGGACTGTTGTGGATACCCTTCCCAACACCATGTTTCGGGTTGAACTGGAGAACGGACACGTAGTGACCGCTCATATCTCGGGAAAAATGCGCAAGAATTACATCAAGATACTCACGGGCGATGCGGTGAAAGTTGAAGTCACGCCCTATGATCTCACCAAGGGTAGAATCACCTTCAGGGAATAGTTACCTGCCACCTGCCACTGCCACTGCCAGCTGCCAGTATCAACATCCATCCATTTCCCTTGTCAGACGCCATGAATGTGACTCTCGGATAATCCGTTAGCCTGTATCAAACAGATAGCGGTTCATCCATCTCCAGCACCAATTCACCACTCTCAACAACGACTCGAACTTCGCCACCATTTTTTGACAGTCGACCAAACAGGATGTCCTCCGCAAGATCCTTCTTTATTTTGTTCTGGATGAGGCGTTGCATGGGTCGCGCTCCCATCAACTCGTCGTATCCATGCTCGGCAAGCCACTCACGTGCTTCGTCGCTGATATTCAAAAGGACTTTTTTGTCATCCAGTTGAACCTGTATTTCCACCAGGAACTTGTCTACGACGGTACGAATGACCTCCCGCGAAAGTGAATGGAACTGGATAATGCTATCCAGGCGGTTGCGAAACTCCGGTGTAAACATCTTCTTGAGTATTTCCATGCCATCCAGGGAGTGGTCCTGGGTATTAAATCCAATGGAACTACGGCTCATTTCCTGTGCACCCGCATTAGTGGTCATCACGAGGACTACATTTCTGAAGTCCGCCTTGCGGCCATTGTTATCCGTTAGCGTGCCATGGTCCATCACTTGCAACAGCAGGTTAAAGACATCTGGATGCGCCTTTTCGATTTCGTCCAGCAGTAATACACAATGTGGTTGTTTGGTAATTGATTCTGTTAGCAGTCCACCCTGATCGTATCCAATATATCCTGGAGGCGCCCCAATCAGTCGCGAAACCGTGTGCCGTTCCATGTATTCAGACATGTCAAACCGGATCATCTCGATGCCCATGATACGAGCAAGCTGACGACAAACTTCCGTTTTACCCACGCCGGTTGGCCCGGAGAACAGAAATGAACCAATCGGCCTTTCACCTTCTCGCAATCCGGCGCGTGAAAGTTTAATGGCACTCGCCAGCGATTCGATTGCTTCATCCTGACCGAAAATAACCATTTTCAGATTGGTCTCAAGATCGCGTAGCGCTGCCTTGTCTGAATGCGACACAGATGCAGGCGGAATACGTGCAATTTTTGCGACCATCCTTTCAACGTCGGCAACGCCAATTTGCTTCTTGCGTTTAGCCGGGGACTGGAGTCGTTGATACGCACCTGCCTCGTCGATGACATCGATGGCTTTGTCGGGCATGAAGCGGTCGTTGATATATTTGTCTGCCAGTTCTGCGGCCACCTTCAACGCACGATCGGTATATTTCAATTGGTGGTGTTCTTCGAATCGGGTTTTTAATCCCTTGAGTATCTGGTACGTGTCCTCGACATTTGGCTCGCTCACATCAATCTTCTGGAATCGGCGTGACAAAGCACGATCCTTATCAAATATGCCGCGATATTCCTGATAAGTTGTCGAACCGATGCAGCGGATCTCGCCGGAAGCCAGCAAGGGTTTGAGTAAATTGGAGGCATCCATGACGCCTCCAGAAGCTGCGCCCGCACCGATGATGGTGTGGATTTCATCAATGAAGAGGATCTGGTTGGTGGTTTCTTTTAACTGATTGAGCAGGCTTTTTAGTCGCTTCTCGAAATCGCCACGGTATTTAGTACCTGCCAGTAGTGCACCCAGATCGAGGGAATACACAACACTGTCCTTGATAATGTCCGGCACTTGTCCGTCAACGATCATTTTTGCCAGCCCCTCGGCGATAGCGGTCTTACCGACACCCGCCTCACCAACGAGCAATGGATTATTCTTGCGTCGTCGGGAAAGTATCTGCACAACCCGTTCAACCTCATCCACTCGACCAACCAGTGGATCAATAAGACCTTTGCGGGCTTGTTCATTCAAATTGGAAGTGTAGGCCTCCAGCGGGCTGGGTGCCTTCTCTTCTTCGCCGGCTACCCCTTCTACATTCTCCGGGGGCTCACCTTCTTCTTCTCTTCCATCCTTTCGGGTTCCGTGTGCAATGAAGTTGACAACATCAATACGATTAACTTCCTGTTGTTTCAACAGGTAAACCGCATGGCTTTCCTGCTCGCTGAATATGGCGACCAGGACACTGGCTCCAGTGACCTCTTTGCGACCGCTCGATTGAACGTGAAAAACGGCCCGCTGCAGGACACGTTGAAAACCTAAGGTAGGTTGGGTTTCCCGATCACTTTCGTTTTTGGGAATCAATGGTGTCGTCGCTTCGAGGAAATCCACCAGCTCTTTTTGCAGTTTCTCGATATCAACTCCGCAGGCACGCAGCACTGTGACTGCTGCGGTATTGTCCAGCAGGGAAAGCAGCAGATGTTCAACCGACATCAGCTCATGCCGCTTTGCCCGTGCGTCTTTAAACGCAAGGTTTAATGTTACTTCGAGTTCTCTGCTAAGCATTGCTTATCCTGATGTTAATCCGTTGCCTCGATATCTGATACCAGCGGATGTTGGTTTTCCTGCGCGTATTGGTTAACTTGTGCACACTTGGTTTCAGCAACGTCCCGGGTAAAAATACCACAGGTCGCCTTTCCGGTGGTGTGAACCGCAAGCATCACCTGAGTGGCCTTCTCCCTGTCCATGCTAAAGAATATTTGCAGGACCTCAACCACAAATTCCATAGGGGTATAGTCGTCGTTCAGAAGCACCACCTTGTACATCGGCGGCTTTTTTAGTTTCGGTTTAGCGGGTGCCTCAATAACGCCGATATCCCGGCCCGGCTCGCGTTCATTGTCACTTTCGTCGTTATCACTGCTATTCGCTTTGATAATTCGCGCATTACTCATTTGTTATGGTGCCTCATGTAAAAGTTTCAAGCGCCTGCGCTTAATCACGGTGTTATTGACCGTCTGAATCATAGTTGAAAAAGTTAGCCACGGTTGGTCCGATTTGCATATTCCAGCAAAAAATCCCGTGAGATTAAAGCGACTATTGACGTTTTGTCAGATCCGCATGAAGGCGGATCGAATCTGGCCTCCGCGGACTTCAGCCCGGACCGAGGGCACGCTAAAAAACAGGGAATTTCGCTGATCGCCGCTTGACATGCCCTTTTTTCGCCATAAAGTATGGAGTTGCACACTATAAGGGATCAGGCCTTACCCTCCATAGTGCTCCTATGCTACGAGGTAGACCCGTCGTGCCAAATGGTCGCGTGAAGTGGTTTAACAATGCCAAGGGCTATGGTTTCATTCTTCCAGACGATGGTGGAGAAGATTTTTTTGCCCACTATTCTTCAATTCAGATGGACGGGTACAAAACACTGAAGGCCGGACAAGCCGTTATTTTCGACATTCTGGAAGGTCCCAAGGGTTCTCATGCCATCAATATCCAACCGGTCCCCGAAGAAGATGGTGCGGAACCCGAGCCACCCGAGCCAGAAGGCTAGTACGATCACCCATTCCTCTCCGGTCAGCCGTGGCTGAAATAATTCTGCTGAATAAACCCTACGGTGTACTCTGCCAGTTCACCGGCAGTACTCCGAATCTCTCGGATCTGATTGATGTGCCTGGCTTTTATGCCGCCGGTCGACTGGATAAGGACAGCGAAGGACTGGTTTTGTTGACCGGTGATGGAAAGCTTCAGGCCAGGATCGCGGATCCGAAATTCAAAATGACAAAGACTTACTGGGTGCAGGTGGAGGGTGAGGTCACTGACAAAGCCCTCGAATTACTTGAACAGGGGGTTTTGTTGAAAGATGGGCTCACCCGAAACGGGCATGCTGGTACCTTCGACGCGCCACTTGAAGCGCGAATTCCACCGATACGTTATCGCGCTGCAATTCCGACCTCCTGGTTACGATTGTCAATAACCGAAGGCCGAAACCGGCAGGTTCGACGCATGACTGCTGCGGTTGGATTTCCGACATTAAGGTTGTATCGGTACAAAATCGGCCCCTGGGATACCGACGGTCTCGCACCGGGTGAATCACGCCGAATACGCGTCGATCCTGGGATGCTCGAACAAAACCCTTAGGATTGTTTGCCGGCCCACTCTCGCGCCGTGAGCACATCACTTTCCCGGGTCGTCAGCCAGCGCTCCCCTGCACTGATTGATTCTCGTTTCCAGAATGTCGCCCGGGTTTTCAGGAAATCAATTATATACTCGCAGGCATCGAACGCATCGCCACGATGGGCGCTGCCTGTGCCGACAAAGACTATTTCATCACCCGGGTGTAACTGTCCCACGCGGTGAATCACGGTGACCGCGTGCAACTGCCACCGGGCTAATGCCTCCGCCACGATTTCGGCGATCTGCTTCTCGGTCATACCTGGATAATGTTCAAGGAACAATCCGTTTACCCGTTCACTGTCGTTTTCGTCTCGTACGACACCGACAAATACGGCCACTCCGCCCACACTGGGACCTTGCAACGCTTTGAGTTCAGCGCCGGAATCGAATGGCGCTTTGCTTACTTCTATTTTTACCGCCTGCCCCATAGTTCCTCCTTACGGTGCTATCCGCCGGTCACTGGTGGGAAAAACGCGACCTCATCGTTGTCGGCAACCGGGCTGTCCTGATCGACCATGGTGTGATTGACCGCCATCAGTACATTTTCTGCTGTCAAAGCGTCATGCCAGGCAGCACCTTGCTGATCGATCAATGCATCAAGCAATTCACGAACCGTGCCAATGTCTTTTGAGTCGACATCCAGGGTTTCGGTAGCAAGGGTTTCCCGAAGACTGGCAAAAAATACGACCCTGATCATTCTGACTCCCGGCGCCAGTTTCCCGATTTGCCTCCGGATTTTTCCAGCAACCGGATATCTGAGATCAACATCCCCCGATCGACACCCTTACACATGTCGTAGATTGTCAGGGCAGCAACAGAAGCCGCGGTCAGTGCTTCCATCTCAACCCCGGTTTGACCGGTCAATCGACAGCGAGTCGAGATCAGCACCTGACTATTGACCTGATCCAGCTCGAACTCAACATCAATGGCTGACAAGGCCAGTGGATGACACAGTGGTATGAGGTCAGCGCACTTTTTCGCCGCCTGGATACCTGCGATTTTGGCCACGGTTAAGACGTCCCCCTTTTTGTGTCCACCTTCGAGAATCAGGGCCAGAGTTTCGGCGTGCATCTGGACACAAGCACCGGCCCTGGCTTCACGCAAGGTCAATTGTTTATCGCCAACATCAACCATTCTGGCATTGCCCTGCTCGTCCAGATGGGTTAGATGCTTCTTACTCTGATTCATAATATTTACCTTGCTGGTCACACCTGTTGCAAAACAATGTTGATCTCGCCCGCCCGCCGCCAGGGCAGGCATATTTTAGTGGAGCGCCACCACATCTGACGATCGCAGCAATTGTACACCGTAACGATGAATTCCTGATGCTGGAGGAACAAATCACCAGCGGGCCGTGCTTAATCTGCCAGTGGGTCACCTGAAACCCTCGGAGTGCCTTTTACAGGCAGCCTTGAATCATGGAACCCCTGGGGCATGTGACGTAGAATGCCGCACTTAAAAACGTTGAGCCAGTCGGTCCTGATAACAGTGTCTGCCCCAAATGTGTGACCAACCTTTAAATACCAGCATCGCCAGGCGCGTCATCGTCGGGATGTCTGGTGGCGTCGATTCTTCCGTTGCCGCGTTGTTGCTACTTGAACAAGGCCACCAGGTCGAAGGGTTGTTCATGAAGAACTGGGAGGAAGACGACGGTTCGGAATACTGTACCGCGCGAGAGGATCTTGCAGATGCGCAGTCGGTCTGTACAAACCTTGGGATCCCGTTACATGAAGCAAATTTTGCGGCTGAATACTGGGCTAATGTCTTCGAGTATTTCCTCGCAGAATACCGGGCCGGGAGGACACCAAATCCTGACATTTTGTGCAATCGCGAGATTAAATTTAAGGTTTTTCTCGATTATGCGCGCCTGATTGGCGCGGATATGATCGCGACCGGTCATTATGCCAGGATTCAGCGGTCACCTTCCGGTCCGGTGACATTGCTCAAAGGCGTGGACCCTAACAAGGATCAAAGTTACTTTCTTCAGTCCGTCTCGTCGCAACAACTCGAAAATTGTCTCTTCCCAGTCGGTGAACTGGAGAAACATGAAGTACGTACCCTGGCCCGGAAACACGGACTAAGCACCCACAATAAAAAAGACTCCACGGGTATTTGCTTCATTGGTGAAAGGCGCTTTAAGGACTTTCTGGCAACCTATCTCCCGGCACAACCGGGACAGATTGTCACGCCTGCTGGCGAGCAAATCGGTGCCCATCAGGGGTTGATGTATCACACAATCGGACAACGACAGGGGCTGGGGATCGGCGGAATGAAGGACGCGGGAGATGAACCCTGGTACGTTGCTGCCAAGGATATCAACAAAAATGAACTGATCGCGGTTCAGGGAAGCAATCATCCCGCATTGTTTCAAACCAGTGCCGTTTGCGGACCTATCTCCTGGATAAACGACCCACCAACGATGCCTTTTCGGGGAACCGTCAAGATCCGCTATCGACAACCGGACCAGGGCTGCGAGCTGGTGCCGATTAGTGCTAACCAGTGGGCAATCAGTTTCAACGTTCGCCAGCGCGCTGTTACTCCGGGTCAATGGGCATGTTTTTACGAGGGCGAGACCTGTCTTGGCGGTGGCCCGCTGATCGCCGGGGATAGTGAGCTGTGAATCACGGACACACCTATGCGGAACGTATCATCGCGCTGGCAGGGCTGGTTCAGGCCGCACACCTGATTTCCACCGTGGCGCGCTCGGGTCTGGTCAGTCAAAGCAGTATGGAAGCCAGCGTCGCCAGTATATTTGTCACCAATCCTGCGGTCACTGCGGATGTTTATCAGGGTGTCGGCGGTATCAGCCTGGGTCTCAAGGTAACCAGGGATCTGCTGACCAGATTCAACCTCGGTACTCACGCTGACGTGCTTAGATATGTGCTCGGACTCATTGCGCTTGAACGTAAGTTGGCGGAGCAACCGAAGCAATTGCGGGAACTCGGGGCCGAATTGAGTGCCATCCGCCAGCGCTGGACCCTTGATGACGATTCCACACCAACCCTGAATGATACAGTGATCGCGGATCTGGCACGGCTCTACGAGCTGACCCCTGGTAGCATTCATCCACGAATCAAAATCTATGGCAGGCAGAACCATCTGCAAAATCCCGTCAACGTCAATCGTATTCGTGCGTTACTGCTGGCTGGCCTGCGTGCTGCGGTGCTCTGGCACCAACTGGGCGGTCGCCGCTGGCAGTTCCTGTTTGCAAGGACCTCCATGAACCGTGCGTTAAGCAGCTTATAATGGACGTCAGGCTGATTATCGATCCCGGCAGTTGGCTTGATAACAACTTGCAGATGCCATTGTGAACAACGGCCGCAACCTGTTCTTTTAAGTGCCCACAATTTGAAAGTGAACCGTTATGATGACCAAAACATTGTCTGAACTAACCGCAATTTCTCCACTGGACGGACGCTATGCGGGGAAAACTCAAGGATTGAGGCAGTTCACCAGCGAGTACGGACTCATATACCACCGCGTCCTGGTAGAAATTAACTGGTTCCTGTTCCTGGCCGAGATGCCAGATATTTCCGAACTGCCAAAACCAGGCGATGCCACCACCGGCGTTGTGCGAGGTATGCTCACCGATTTTTCGCTGTCGGACGCGGAACGAATCAAAGCAATCGAACGGCAGACAAACCATGATGTGAAAGCCGTCGAGTATTTTATCAAGGAAAAATTTAACGCTTCCCTTGATCCTTACCTGATTCAACACATGGAATTTGTACATTTTGCCTGCACCTCAGAAGACATCAACAATCTGGCGCATGGATTGATGTTAAGCCAGGCGAGAAGCCAGATACTGGTTCCGGAAATGACAAATCTGATAAACGTCGTTACGGATCTTGCCCGGGAGTACGCCAGGATTCCCATGCTTTCGCGCACTCACGGCCAGGTGGCGTCGCCGACGACCATGGGCAAGGAAATGGCAAACGTCGTGGCGCGCCTCAAACGACAACTGTCCCAGTGTCAATCAGTTGCCATCCTCGGTAAAATTAATGGTGCTGTCGGTAACTTCAATGCACACCTTTCGGCGTATCCCGATGTGGACTGGCCCCGTGCGAGTCAGCAGTTTGTTGAGTCCATCGGTTTATCCTGGAATCCGTATACCACGCAGATCGAACCACATGACTATATGGCTGAACTGTTCCACAGTCTGTCCCGTTTTAATACCATCCTGCTGGATTTCAATCGAGACATCTGGGGATATATTTCCATGGGATACTTTAAGCAACGTCAGGTTGAGGGAGAAACGGGTTCTTCGACCATGCCGCATAAGGTTAATCCGATTGATTTCGAAAACTCAGAAGGTAACCTGGGCATGGCTAATGCGATCTTTGGCCACCTGGCTGAGAAGCTTCCGATATCCAGAATGCAGCGTGATCTGACGGATTCAACCGTTTTGCGCAACCTCGGCACTGGCCTCGGTCATAGCCTGATTGCCTACCAATCCGCATTGAAAGGTATTAGTAAGCTGGAACTTAACCGGGATGGGCTAACGACCGATCTCAATGGCAGCTGGGAAGTGCTGGCTGAGCCGATTCAGACGATTATGCGCAAACATGGTATTGCTGAACCATACGAAAAATTAAAGAAGCTGACTCGTGGGGCGACACTGGACCGCGCCAGTATCGAAGCCTTGATTGAAGCGCTGGATTTGCCTGCGGAAGCGCAGGAAAGTATTCGTGCCCTGACCCCTGAAGGATACGTCGGGGCGGCGGCGGCGCTGGTAGACAGGCTTCTGGAAGAATAGCGCAGGCATCATGCCCATCTTCCTTGACGATGCAACACTGACGCGTTTCCGCAAACATTACTGGAGACAATGCCACTATTTTGTCGAAGCCGGTTGCGCCACCTTGCTGCCATCTTTACAAATCGCGAGTTGCGCTGACAACCTACATCGCTTAGCCCGGCGCGAGCTTGTTGAATCACGCATCGTTGATAACAACGCGCACTTACATCTCGGACCATTTGCCGATGATGAGACGCTACCTCCGGGATTATTAATGGTTCAGGGAATTGAGCAGTATTTCGACGGTATCGACGAATTGCTGAAAACAGATTTCGGCTTCATGCCGCGGTGGCGAATAGATGATGTTATGGCTAGCCTGGCAATGGGAGAAGCAAGTTGCGGCGCACATTTTGATCGGTATGATGTTTTCCTGATCCAGATTCACGGCACCAAGATGTGGCAGCTTGACAGTGGGGAGCATGACGAACGGGACCTTGATCCCCACGCGAGTGTACGCCTGCTCCGGGACTTCTCTGCTAAAACGCGACTTACCGCCGGGCCAGGTGATGTACTTTATATCCCGGCTGGCATGGGTCATTTCGGCATCGGCGAGGCTGATTCGATAACCTTGTCGGTGGGTGTCCGTAATCCGACACTTGTCGAACTTGTCTCACACCTTGCTGATCATGTTGTCGACGACGAAAACGAAAATTCCACACTGGATGAAGAGCTGCAGATCGGCACGGCCGGAATTGGCGTTTCTGACATTGATAATCTCAGGAGGAAATTGTCTGCGGTACTGCTGGATGAGACGCTGCTGGCGCAATGGTATGGAAGTTACGTGACGGAACTACGGGAACCGGAAATTCTTGCCAGCCCCCACACACCCAACGGAGGCACGAACAGACAATTGGCGATTGCTGAAAGTAACTACGAGTGTGCACTCGCCACTCGAATATCCTTCTTCCAACAAGCGCAGGGATTGATCGTATTCGTCAATGGACAAATCTACCACACGACCGAAGCAGCCCTGCCCTGGATAAAGATTCTGTGTGCCGAGCGCCAGGTTAACGGCAATCAGATCCCCTCTGAAGGCGAAAGCGCCCAACTCCTTCATGCCCTTCTCGATAGCGGCGCGATCTTGCCGAGGGAGAATATCGCCTATGACTGAGCACCTCTCCATTCGAAAATTCAACATTCGAGAAGCTAATTGGAATCGAGAGGGAAATGTCCTTTCGAATATCCGTCGGCTGGTGTTCATCGTTGAGCAGAATGTACCGGAAACTGAGGAGTGGGATGGGCGAGACAGTGAAAGCTGGCACTGGCTTGCCACTGACAACGCTGACCGCCCCATTGGTACTGCGAGATTGTTACCAACAGGACAGATTGGACGAATGGCCGTTTTTCAGGAATTCCGGGGAACCGGAGTTGGCGCTGCCTTGCTAGAAGCTGCAGTTAACAAGGCGCGCCACCTGGGTTTCGATGCGGTTACTCTGAACGCGCAGGCACACGCTGAGGGATTTTACCAGCGGGCAGGATTTTCTGCCGAGGGTGAGCAATTTGAGGAGGCCGGGATCAGGCATGTCACCATGACGCAAACGTTAGCTCCCCTTGACGATAATGTTCAGCGGTTCCCGCAAGTATCGAATGGTGTGAGACATGCTTCTCAAGAAAACATCTCGGTCAAAAATTTTGATACTCGAGAAGCCTCATTTACTGAATCGGGGAAAATAATCAAAAAGATTCGAGAAATCGTTCTCGTCCACGAGCTTGGGCTTCCGTCCGCTCTGATAACCGACGACAGCGATGCAAATGCGTACCACTGGGTTGCAGAGGATAATTCTGGCCAGATCGTCGGCTCGGTCCGCATGTCGCTTGCAGGAGAGGTCTCGAGGCTGGTCGTCATGTCGGAACATCGACACAAAGGGGTCGGTCAGACGCTGTTAGAACTTGTGTTAGGTAAAGCGGTACGCTTCGGATTTGTTAACGTAAAACTCGATGCATTGGAGGCATTAGCGGACTTTTATGAGCAAGCAGATTTTGTAGCGACGGGACAACCATTCGAGGCCCATGGATTAATGCACCAGGCCTATGTGAGGCATCTTGAGACTGAGGATGTTCATGATGCACCGATTAAGTCGAGCGCTGTTTCTGATCACTATAGCGACTCAGACATTGTTTACGGGCTCGGGGCAGACAAGAAACTTATCCTGCTGCGAAGAGAAGAGGACTTCCGTAATGTCATCATTGAGATGACCCGCCAGGCCTCCACCTCGATTCGCATCTATTCACCGGTTCTCGATCACAAGTTGTTTGATAACGAGCAACTGGTAGAAATTTGTTCTGCGCTTGCGCGAAGGAACCGCTACACCCACATAGAAGTGCTGTTGCACGACTCACACCGGATTGTTAAAAACGGTCATGGCCTGTTGAGTTTAAGTCGCAAGCTTTCGTCCTCGATTACCATGAAGATCGTCCACCCGGAATTACGCAGACTGAATCATGAATACGTCCTGGTTGATGGCATCGGAATTGTTTATCGACTGGATTACGAGGTATTTGATGGCTATGCCAACTTTAATGACGTTACTGAATGTAATCGTCTCAACAGACAGTTTACTTCGGCCTGGGAATCCGGATTGTATGACCCTAACCTGCGTCAGTTGAGAATCTAGTTATGTTTCAGTCAAGCGACTGTGCTGAAACCAGTAGCCCGTTGTTGTCGGCATAGACGAACTCTCCCGGAATGAAGCTAATACCAGCGAACTGCAACACATCGCCGAGAGACCCCCGTCTGTCTAGGAATTGAACATGGATGACGCCACTCGCACAAGGTCGGCATAAGCATCACACAAATCTGGTAAAACATATGGCATATTGCCCCCCTCAGCTAACGGTTGGTAAAGGGTGATTTGATTGATCGAACGGCGAAAACAGGTAGAATCGAATCCTATTGTAGCAGGCAACACTTAAGCACATGAGAAGAACGATACAACTTACGTTAGTCATTGTATTACTTAGTGCGCAGGCCAGTCGTGCCGAAGTGTTTTTTTATCTGGGTCCAAATGGTGAAAAAATGGTGTCTGACAGACCCGTTTCCGGCTATCACCTGCTCCACCGACGAGATTCACTGCAAAACGCCGGGCATATTCTCGCAAACCGACCGGTCGGAGCGGGAGAACCGGTTGAGTTCCAGGCCTACATTATCTCTGCAAGCGAACGATTCGGTGTTGATCCGGCGCTGATTGAAGCGGTGATTCAGGTTGAATCGGGTTTCAACCCCAATGCGATTTCACGTAAAGGTGCGACGGGTCTGATGCAATTAATGTCTGACACTGCACGTCAGTATCAGGTAACGGACCGACATAATCCGAGGGAAAACATCTATGCCGGCGCGGCACATCTACGCAGCCTCATGGATCGATTTCAGGGTCAGTTGCCACTTGTCATTGCGGCATACAATGCCGGTGCTTCAGCTGTCGAAAAGTACCGTGGCATCCCGCCGTTTCCTGAAACCAGGCGCTATGTGACCAAGGTGATGAACGTGCATACTGTTTTTCGCCAGCAGCGGTATGGCTCAGAATAAACGGCGCTCCACTCACGCTGCGGGCGCAGCATCAATCATATTCCTTAGTTCCGCATAGTCGTCCGTGACCGGAAATTGCGGGAACGCTTTTATGACATTGTCCGGAGCTCTGAACAAAAAACCTGCATCGGCCTCGGCGAGCATCGTGGTGTCGTTGTATGAGTCTCCAGCCGCGAAAACCTTAAAATTTAACTGGTGAAATGCCTTGACTGATTCACGTTTCGGGTCTGGCTGCCTGAGCAGATAACCCTCGACCTCACCCGCTGGAGATACCTTTAACCGATGGCAGAACAGCGTCGGCCATTTCAATTGTTTCATAAACGGGCTGGCAAATTCGTAAAACGTATCTGACAGGATGACCACCTGATAGCTCTCCCGCAACTCATCAAGAAAATTTAGTGCGCCTTCCAATGGACACATTTCAGCGATGACCGCTTGTATATCGGCAAGCCTGAGGTTGTGTTGTTTTAACAGACCAAGCCTAAGTCCCATCAGTTCATGGTAGTCAGGAATATCCCGAGTGGTTGCTTTTAGTGCACTAATTCCAGTCGCCTCGGCGAATTCGATCCAGATCTCGGGTATCAGCACCCCTTCGAGGTCGAGACAAACAACTTCCATTTATCGTTTCCTTCGTCGTTGGCAGAACTTATCGGAGTGGCAATTCGATTTCGGCAAATAATTCATCAAGTTCGGAGCGGGTCTGAATCTGAAACACCTCATCAACAAGACCACGCGTCAGATGCGGAGCAAACAACTCAATAAAGTCATACATATAGCCTCGGAGGAACGTACCTTTCCGGCAGCCGATCATCGTCGTGCTGGCTTCAAACAGGTGACTCGCATCCAGTGATACCAGATCAGCATCGTGTTTCTCGTCATACGCCATCTGCGCCATGATACCGATGCCCAGTCCAAGCCGAACGTATGTCTTGATGACGTCCGCGTCAGTCGCCGTAAACACTACTTTGGGAACAAGCTCTCGACGCAGGAAGGCTTCGTCGAGCTTCGATCGACCGGTAAAACCAAACACATAAGTCACGATCGGATGGGCCGACACATCTTCCAATGTCAGTTCTTTCAACTGGGTTAACGGGTGCCCTTTCGGTACAACGATGCACCGATTCCAGCGATAACAGGGCATCATCACGAGATCTCCGAAGTGCTCCATCGCCTCAGTTGCAATTGCGAAGTCAACTGTACCGTCTGCTGCCATCTCGGCTATCTGCATGGGTGTGCCCTGATGCATATGCAGGGAGACTTCCGGGTATTCGTTGATGAACTTACGGATCATTGGTGGAAGCGCATAACGTGCCTGGGTGTGAGTCGTGGCGACGTCCAGGCTACCGGCTTTTTCATTGCTGAATTCCTGGGCAACCTGTTTAATGCTCTCTACTTTTCGAAGAATTTCGCCTGCCTGCTCAATAATGGTCTGCCCGGCAGGCGTAATACGGGTCAGGTGTTTACCGCTTCGCGAAAAAACCTCAACGCCCAGTTCATCTTCAAGGAGGCGGATCTGTTTACTGATACCTGGTTGAGAGGTATAAAGACTTTGCGCCGTTGCAGATACATTCAGGTCATGGTGAGCGACCTCCCAGATGTAGCGGAGCTGTTGTAGTTTCATACCCGCATCCTCATCATTTGTAACGTCCCCGTGGCACACCTACATATTCAGAAATAGTATAAGAATTAGCACCCCTATTCTTTTCCAGAATAGGTAATAATTCAAGGTGAATTCTCTGATGACGATCCTGCGAGCGAAACACTGCCGCCTGAGCCCGGAAGCTCAACGTTTCATTCGCGATTCTTTACACCGTGTGGAACGTGCCCGGCAGTGACAACTTTACTGGCTAACAGACAATGTTCAGCCTGATCATCAAAGAAAACGTCTGCCTCATAGGCACGCAGGAATTCTGTCTTATTCATACCACCGAGAAAGAGTGACTCGTCCAGGCGTATATTCCACGCTCGGAGGGTTTTAATCACGCGCTCGTGCGCCGGTGCCTCGCGTGCGGTGACCAGCGCGGTGCGGATCGGGCTTGCCTCTTTACCGAACTCGGTCTGCAACTGATGCAACGCAGCGAGGAATGGTTTGAAAGGTCCACCACTCAACGGTTGATCAGCCTCCGTTTGCTCACTCCTGGCAAAAGCGGCAAGCCCCCGTTCCTGATAAATCCGCTCTGCTTCATCAGAAAACAATACCGCGTCGCCGTCAAATGCGAATTTGAGCACCTCTGGGCTGTTTGACATCGTCGCTCCAGGTAAAATGCTGGCAGCAGCACTACCGTTATCGAGCGCATCGATCACATCGGCGGGATTCGTAGAAAGAAAAAGCTGTGCGCCGAAAGCCCGCATGTAACGGTAGGGCGCAGCACCGCCGGTAAATGCCGCACGGGTGATAGGCAGGGCGTGATGCGCAATAGAATTAAATACCCTTAAACCAGTATCTGCGGTATTTCGGGACAATAGAATAACTTCCACCCTATCGGGTTCGTCCGTCAGATTGTTTATCGCCAGTAATTTACGCACCAGCGGAAACGCATCGCCCGGAGCGAGTGGCTCGGTCTCTCGCGTTATCTGATATTCAGCATAGGCCTTCAATCCTTTCTCACGAAACACCAAATCACTTTCAGCAAGATCGAACAGTGCGCTGCTTGATATTGCAATAATGAGCCTGGATTTTTTGGCGATCATTGTGATCTCTATAATGCTGCGTTGGGCTGGACGAAAAACTAGTGATTCTTGGCAGTGCGGATCATTGTATACTAGCCGACTGCAAGTGCGAGAAACGCCAGAACACCGTTACGCAGCGTTAGAGCGATAAAAGCAATGAGTAATCGAAACAAAGATCAGAGCCCCGCCACTACCAGTTCCGCAGTCGCGAATTTTCTGGACAAGGTCCGATCCGCACCGTTACCAGTTAAAAGCGGAGTCAAGGGCCGTCTTGTCTTTGCACTGGATGCAACGGCCAGCAGAGAACCTACCTGGGATCACGCGTGCCAGCTACAGGGCGAGATGTTCAGAGTGACCGATTCCCTTGGCGGCCTGGATATTCAGCTTTGTTATTACCGGGGATTTAACGAATTTCATGCCGGGCAGTGGTGTGATAAACCTGGCCAATTACTATCTGACATGAGCAAGACGCGATGTCTCGGTGGGCATACCCAAATCGCGAAAGTGCTTGAGCACCTGATGGTGGAGCACAGAAAACAGCCAATACAGACCGCGGTTTTTGTGGGGGATGCCATGGAAGAGAACCCGGACACCTTGTGTCAGCTGGCAGGTAAACTCGGCGTACTGGGTATTCCCCTGTTCGTTTTCCAGGAGGGCTATGATGCAATGACCACCTCCATATTCCGACAGATGGCAAACTTGTCCGGGGGTGCCTATGCCCCGTTTAATCTTGCCAGTGCCGAAGAATTGAAGAACCTCTTGTCTGCGGTTGCTGTGTACGCTGCAGGGGGACATCGGGCGTTGCAGGATCTGCGGAAGCGGTCCAGTCCGGAGGTAACCCGTTTGATTCAACAACTCAAGGAGTAAACTCTGGCTCGTCTTCTTTTTGCAGTAGTTGTCGCGGTGATCGTCTTCGGGCTGCTGCGGGTTCTTCTCGCGAGGCAAAAGCTCAGCCTGAAACATTTTTTCACGCTCTACGCACTGACGCTATCGGGTGTGTTCTTGCTGTTCCTCGGCGTAACCGGGAGGTTACATCCTGTGTTTGTCGTGCTGGGCGCAGTACTACCGCTGTTAGGTCGTATTATTCCCTGGCTTATGCGTGGCATGCAGGCATTTAATCTGTTCAAGATGTTCAAACCACACGTGAACCTATCTGGCGCCGGCGCATCAGGGGTCAAACGATCGGAAATCGATTCCCGATTTTTGCATATGGTACTCGAACACGCGACTGGAATGATGGATGGTACGGTAAAAGAAGGGACCTTTGCCGGAGCACAGCTGTCCAACCTCAACCTGACGCAATTACTTGGTCTTCTCGGAGAGTGCAGTCTGGATAACGACTCGCTGAACCTGCTAACCAGTTACCTTGATCGGCAACATCCTGAATGGCAATCCAACGGCGATCGGACAGGATCAACGCCATCCATGGATGATGCAATGAATGAAAACCAGGCTCTTGAAATTCTGGGTCTGTCACCCGGGGCCTGTCGCGAGGAAATCGTTGAGGCTCACCGTAAACTCATCCAAAAAATGCATCCTGATCGCGGCGGTTCAACCTACCTCGCTGCGCGGATTAATGAGGCCAAGGATTGGTTGTTGGAAGCACGAAAATGACTGAAGCCACACCGGATACCCTGGCAACCACTGAGATCGTCTATGTTGGCTTCTGGTTGAGGTTCCTTGCCTTTCTACTGGACAGCATCGCTGCGTTTCTGGTGATTTCTCCGTTGATTGCATTATTTTTTGGGCAGACAAATCCCGCGGACTTCAACCTTGCAGACAGCCGCGAGCTGATTGAGTTTCTGCAAAAAAGCATGGTTCATCTTGCCGCCGAAACGATCCTGTTAGGCGTTGTCTTTGTGATGTTCTGGATTCTGAAGTCAGCAACCCCCGGTAAAATGCTGATTAAAAGCAGCATCGTTGATGCGCGAACTTTTGGCAAAGCAAGCGGTGGGCAAAGCTTCGTTCGATACCTCGGCTATTTTCTCAGCCTCATTCCCTTTGGGCTCGGGTTCTTGTGGATTGCCTTCGATTCCAGGAAGCAGGGCTGGCACGATAAGCTGGCGGGCACGGTCGTGATTAAAGGCAAACCAGAACAATTGACCACGTGAACCTGCATCTGACCCCGGCTGAACGAGCATTCCAGGGTGAAATCAGCGAATTTATCGCCCAACATCATGTCGCCGGGTCCGGTTATCCGGCAGAAACTCACCGCTGGCACGCGGCGGTTATATCGGCCGGCTGGACTGCTCCCGAATGGCCGACCGAGTATGGTGGGCCAGGCTGGTCCCGGATGGAAATCCACCTCTGGTACGCAGCGACGATTGCAGCTGGCTGCCCTCCTCCGGACTATTTCGCACTTCAGGTAGTGGGCCCATTGAGTTTCGCACAGCCCGGCGAGCTCAGTCGGGATATTGCCGCTGGCATCGTCCGCCGTGAGTGCCTGTGGGCTAATGCTGTGTTTCCGGGAATCGATGAACCTGTGACAGCGCGTCGAGCAGCAGATGGTTTCGTGCTTATGGGCCGTTGCCCGCTCGTTTCATTCCATTCGCGAACAGATGCGATTCTGGTTCTGGCGCAGGCAGAGGCTGGTGAAACTCTGTTTATGTTGAAGACTCCCAGGGTAACCGACAGTGCTGGCATCCAGGTGCTCAACCTGGATGCCGTCAGGGTCCCTGAAAACTGCCAGCTGGGCCAGACCGGTAAGGCCATGGCAATCCTCGAATCCGTGATGGATCAACAACAGCTGACCCTGGCGCGATTGCACTACAGTTTTGCCAACGTCAAGAAATTAGCCAAGCGCCTCAATATCCTTGAGGAATTCAGTTCGGACCTGGCCGGCTTGGAAATCACTATGAACGCCTTGTCCGTGACATCGTTACGCCTGGAGCAGTCTGACAAACGCTCGACACTAACGGTTATGGCACGGCGCATTGCGTTCGATCTCGAAAGTTTGCGCAGGAATGTTCTTGGCTACTACGCTTTGCCTGCGCCTCCTGCTGGCAAGGGTGGTAACGAAACAGCATTTATGCAGTTCGATTCTGGACAGGATGTGGTGCAAAATGATCCCCTGGCCGGCCTCCCGACTGGTTACTTTGAAGATAGACTGGCCGTCAAATTGCTGGGACTGTAGGTCTGCCTAATATTTTTAACCTGGCTTTAAAAGGATCAGATAATGTACCGCCTCTATCAAATGCAGGATTCGGGCAACTGTTACAAGCTCCGGCTTTTGATGCACCAGTTGAAAATTGAGTGTCAGTGCATTGACATTGATATCCTCAAGGGTGAATCGCGAGCACCCGACTTTCTGAAAAAAAATCCCAACGGTCGTGTCCCATTGCTTGAGCTTGATGAGAACACCTGGTTACCTGAATCGAACGCCATACTATGGTTCCTTGCGGAGGGATCGGGACTGGCGCCTCATTCGCGACTCGGTCGGAGCCAGGCACTGCAGTGGATGTTTTTTGAACAGTACAGCCATGAGCCCTTTATCGCGACATCCCGCTTCTGGATATCGATACTCAAGGCGCCCGAGGAATACACCAGCGAGATCAAAGCGAAACGAGCGGGTGGTCTCGCCGCACTGGGTGTCATGGAAAATCATCTCGGAAAATATGATTTCTTTGTTGAGGGAGAATACTCGATCGCTGATATTGCTCTGTATGCTTACACCCACGTAGCAGACGAGGGACACTTTGAACTTACCGATTTCCCCGCAATACGCAGATGGCTGCAGCGCGTCGCGGGGCAACCCGGGCATATCGATATTGACCAGCGATTTCCCGATTCTAAAGGATGACAGCTATTCGCGGGATTCTGTTTGATCTGGATGGCACGTTGCTGGATACCCTCGCCAGCATCGCAAATGCCTTCAATCGGAGTCTGGAAAAAATGCACTTTCCAACTCACGCACTCGACAGCTTTAGATATTTTATCGGCGATGGTGTCTACAACACTGCCGAACGATGCCTGCCTATTGGCGCTCGTACGCAGGCCAATATTGAGCAACTGGTTGCCCTGCAGCGGGCAGACTACGCGACCAGCTGGAGGAGTAACGCTGCGCCCTATGACGGGATGATCGAGTTGTTGAGGCAGGCGCAAGCAAAAGATTTCAAACTGGCGGTATTGTCTAATAAGGACCATGGCTTTGCTGAAAATTGCATCGAACACTTTTTCCCACAGACGCAGTTTACCTGTGTCATGGGCTATTCAAATTTGATTCCACTCAAACCGAATCCAACCGGCGCCCTGGCCATCGCCGAACTGCTCGAGCTGTCGGTCAGGCAGTTAGCAATCGTCGGGGATACCCGCATGGATATTGAAACCGCGCGGGCTTGCAACATGTTTTCGATTGGTGTGTTATGGGGTTTTCGGGGGCGTGATGAATTAGCGGAAGCTGGTGCAGATCGTATCATCCAGCGTCCGGCAGAGCTGCTCCCGATTCTCGAAACTGTGTTGACCGGTAAAGCCCAATGAATGTACTAGACCACAATCGCATCCCAACAGACCTCGATAGCTTCTTTATGCCGTTTACGGCACATCGAAAATTCAAGGAACAACCAAGATTCATCGTCGGTGCACGAGGGATGTACTACACCGATAGTAACGGACACCAGGTACTTGATGGCTCCGCAGGGCTCTGGTGTGTCAACGCCGGACACTATCGAGAACACATTAACTCATCGATTGCGGCGCAACTTGAAGAACTGGATTTTGCTCACAGTTTTAACGCAGGACATCCGCACGCATTTAATTATGCCAGCCGCCTGGTAAAACATTTTCCTGATCCGCTGAATCATGTGTTTTTCACTAACTCTGGATCTGAATCCGTAGACACAGCACTGAAGATTGCGCTGGCATATCAGAAGGTTCGTGGGCAGGGCTCAAGACACAGATTGATTGGTCGGGAAAAGGCATATCATGGCATGGGTTTCGGCGGTCTTTCGGTTGGTGGTCTGGTTAAAAATCGCAGCCCCTTCGGCCCGTTATTGCCGGGCACTGATCACATTCGACAAACGCACGATATTACCCGTAACGCATTCTCCCGTGGCTTACCTGCCCACGGCGTGGAACTGGCAGACGATTTGATCAGACTCGTAGAATTGCATGGTGCCGACACGATCGCCGCGGTTATCGTCGAACCTGTCGGTGGCGCCGGTGGTGTACACCTGCCACCGGAGGGGTACCTGCAGCGCCTTCGTGAAATTTGCACGGAGTACGGCATTCTGCTGATCTTCGATGAAGTGATTACAGGATTTGGCCGGGTCGGTGCGAGTTGCGCGGCAACCCGTTTCGGAGTGGTCCCTGATCTGATGACAACCGCGAAGGGCATTACCAATGCGACAGTGCCCATGGGTGCGGTATTTGTCAGTGAGCAGATCTATGACTGTTTTATGAATATTGACGACCCTGGGGTCGAATTAACTCATGGCTACACTTATTCAGGACATCCACTCGCCTGTGCTGCCGGGATGGCGACACTGGATATTTACGAGCAGGAGAACCTGTTTCCACGGGCGATGGAACTACATGATCTGTGGATGGATTGCGCACTCGAGCTACGGGATCTGCCGAACGTCATCGATATACGTTGTTTTGCCCTGCTCGCCGCCATCGAAATGACTCCCCGACCGGGCGAACCTGGCCAGCGGGGAGCAGACGCGGCACGAATCTGTTACGAAAATGGACTCTGGGCAAGAAACATCGGAGACGCATTGGTGCTCTCCCCGCCTCTCATCATCAGCTCCGACGAAATCAAGCATACCTTCGGTGTGATCGCAGCGGCCATTGAACAAGCCAGATAGCGCGTCTCAGTCACCGAATATTACATTTTCTAAAAGCAGGCACGGGTAAATCCATGGAAGTAACGGGTAAAGTCATCGTCGTCACCGGCGGTGCAAGTGGTATTGGCAGAGCAATGGCCACGCGTTTTATAAAGGAAGGAGCTGAACAGGTTGTCATTGCAGATCTGAACGAACAGGCCCTGGCAGAGGTTGCCCGGGAAATTGGTGCGCTTGCAATGGTCACTGATGTCGCCGATGAGGCAGCGGTCACAAGGCTTATCGCCACCACCGAAAAGGACTTTGGTCGCATCGACCTGCTTTGCAACAACGCCGGAATAGGTCTGTCCGGTGGTCCTGAGGTCAGTAACGACGGCTGGGAGAAAATCTGGCAGATTAATGTCATGGCCCATGTATATGCCGCTCGTGCGGCACTGCCAGGAATGATTGCCCGTGGTGAGGGGTATATTTTGAATACCGCATCAGCCGCAGGACTGCTATCCCAGGTTGGCTCTGCACCCTATGCGGTCACCAAGCACGCAGCAGTCGGCTTCGCTGAATGGCTCGCCTTAAGTTATGGTGCCAGAGGTCTGAAGGTTTCAGTATTGTGTCCACAAGCGGTGCGCACTGCGATGACCGCGGGAAACGAAGGCGGTGTTGCATCCCAGGACGGTTTGATGGAACCTGAAGTACTCTGTGATGCTGTCATCAAGGCGCTTAAAGCAGAAGATTTTCTAATCCTGCCCCACGAGGAGGTCCTCGGTTACATGCGTAACAAAACGTCTGATTACAATAGATGGATCCGGGGCATGCAGCGACTCCATGCAACCTACGGTGACGATAGCTGGCCATAGCCAGTTTGTCTGTTTGTGCTTCTTTAGAGTTGCAGTACGCAGGAAGCAGGTTAAAATAACCGACACAGCGCCGATTTGGATTCAGCTTGCGGGCGCTTAATAAATTCAGCTAAAGAGATATGACCTACTTTAGCTGAGCATCTCGAGCCAGGCTGAGTAGGTTTTTTTTGTGCTGAGGAAAACATATGCCACTGAGAATTCCCGATGGTTTACCCGCCACCCGCGTATTGCTGGAAGAAAATATATTTTGCATGACAAGTAGCCAGGCTGAAAGTCAGGACATCCGCCCTATGCGTATCCTGCTCCTGAACCTGATGCCTAAAAAACTGGAAACTGAAGTGCACCTGCTTCGTATGTTGTCCAATACTCCCTTGCAGGTAAACGTTGAACTAATGCGTATCAATGATCGGCCTTCGAAGAACACACCCATCGAGCATATGGAAACGTTTTACAAAAACTTCGACGAAATACGGGACAACAAATATGACGGGATGATCATCACTGGGGCGCCGCTTGGTCAGGTCGAATTCAAAGATGTGAATTTTATTGATGCTATCTGTGAGATTCTGGACTGGACGACGACGCACGTTACCTCAACGATGTTTCTCTGCTGGGCGGCACAAGTTGCGATGTACCATCTTTACGGAACTGAAAAACACCTTCTGAAAAAGAAAATATCAGGGGTCTATCCGCACCGGCTGAGCAAGCCCCTGTCCCCGATTGTTCGAGGCTTTGATGATGTATTCGATGCACCGCATTCCAGGTATGCCGAAATTCGCAAACAGGACATCAACAAGATACCTGACCTGGAGATCATCGCAGAATCAGACATCGCCGGAGCTTATATTTTTGCCCACAAGGAAGGCAAGCATCTCTTTGTGACAGGCCATTCCGAGTATGAACCGCTGTGCCTCAAGGATGAATACGAGCGAGATCGCCTTTCAGGTAGCAATCCGGATATTCCTGAGAACTATTTTCCTTTTGATGACCCTGAGTCGGAACCGATTGTTACCTGGAAAAGCCACGGCAATTTGCTGTTCTCGAACTGGATAAATTATTACGTTTACCAGCTAACGCCGTTCAACGAGGCAGATATCGGTCATCTTCGTACCAGTTCACGAATGCAGCTGGTGTGACTCGGCGCGGGTTAAACACACGCTTTACCGTGAGCAATGAGCGTGTCTGATCAATCTTCGAGTCAGGCGAGGCTCATACACGGACCAGTCGGCGGCGGCCTGCTCAGGCTAACCATGCCCATGATTCTTGGCATTTCCTCGAGCCTGATCGCGGGTTTGATTGAGACCTGGTATCTCGGCCAGCTCGGGACCATACCTTTGGCCGCATACAGTTTTACATTTTCGGTGACCGGGGGACTGATGTCCCTGTCCCTGGGAATATCAATCGGAGTTTCCTCAGTCCTCGCACGAACGGTTGGAAGCGGGAACAGCAGTGAAGTGCGACGTATCGCAACCGACGGGATTACCCTCGTTGCACTCGTGATGATCGTCGTCTCCAGCATTGGTATGTTCACAATTGATGAGCTTTTTACCCTGCTCGGCGCCGATGAATCAACTTTACCTCTGATTCGCGAGTACATGAGCATCTGGTATTTCTCGATGGTGTTTCTGGCCATACCTTCTGTTGGAGCCAACGCGCTGCGGGCAACGGGTGACGCGCGTATCTCAGGTACCATCATGGTGGCAGGATCTGTCCTGCAAATTGTATTCGGGCCATTTCTTATCTTCGGACTACTTGGACTACCTGAACTTGGCATTAAGGGTGCTGCCATTGCAAACCTGTTAGCACGGTTTGTCACCTTTGCAATCACCATGTACATACTTATGTTTCGTGAACATTTACTGGACTATCACGACATGAAAGTTGGTGAGGTGCTCGCCTCCTGGCGCAGAATTTTTAAGGTGAGTATTCCAGCAACAGCGACACAACTGATCAGTCCGATATCTACAGCAATTATTGTCAGTCTACTCGCCGGTTACAGTCAGGAAACTGTTGCTGGATTCGGCATCGCCAGCCGGATTGAAGGATTGTTTGTCATTCCCTTGTTTGCACTTTCCGCCAGCATCGGCCCTTTCGTGGGTCAGAACTGGGGGGCGGGGAAGCACCACAGGGCAAATCAGGCAATGATGTTGTCCTTCAAGTATTCCATCATCTGGGGTCTGTTCGTTGCCCTGGTGTTGCTGATATTCAGAACCTGGATTGCGCAACAGTTTGACGACAACCCTGAGGTGGTCCTGGTTGCCGCGACTTACCTGATACTTGCACCACTTAGCTACGGCGCCTGGGGTGTGTTGATGATGGCGTCAGCAATTTTCAATTCCCTCGGCAAACCAATATCATCAACGATAATGTCTATCGTCCGGATGTTTGTGGTCTACGTCCCGCTGGCCTTTCTGGGTAAGTTTCTGTTCGGCTACATCGGGATTTTTGCTGCGGCCTGTGTGTCCAACCTGCTCATGGGCATTATTGCATTCGCCTGGAACCGCAGAACCTACCTGCCCGAAATTCAGGCGATGAGCACCGCTGGCTCCAGCGAATAGTCCGCCATGACGTCAACGGCGTAAGTGATCTTACCAGTGATCTCGCTGGCATCTCCGTAGACAAGACGCAGGCAGGATTCCGCCATATGCTCCACCGGCGTGACTCGCTCGGGCGGTGTATCGTCAGTAATCAACTTGTGATGAACGACTCCCGGAGTGGCCACCAGCCCCGGAGAAATGACATTAACTCCGATGTTGTCGGCATAAACCTCTGAGGCAAGTCCTGTGGTAAACCGCTCGAGTGCCGCCTTACACATGCCATAGACGGTTCCCCCACGGCCACCTGCATCTTTTTGCGGATGCAGTGCTGCATGGGAGGAGATATTGAGTATCCAGCCGGATTTTCTCTTTTTCATATCCGGCAGCACCAACTGTGCCAGGTGGAAAGGCGCGTAGACCTGAACTTCCGTCATCAGTCGATAGTGTTTCTCGCTGAAATCAGCGACAGGTACAAAATAAGTGATTGCGGCATTGTTGACCAGGATATCGACCTCACCAAACACATCCTGGGTTTCTTTGACGAGATTTGTGCGGTGTTCACTGATAAACAAATCGGCCCGTACCGCATGGGCCTGACCACCGGCATCGTGAATGTTTTTGACAACGGCATTGATACTGCCAGGCAGTACATGGTCGCCTTCCTCAACGGTTCGCGCTGAAACCACAACCTTCGCACCTTCTTGTGCGTAACGATAAGCTATGGCCTCACCAATTCCCCTGCTGGCGCCTGTTACGATCGCCGTTTTGCCCGCAAGCAAGCCTTCTCTATTTACTTTGATACCCACAGTTTTCCCTCGATGTAGTTGTTAGTCTGTTGCTCGTATGACAGATTGCCTTGAAAATTAGGGATAGTTGCGCCGTTCGTTCAGCCCTGCCTCACGCCCCAAAATCCCATGACATACCGTCGTGATAATGTTTCAACACATTTTTCGCGATGAGAATACGATGAACCTCATCCGGCCCATCCGCGATCCGCAAGGTTCTGGCACCCAGGTACATGCCTGCCAGCGGTGTATCTCCAGACACACCCTTTGCTCCGAACACCTGAATCGCACGGTCCACCACGCGGGTATAAGCCGCTGGAACAAACACCTTGATAGAGGAAATTTCGGTACGCGGATCGGCCCCGGATTCAATAACTTCCGCACAATGTATTGTCATCAAACGGGCGGCCTGGATATCCATGTAGGAATCAGCAATAAATCCCTGGATAAACTGCTTTGTCTCGAGCTTACCGCCATGGACCTGGCGCTCGATTGAGCGTTTTACCATCAGGTCGAACGCCCGCCACATTTTCCCAATACTGTTCATACAGTGATAGACGCGCCCGGCACCAAGACGCTCCTGAGCGGCGGCATGTCCTTCCCCTTCCCTGCCCAGCATATTTTCGTGGGGGATTCTGACATCTTTATATTTTATTTCGCAGTGATGGCCCCCGGTGTGACCCCATACCGGTACGCTGCGGACGATTTCAAAACCTTCAGAATCGGTTGGTACAATAAACTGCGACATCTTCTTGTTCACACCACCCGCGCCATCGGGTTCCTCCGTTCTTGCCATCACCAGCGCCCAGTCAGCACGCACCGCATTCGAAGTGAACCATTTATGTCCGTTGATTACCCAGTCATCACCATCGCGGACCGCACGAGTCTGGATGGAGCGCGGATCTGAGCCGGCATTGTCCGGTTCGGTCATCGAGAAACATGACTGTGTCTCTCCCGCGACCAGTGGTTCAAGCCATTTTTTTTTCTGCTCGGAAGTACCATAACGAACCAGCACCTTCTGGTTACCGGAATTTGGGGCGACGACTCCAAACATTGGTGCAGCCACGGTGCTCCATGCCAGAATCTCATTCATGTAGGCATGGGAAAGAAAACCCATGTCATTCCCACCGTACTCGACCGGTAGATGCGGCGCCCACAGGTGCCGGGTTTTCACCTCGTCAGTGATGTCCTTCCACAACTCTTTCGCGGCTGAATTTTCACTCCAGCGTGCGGACAGCAGTTGCTCATTCGGGATGATACGTTTGCCAACAATTTCCGCCGTGTCTAACCGTATCTGGTTGATCTCGTCGGAAAGGTTTGGAATTGGTTGGACTGAAAGTACGCTCTGCGCGTTGAAGGTCATCGTTAACCTCTATCTCACGGTTTAGGGTAGATCGACTATATCACCACACACTCCCGGAAGTGTAGGGGTCCGATGTGCCACGAGATTTTCAGGTACACTAGGGGGTGAATAACAGATCTGCAGCCCTCCATGAGCTCACAGGATTCGCAACAACTTTATTCTCTGGACCCTGTCACGATGGCGTTTCAAGACAGGGAGATTGAACGCCTGTACCGCGAAAATGAACCTGCAAGACTGCTGCCTTATATACGGCCAGGGCTTGTAATCGTTATCCTCGTGGTCGGTTTATTTGGTTTGCTTGATTCACTGATTTTTCCCGAGATCCAGGTCACCGCCTGGCAAATAAGACTGTATCTGGCGTTGTCGATACTGGCGGTGCTGGGTTTAACCTACACCTCCCTGGTTGCCCAGTACCTGCAGATATCGTTATTTGTGTTGATGCTTTTGTTTGGTTTCAGCAACCTTGCGCTGATGATGGCACTGCCTTCTGCCGAGCCTTACTTTGTTGGTCTGATCCTGATAATGGTATACGGCTACTTTGCCGGACTCCGCTTTATCTATGCGCTCGGAGCATCAACCATCGTCGTTCTGGGTTATGTGATCGCCTCTTTTGTGCAGGCCGAATTGCCCGAGGCGTTCTTCGTTCAGCTCCCCCTGCTACTCGCAGCCTTCCTGATTTCCGGATTCGCGGGGTATACCGCCGAGCGCCAGCGAAGGATGTTTTTTGCACAAACGCAGGTCATTGAAGAAGAGCGGGAACTGCACGAAAAGATGGCTCTGCACGACCCGCTCACGGAACTGCCGAACCGGAACCTGCTACGAGAGCGAATGGCGCAGTCCCTGGCACGCGCGAAACGCCAGGAGGACCAGTTTGCGGTGATGTTCATTGATCTCGATAATTTTAAGACTGTTAACGACAACTACGGCCATCATATTGGCGACCAGGTGCTGATCGCTATCGCAAAACGTCTCAAAGCCCACATGCGTATTGAAGATACTGTGGCACGTCTTGGTGGTGATGAGTTTGTGCTGTTATCGGAAAACGTGTCGGTCGAACAGGATGTGCGTATCACTGCCGCGCGGATTCTGGAAGAAGTATCCCAGCCTATCGTCCTGAATCTCCGCGCGCTTGATGTGGTAAGCATAAACATCACTGCCAGCCTCGGAATCAGCTTATGCCCGAGGGACGGTGAAACTCTTGAACAACTGGTCGAACGTGCGGACGGCGCTATGTATCAGGTTAAGCACAACGGAAAAGGATCTTTCGGCTTTTTCGAGGGACAGCCGTAAAATTCCCTCGAACCTAGCCCGCATTATTCATGAAGGCGACACAGTGCAATCGTTAGGTTACTATATTTCAATAGGTTAGGTAAAAATGGAGGTCAATTCGTGAAATACAGTCTGTGTCTGAATGGTTTTTTAGACAATGCTGCCTTCGAATCTTGAACAAAATCGTTCAAGACATAGCGGCTATGCCTTTCACGATGTTTGTCCAACCTTCTTCGCCACAATTGCCATAAAATCCATTCCCTTCATGAACAATGCGGGCTAGAGGGTATCCTCGACAATCTCTTTTTCGGAGCGGGTCAGCGGAAAGATCAATCCCAG